>JBKHIF010000047.1:0-10977 GCA_046538795.1 Candidatus Woesearchaeota archaeon | reverse complement strand
TAGTAATTAGCAGATATTTTCCAAACCTCGAGACTTTCAAAGAATAATATTTTTGCAGTAAGACGTCTTAAAAAATCTGATATGGAAAAGCTTTCAAAGGCCACAGGTGCAAAAATAACGTCCAATCTTGATGATCTTTCATCTAACTTTCTTGGAAAGGCAGGAATAGTTGAGGAAAAGATAGTTGGTGATGAGGAAATGGTCTATGTAAGAGAATGTCCTAATCCTAAAGCCGTTACTCTCCTCCTACGAGGAAGCACTGAGCATGTGATTGATGAGGTGAAAAGAGCAGTAGAAGACGCGATTGGTGATGTATCCTCTACTTTGATAGATGGTTTTATTGTGGGCGGAGCAGGTTCAATAGAGATTGAGCTTTCAAGACATCTAAAAAAATTCTCAAGCTCTCTTTCAGGACGAGAACAATTGGCAGTAAATGCTTTTGCAGAATCAGTTGAAGTAATACCGAGGACACTCGCTGAAAATGGGGGTCTTGATCCTATAGATGTCCTTACAGAACTGAAAGCAGCGCATGATTCTGGTGAAATGTGGGCAGGAATAGATGTATTTTCAGGAAAAACTATAGATTCCATCAAAGAAGGGATTGTTGAGCCACTCAAGATAAAGACTCAGGCAATAAGTTCTGCTTCAGAAGTTGCTGTCATGATCTTAAGAATCGATGATGTTATAGCATCTGGAAAACAGGACAACAGTTCAGCAAATCCACAGGGCGGGATGCCTCCTGAGATGTGAAGATGGATACTTTTAAGACAGGGGATGAGTCCCTTACTTTTTTTTCTGACAAATATCAGGAATATTACCATTCTAAGACAGGTGCTCTTGAAGAAGGATTCCTGAAATATGCAATTCCATCTAAATTATCTTCGGTGCAAAAAAAAGAGATATCCATACTTGACATCTGTTTCGGAGTTGGATATAATTCTCTTGCTGGGATTATAGAAGCATTGAAAAATAAGAACTTGGAAAAAATAAATATAACTGCGATTGAACTTGATCCTGAAATTTTAGAAAAGATCAAGAATAATACTCTCAAAAATCCTGAATATCGTCTGATTAGAGAACTTTTTATGGAGAAAGAAGTTAAAACCTGTTTTCAGCAAAAGAATTTTTCATTAAAACTGATCAATGATGACGCTCTTATTGCTGTAAAAAAACTTGAAAAAACATATGATTATGTTTTTCTTGACCCATTCTCTCCAAAAAAATGCCCTGAACTCTGGACAGAAGATTTTTTTAAGAATATCTATGAAAAGATGAATTCAGGTGGGATACTCACAACATACAGCTGCGCAAGAGTTGTAAGGGAAAATCTCAAAAATGCTGATTTTATCGTCGAGGACGGACCTAAGGTTTACAGGAGAGGACCTTCGACTATTGCCAAAAAGCCCTGAAACCGCAAGGTTTAATAAAAATTAAAAAGATTCATTTTCATATATGGATAATCCTATAGACGGCAGAAAAATAATTTTTGAGAAACCTGATCCCCGAAAACTTTTTGATCAGGGCTTTATGTGTATTGATATGCATCTTCATTCAAAGTGTTCTGATGGCTCTGCCTCTGTAAACGCGATAATGAAAAAGGCAAAAAAGAATTCTTTTGGGATTGCGCTTACAGACCATAATGAGATAAAAGGATCATTGAATGCTTATAGTAATGCTTGTCAAAGAAGCCCTGTAATACCTGCGATAGAAGTGAATTCATCATCTGGGCCTGATGTACTTCTTTATTTTTATGAAACATCTCATCTTGAGGATTATTTCAGGAATTACATAAAAAACAACAGAAGCCTGGATCCAAACGGAAAGACTTCTGTTTCTTTCTATGATATAATAGATTCTGCAAGAAAATATGATTGTCTTGTAGTAGGGGCTCATCCTGCAGGGGTTGCCTACAAGAATATATTCAAGCTTGTAAAAAAAGAAAATACATATGAATACCTGAAAAAACTTCATGGGCTTGAGATTATGAATGGTGAGATGTCCAGAAAAGTGAATAAAAATGCTATTGTCTGGAACTATAATTTGGGAATTTGCTATACTGGCGGAAGTGATGCTCATACACTAAAGGAAGTTGGTCATGTTTTGACCTGCGCGAGGGCAGATAATTATCAGGAATTTCTGGATAAGATCAAGAAACAGAAAAACTTTGTCATAGGAAAAGAGCTCCAGGTAAGAAGAAAACCCGTTGTTTACACATCTATTTTCAGAAAACACGCTCCATATTTTCATCCGAGGATAATAGAGCGAATAGGAAATGGATTTAAGAAAAAGCCTGATGTGGTGATAGATGAGATGGAATATGTGCCTGAAAAAGAACTTAAAGAATACGATGATTAAGTAAGTTTTAAGAATAACTTCTTTTTCTTTCAGGATCAAATGCCCCAGTAGTTTAGCCTGGATAGAACATAGGCTTGCGGAGCCTACGACCGGGGTTCGAATCCTCGCTGGGGCGTATTTCATATTTTTATTTTTTAATTTGTTTCATATTCTTTTTTTACTCATCACGTGAGGTTTCCTTTAAGGAACACCTCACTAGCATACTTTTTACAAGATTTTTCGTAAAAATCTTGTGGGAATCTGTCGCTGTGGCGTATTTCATATTTTTACGCTGTAGTTTGTTTTATTTCTAAATTTTGGGTTTGCCCTGAAAGGGTACTCTTCGAGCAGGTCGGGGAATAGACATTGGTTTGAGTTATTATTTTTCATGAGTTTTTTTCCAATAATTATATATACCACTTTCATGTCCAATAATCTATGATAATCTCAATTTCAGGGATGCCTGGTGCAGGAAAAAGCACTCTTGCAGAAAACATTTCTAAAAAGCTTGGGATGAAGCGATATTATATTGGAGCATTAAGACGAAGTATGGCAAAAGAAAGAGGTATGACTCTTGATGAATTCAATACGCTTGGAGAAACTGATCCTTCAACTGACAAAGAAGTTGATGAATACCAGGAAAAGCTTGGGAAAGAAGAAGATAATTTTGTAATTGAAGGAAGAACATCATTTTTTTTCATCCCGCATTCTATAAAAATATTTCTTGATGTTGATCTAAAGGAAGCAGCAAGACGAATATACAGATGTTCTTTAGACGAAAAAGATCAAAGGAACGAAAAAGTTTATTTGTCAGAAGATGATGTCTATAAAAATCTTCTTAAGCGCATAGAATCTGACAGGAAGAGGTACAGGAACTATTATAACATAGAGAACTGCTATGATGGTAATAATTTTGACTTTGTGATTGACACTACACTATTAACTCCTGAGCAAGTCTTTGAAAAAACAAAAATATTTGTTGAAAAAAGATTCTAGTTTTTCTCAAAAAATAAAAGATTTTCATTTTGCATCAATAAGATATTTATAAGAGTTGATTTAATGTCATATTAATAGGATTAATAGTTTTAAAAGAGGTTATTGATATATGAAGAAAAAAGCTGAGACAATCGTCATGGAATTTTTTCAGGATAGGTTCGGAAAGCTTATGGCTGGTTCTATATTCAAGCAGTATCTTAAAAAATTCAAGATATCTGATTTTGAAAAACTCGGCGTAAACGATCAGATTAAGATAGGTGAAAAGATAATAGAAGGCATATTCAACAAATTTTTCACACCAGAACGTGTACAGAATATGAAAATACTCTACATGTTGCGATTTTCTCTGAATGAAGCGGGTGATAAGGTAGACAACATGATGAACGTGGAATCTGAACTTCATGTTGAGCCTTTGGTAAATATAGATCTTTCAGAGGTTGATGATATACTCAAAGAGATTGATTCTGAAGATAAGGTTCAGTTTGGATTTGAATGTTCTCAGCTTATCGACGGGTTACTCATGATAACCATGGACAAATCAACTACTAATGATTTTGCTGATCTTGTGACAACATCTATGATGGGAACCAAATCTGAAAGCAGAGAGCTTGATGAAATGAAAATTTCCGCAGTCTATGAATTTTTCAACATTCTTCTTCCTGAATTCATAAGGGTTATAGGAGATCTTCTTAATGCAGAAGTATTCTATACTCCTTTGTATTATGATGATTTCAAGAAAAAATATTTCCAGGATGATAAGTTTATGGAACCACAAAAAATCCTAAAATCATCTTTATCGATAACTTTGCAGCACAAGACAAAAAAATGTAATGTAGTGTTTTTTATAAAAGAATCAAAAGCAAGTTTCGAAAGCCTTGTCGAACAGGGCGAGTCAAGAGAAAAAGATCCATTTGAACAGATGCCGCCAAAGATACTTGTAGACAAAACACCTGATATCAGAGCAGATGTAGAGAAGCTTTTTAAGATTCTTCATCTAAGCGCGAAAGATGTTGATCTCATACTTCAGCAGATAGAAAAATCAACAGTCCATGATCTTGACTACCATGATGTTGTCAATTTCAGCCAGAAGCTTATTTTGTTCTTTTTCCCAAAAGCATCGGAAAACAAGAAAGAATCTATAAAGGTGAATCTCCTGCATGTATTCGGAATGGCGCGTTAATCATGATAAATTATACTGATTTTTTATAACTATTTTCAGTGGGATTAATAAATATGGCTTATCTATATATAGGATCTCAGTTTGGCGATATGAATGTTTTTAAAAATGTATTTTTGCTTGCCGCCTGTTAAATAATGTTAAATTATATAAATAAGGGGACTCTAAAATAATTAAAGGTTATTAAAATGGAAAAACAATACTCAATTGATTCAAATGGATTCAGTAAAGATGATTACGAATTTTTTGTAATTGTGGGAGATGTTGGGGGAAGCAATTCTTATTTTGCTGTTCTGGGTGTGAAAAGCAAGAAGGATTTTGACATCATAGTAAAATATTCTATAGAAACATCAAAAGTCGGAAAAGTGTATGAGGTTATGAACACTATTCTTGGAGATGTAAAACTTGAATACGATATAGAAGTAAACAGGTGCTGCATAGGAGCTGCAGGTCCGGTTTCAAGAAGAAGAGGATATATCAAGCTTACGAACATTGATCTTGAGATCAGGGTCCAGGAAATTATGGATAATACCATGCTTAACAAGGTCATATTGATAAATGATTTTGAAGCTATTGGATATGGGATTGATCTTATTGATATGGAAAAAGATGTTGTGAAGATTGATCACGTCGGTGAAGATTTAACCGGAGGATGGACGCGTGAGAATGTGTATGCTGTTTTAGGTGCTGGAGCAGGGCTTGGCGTAAGCGTAGTATATTATGACAATGATACTTATCTTCATGCACCGCTTCCTTCAGAAGGAGGTCACATGGATCTTATCATACATGATAAGTTTGATATGGAATTTGCAGAGTATCTAAAGAAAAATTATCTTGAAAAAAAAGATGTTCATCCTGAATTTGAAAGAGTGTTATCAGGTCAGGGTATGGAACTCCTTTACGAATTCATAAGATCAAAGAAGAAGCGCAATGAGACAGTTGTATCCGAAAAAATCAAAACTCTGAAGGGCATACCCAAGTTAAGGGAGATTGAGAAAAACTATGATAAAGATCCTGTCTGTAAAGAGACTGTTGAAAAGCTAATCAATTATTTCGGACGTGCTGCAAGAATTATTGCGCTTATGTCAGAATGCTATAGCGGACTTTTCATAACCGGAAATGTGGTCATGAACAACATCAATCTTTTTAAAGACGGACTTTTCATGAAAGAGTTTGAAAAACATGATAAAAGATCAGATGTGCTTAGAAAAATACCTGTCTATGCGATAAAGAACAAAGATGTGAGCCTTTACGGCTGCTGTAATGTCGCAACAAATTTTTATAATATAGTATGAGTGGAGATTATTGGAATCATATTGTTGAAACATGAAGCGAGGTAGATAAAATGAAAAAAATATTGATCGTAGAGGATTCTTCTCTGATGGTTGCAGTTATAAGAAATTTTATTAAAAAGGAGGGTAAGGAGGTAGAGATACTTGAAGCTCATACAGGAGAAGAAGGTGTTCAGAAATACAATGAGAATAAGCCTGACCTTGTTTTCATGGACATCAAGATGCCCGGTATGGATGGCATAACTGCTCTTGAAACAATTAAAAAGAGCAATCCTGGTGCAAAAGTTGTAATGTGCACATCTCTTAAGGAACCTGAACAGGAAGAAAAGGCAAAGGCTGCCGGCTGTGTGGCTTATATAATGAAACCATTCAACAGGCAGGACATAGTAGATGCTATGAATAATTTTTTGTAAGTTTAATTGATAATTTTATGCTCTTGAGGTGATTTTGGATGGGTATTAATGTTATGGTCGTTGATGATTCAGCATTCATGAGAAATATGCTTAAGAATATAATTTCTGAGGCAGGCTCTCAGGTTGTTGCTGAAGCAGGCAATGGACAAGAAGCAATGGATAAGTTCGGAGAATCAAATCCAGATTTAGTCTTTATGGATATAATGATGCCTAATGTAAATGGTATTGAGGCATTAAAAGGGATCATTGCTAAAAATAAAGGCGCAAAAGTCGTCATGTGTACTTCAGTTGGACAACAGAAGATAATCAATGAAGCTGTTGAAGCCGGAGCCTCTGATTTTATTGTAAAGCCTTTCCAGAAAGATGATGTGCTTTCTGTGATCAAAAAATATGGCGGATAATTGATCAGTTGCTCTGATTTTGGTGTTTTTACTCTGTTTTTGATTGTGGTGCAAAAATAAAGGTTTAGATGATGGTTAAGGTATTAGTGGTTGATGATTCTGCATTGATGAGAAAGATGTTGTCAGAGATACTTGCAAGTGATTCTGGTATCCAGGTAGTTGGAACTGCAATTGATGGCAGGGACTCTCTTAAAAAGATATCAACTCTTAGGCCTGACGTAATAACTCTTGATCTCGAGATGCCTGATATGGATGGCATAGAGGTTCTAAAGAAAATAGTTTCTCAATATAATATACCTGTTGTTATAGTAAGTTCTCACACTCAAAAAGGTTCTGAAAAATCGCTTGAAGCAATGAATGCCGGAGCAGTTGATTATGTTTTCAAGCCCACTTATCAGAACATGGATGAAATATCTTATGAGCTTAAATTCAAAGTAAAAGCTGCTGCTCGTGCAAAAATTCCTAAATTCAAGATATCAAAAGTGAGAAAAAAGACTTTTGGATCAACAAGAAAAAAGATTGTCGTTATAGCTTCATCTACAGGCGGTCCTCAGACTCTGGAGGCTTTGCTTGTTCAGTTGCCAAAAGAGATTCCTGCGCCTATACTTATTGTCCAGCATATGCCGCCTGGATTCACCAAATCTTTTGCAGAAAGACTAAATACGCTTTGTGATCTGGAAGTAAGGGAAGCAAAACAAGGTGATGAATTAAAAAACGGTCTTGTACTCATAGCTCCGGGAGGCTATCATATGGAATTGAAATCAGATATTGAAGGAATGGAAGGATCAATATATCTTGATAACAAAACTCCGCCTGAACTTGGTGTGAGGCCTAATGCCAACAGGCTTTTTAATTCAGTAGTAAAAATATTTGGAGAGAACACTATAGGCATAGTACTTACCGGTATGGGAAGTGATGGCAAGGAAGGATCAAGGACAATAAAAGAACATAATGGGACTATTATTGCGCAGTCAGAAGAAACATGTGTCATATATGGTATGCCTAAAGAGGTTATCGTGGCGGGACTGGCTGATGAAATCGTGCCTCTTGAAAAAATACCTGTATCGCTTGTCCAGTTGCTTGACCTTTGATTTTTACAATTTGTTGAGCTGTTGCAGGCACATTGGAAATATATATTAGCAAAAAAAAGAGATGATAAAAATGGACACCTCAGAATACAAGAATGAATTCATATCTGAAGCTCAGGATCATATGGATACTCTTAATCAGGGTCTGCTTGTACTTGAAAAGGATGCATCTGACATGGATAATATTAATAAGATCTTCAGGGCATTTCATACCCTGAAAGGAAATTCTGCTGCTATGGGTTTCATGAAATTTTCTGAGCTTGCCCATTCGCTTGAAGATGTGCTTTCAAAGGTAAGAGATAAAGAGCTTGAGGTAAGACAGGAAGTGATGGATCTTTTGTTTGACGGTGTTGATCTTCTGGAAGAGGGACTTGATCTTATATCCCAGGACAATGCTGATGCACTTGAGGTTGAAGGAATAATTCCTGAACTGAAAAATATAATCGGTGCAAAAGAAGAAAGTTTTGATATAAAGATTGGAGAATTTGCTGAGTTCAGCGATGAGGATAACAAAAAACTTGCATCTTTAAAGAAAAAAAAGATGAACATAACGAGAATAATAATGGTCTTTGATCCAAAGAATTTTCTCAAGGCCGGAAAGGCTTCTGTCGTCATGAGAGACGTGGTTGATATAAGTGATATTATAAAAAGCACTCCTTCGTCAGATGATATAAAAGCAGGTAAATTTGATTCTGAAGTGGAGCTTGTTGTTGCTTCCAAGAAAAATAAAGAAGATATAAAGAAAATAACAGATGCAGTGTCGGGAGTCAAAAAAATATTTGTTCTTGGGCTTGAAGAAAAATATGTTCCTCCTGAAGATATCAATAATGCAAAGCAGGATGATTCTTCTGATAACACAAAAACACCTGCAAGTACCAAAGGTGTTGTAAAACAGATACAAAGTGTAAAAGTTGAGATGAAAAAACTTGACAAGCTAATGAATCTTGTAGGTGAGCTTCTTATAAGCAACATAAGATTGCAGAACATAAACAAAAAACATAATCTTTCTGAATTAAAGACAGTTCTTGCAAGCGTAGATCGTCTTATACTTGATCTTCAGGATGAGGTGATGGGTGTAAGGATGGTTCCTATAGGAAACATAATAAATAGATTTCCCCGTATGGTCAGGGATCTTGCAAACAAGCAGAACAAAAAAGTCAATTTTTCCATTGAAGGAGCTGAGATGGAATTTGACAGGACAGTTCTTGACGAGATAGGAGACCCTATGGTTCATCTTCTTAGAAATTCAATTGATCATGGTATTGAGACTCCAGAAGAAAGGATGAATGTTGGAAAGCCACAGGAAGGATCTGTCAAAGTTATTGCGAGAAGAGAAAAAAACCATGCGATTGTGGAAGTTGTTGATGATGGTGCGGGTATTGATTCTGAGAAGGTTAAAGAAAGCTGCATAAATAAGGGAGTTATTACAGCCGAAGAAGCAGAGAAAATGTCGATACAAGAGATACAGATGCTTATTTTTCGTGCAGGGGTAAGTACAAATAAAGTAGTAACTGAAGTATCTGGAAGAGGTGTTGGCATGGATGTTGTCGAAAGCAAGATAAAACAGCTTGGAGGACATATTAACCTAAAATCTGAGGTTGGCAAGGGATCTTCTGTCGAGATGAGGCTTCCTTTGACTGTTGCTATAATAACTGCCCTTCTTGTGAAAGCTCAGGATGATATTTATGCAATTCCACTATCAAGTGTAGATGAGACTATCGATGTAAGCCTTTCTGATATAAAGACGATAAACAATGAATCTGTTTTTATACTGAGAAATTTAGAAATTCCTGTCCTTTGGCTTCATGAGCTTACGGGCATGTCTGATTATGATGTTTCACAGAAATTGACGGTTGTAATAGTCAACAGGAATAATGAAAAAATAGGAATTGTTGTTGATACAATAGAAAGCCAGCAGCAAATACTAATAAAGAGTCTTCCAGGTGTAGTTAGAGGAACAAAAGGAGTTTCCGGAGCAACCATATTGGGAGATGGAAACGTTGCTCTAATATTAGATATAAATACACTATTTGATAATTAGCCAGACATGATAATACATAAGTATCCAAAAGTCACAAATAATACATAAAATTGTTATGCCTTAAAAACTTGGTTGCAGAGATATTATATGCTAAATTATTGTCTGCAACTGACCTATGCAAACACATATTAATAAGAAAAAAGTTTTGAAAATATGATATCCTGATTGTCATATTGGAAAGGACTATTTTAATACATTTGTGTCCTTTTCTCACAAGTTATGTGTAATAGGGCAACAATCTGGTCAAAAAAATCGATCCTGTCAACGGAGGAGACAACAAAATGGAACTTGAAGATAACGAAAAGAACATACTAAGTAAGATTTGCATTGATGCTTCAAAAAATGCAGGAGATGCTCTAAAGCAGATGATCAATAAGAACGTAGTTGTTGATTTTCCTAGCGTAAAACTAAAAAGCGTTCCTATAGTGGATCGTATCGGAGAGCAGTCTTTGATAGGCATATCAAAAATTTCAGGAGATATTTCAGGAAATCTCATAATTTCTTATGATCTGATAAATGGTCTTAAACTGCTTGATATGATGATGATGCAGCCTCCTGACACTCTTAAAGAAGTTACAGATGATGCAAAATCTGCATTTACTGAATTCCTGAACATAATCGGAGGAGCCTTCCTTAATACTTTGGGCGACGATCTGAAATTCACAGTTCTTCCTAATCCTCCTTCATATCTTAGTCACGTAAGTGAGATGGATTCTGAACTATATTCTCTTGTGCAAAAGACAGAAGAGGATCTTTTTGTGGTTGACACTTTTCTTAAGGTAGAATCAGAACAGGTTGGTGGAGATTTGTTCCTTATTTTTGATGAGAATTCCCTGAACAAAATTATGATAGCCTTAAAATCAAGGAGGAGAGGCTGACATGAAGTATGTTTATTTAATATTTTATGTATTATAACGGATGTGATTGGCGTGGAAAAACTTAAATTAAGTGATGTGGAAAAAGACGCATTGAGAGAATGCGGAAATGTTGGTATTGGAAATGCTGCAACATCGCTTTCTCAATTGCTAAATAAAAGAGTGGGTATAAATATTCCTGAGACCAAATTTATTGCTTTTGAAAAATTTGCAGATGAGCTTGGCGGCCCGGAAAATATTGTTTCAAGCATATATCTTGAAGTCAATGGTGATCTTAAAGGTGAAGCTTTATTTGCATTTGATGATGCATCTGCAAAACATCTTGTAGATTGTATGATGGGAAATAAACCCGGAACCACT
>JBKHIF010000046.1:0-11360 GCA_046538795.1 Candidatus Woesearchaeota archaeon | reverse complement strand
ACAACCTGTTTCAAAAATTGGTTCAATTACAATACTGGTTGCATAGAAGAACAATATGATGATGGATCTACAATCTGTGATTCTGATTCTGGAGAAAGATATGTATGTTCAGATGGAACAGATCTTGGAGATGATGTCTTTAGTCAGACAAGGATACAATATTGCGGAGTAGATACAGGCGAATGCGATGGAGCATACGACTGGGAAGACCCTGTTGTTGAGGATTATTGCAATATGGAAGAATACTGTGTTCCAGGCCAGTCATATTGTGAAGGATGCATTGATTCAGACAATGACGGCGTCTGCGATGATGATGAAGATGAGTCATGTGTCGGTGAGAACGAAGACAACCTTCCTGATGATACAATATGCCGTGAGTGGTCATTTAATCATGCGACCGGATGTCATGAATACGATAATGATGACGGTACAACCGTTTGTGACACAAGCTCTGGATCTGAATATGTCTGCATGCCAAATAATGAATACGGAGATGTATTCCTTGTTGAATATGATCAGTACTGCGGCGTGAATACTGGAATCTGCAACGGAGTTATTATAGGAAATGATCCTGTCTTGGCTGATGAGTGTTCTGACGAGGAGATTTGCTCAGACGGCGCTTGCATCCCAAAACCTATAACAGAGTCTATTAATGTTGAACTTACGCCTAAAAGGCCTTATGACACAACAGATCTATACTGTAATGCAGAAATTGTAAGTGATGAGTTCACTTATGTAGACTACTATGTTGATACTGGTATAAAGAAGGCAAATGGTACCTTAGAATGCGATGAAATCTGCACGCTTTCGCTTAAGATAGGTGCTGAAAACACTAAATTTGGAGAGAAAGTTACATGCACTATGAGTTTTGATGATATCTCAGATTCAGATTATGTGAATGTTTACAGGAAATATGAACCTGAACCTGTTGAACATGAAGTTAAAAAGATTGGAGTAAGCACATTACAGTTGATAGGTGATGAGTTTGTTAAGCCTGGAGAAACACTTCAATATAATCTTGGTCTGGAAAATAAGGGCGTTGATCTTGATGATGTTGAGATTAATGTCAACATAATGGGACTATTTGGAGCGATCGCAACAAGATCTCTTGGTCCATTTGATCTTGAAGGAAGCGAGGATTTCATGGTTTATATAGAGATTCCTGAAGATACAACACCAGGAATATATTATGCAAGATTTTCAATAACAGAAGGAGATGAGAAAAGAGTAAAACACAGGATGTTTTATGTAATATGATTCACCGAAAAATGGTTTTGTGGTGTAACTACTCAGATATACTAAACGACCATAATATTTAAATATCAGAGTTGTTTTACTCATATGAAAAGGTGTCGTGTTTTACCTATCAACGGTATCTTAATTATAAAAAATCAAAGTGGGGGTTAACCAAATGAGAAATAAAATTGGATTATTGATGGTTTTTATGTTGGCTGTTGTTATGATGGCTTCATCAGTTGCTGCTGATGTTGTTCCTGTTGATGTAGTTAGTATCCAGATAGATGGATCATATGTTTTTGACGGTTCAACATACAACGTCAAGAGAGGCGACAAGATCGATATAACTATTGAGCTGGAAGCAAATGAAAGTGTTGATGACATAGAGATTGAGGCTTCATTAAGAGGCTATGGTCACAGAGATAGAGATTCGCTTGTTGATGTTGAAGGACCATTTGACATGGTTGAAGGTTCAACCTACAGGAAAAGGCTAAGCCTTGAAGTTCCTCAGAGAGTTGATGTAAGATATTATGATCTGAGAATTGAAGTATATGCTCCGGAAGGAATAGTTCCTGCTGCATATGTAAAGCTTCAGGTTGACGATGATGACCATAATGTTGCTATAAGAGACGTTATCTTCTCACCACAAAACGGCGTTCTTCCAGGACGAGCTCTTCTTTCAACAGTAAGAGTAAGGAACTATGGAGAAGACGAGGAAGATGTCAAGGTTACTGTAGGAATCCCTGCACTAGGCGTTTCAGCATCAGATTATATTGATGAAATTGAAGGAAGCGAAGATGACACAGAATCATCAGAAGAGCTTTTCCTAAGAATTCCTCAGAATGCAGAACCAGGAACATACAAAGCAGTTGTTGAAGTTGAATATTATGATGGAGACGAAACTGAAGTTGAAGAATATGAAATTCTTGTTCTTGCAGAAGACGCAGTTGAAGATGATGATGACGAGCCTTCAGAAACAACCTTTGTAAGTGCAGACAGCGAACCTCAGACAGGAACTGTTGGCGAGACACTTAGTTATCCAGTAACAATAAGCAACGTCGGTTCAGAATCAAAGACTTACGCAATCACTGTTTCACCTGCTAACTGGGCAACATTCCAGATCAACCCAACAAACCTTGTTGTTGTTGAAGCAGGTTCATCAAAGACAGTTTATCTGTATGTGACTCCTAACGAAGGCGCAGAAGGCGATAAAGTCTTTATAGTGAACGTAAGAAGCGGAAACACCATGAAACAGGTTGCTCTTCAGGCAAATGTTATGCCGGCTGAAGAGGAAGAAGAAACTGAAACAGGTGGATTCAGAAGAACTCTTGAAATCGGAGCAGTTGTTTTAATCGTGTTCCTCCTTATACTTGGACTTGTAATTGTGTTTAACAAGCTTACAGGACCAAAGAATGACGAGGACGAAGACGAGGACGAAGAGACACAGACTTATTACTAAGTCTTTGTTTTTTTCTTTTTTTTACTATTTTCTTTATCAAAATTTAGTTTTTAAGATAATGATTTGCTCTCTATCATCCATTATATTTAAATAATAGTTGGATTCTCTTAAAAATATCCTTGTTTCAAATGGGGGTGTAGTATAACCTGGCTAGAATAGTTGGCTCCAGTTCCTGGAGCGATGAGCTTTTCAGGCAATGATTTACTTCAAAGCCAGAGGAGATACCAACGGATCTGGGTTCGAATCCCAGCATCCCCATTTTTTCAAAATGTTTCTGCTGGTCTTCGAACGTGCTATCAAAAATCTTGTGATTTTTGCTGCAAATTTCCTTTGCTTCACAAAGCAAATTAATCCCAGCATCCCCATTTTTTTGAAAATGTTTCTGCTGGTCTTCAAACGTGCTATCAAAAATCTTGTGATTTTTGCTGCAAATTTCCTTTGCTTCACAAAGCAAATTAATCCCAGCATCCCCATTTTTTTGAAAATGTTTCTGCTGGTCTTGTTATGAAGTGATTTTCACAACTCTTTTGGGGTGATTTAAGCACAAAGTATTTAAATGACCTCTAAATCTTTTGACTGATTTAATTCAAATGAGGTATAAAAAATATGTTTTTTAGTTCAGATAACGAAAAAAGAGAACAATCAGGGCTTACAGAAAGAGGTCTTGATAAAATAGTCAGATCTGTTATGAGTGCAAAGGAAGAAGAGAATGACTTCAGAATGCGAAAGCGTGTTCGAGACATATATGATTCAAGCATAGGGATACCCAAAAAATCGTCATATACAGACGATGATTCTGGATTAGAACCATTTGTTGTGTCTGATTATGACAAAGGTGATCATGTCACACAGATTACCATAAATAATGAAGGCGAGAAAGAGACTTATACAGTTGATCCTTTAGTTATTAAGAGATTCTGTGAAAAATATAATATCAGACAATGGCAGGAAAGCATGCATTCATATCTTTTGGCAAAAAAGCTTACAAATGCTCTTCTTTCGCCAGATGGGATAACATTTCATGAAGATGGCGAAATATGTGGAAATGGTGTCGATACTTTCTATCTTGATGGAAATTATGTTTCTTTGATGAAATGATTAAGGTCTTTTTTATCCTTCAAAAAACCAGGTTTCATTTTCTATGTGGAAATTTGCAGGATCATTGATATATTCATAGCTTTTTTTGATTAGATCGTAATGAGCCATCTCTTGTTTCATGAGAAAATCGAAAAATTGCTTTACTTCCTGCTTTTCAGCATGTTTTTTTTGCTGTTCATAAAATTTATAGCTTTCATTTTCAAGTTCTAATCCACGTTCGTGAGCCTGCATGTCATCTTCTGTCAGATCAAGCTTTTTCTGGAATTCTTTTGTTGTCATTGTAAAAAATTCCTTAACATGTACTGGATCATCTCCGTTTGTTTCGAATTTCTTGTTCTTGAAATAATTTTCAATCTCTCTAATGTGTTTTTCTTCTTGTTCTGCAAGATATTCAAATGTTTTTTTTATGAATGAGTTTTTGGTCTTTTGTGAAGCATCAACATAAATATCCTTTCCCTTTTTTTCAAAATCAAGCGCTGTCTGCATTGCATCTTTCATATCCATGTAAATCACCAAATTATTGCATGATATTATCAAATATAAATCTTATGTTTAGTTTTTTAATAAAATTTTTCATTTTGTTAAAACTATATGCCTTAAATATAAGTTAAATGTCTTACTGTTGTAGAATTTTTTAAATTGTATTTTTGAAGAACAGATCAAAAGAGCATTTATGACTTAAGATGAGATGAATTCTATGGATATAAGCGAAATTCTTCAGAAGGCACGCCGTTCTATTTCAAATTTCTGCATGACTGAATGCAATGCATATTGCTGCAGACAAGGTCTTCTTTCAATGAGTGTAGATGAATTTCCTGTGATTGTAACAGATAAAAAATCTCTTTTTGAAGATTCAGGCATGTATTATCTAAGACTGAAAGGAGGATGTCCAAGACTTGAAGGAAATGTATGCACTATCCATCGTTTGAAGAAACGGCCAAATGTATGCAAGGACTATCCAATCTTTTTCAGAAAAGGAAAAATCATAATATCCTCTAATTGTCTTGCAGTAAAGATGAACATGCTTTATCCTTATATCCATAAGATAAAGAAAATGGGGTATGAGGTTGTTGAAAGGGATTGATTGCAAAAAGATTTTTATGTCTCCTTACATTTTCAATCATAATATGGACTATTCCAGCTCATGCAAAAGATGCGGAAAGTGTTGCAATGAGGCTACATGTCTTGTTGGAGATTCTGATATTGCCCGATGGAAAAAAGAAAATAGATATGATATAATAGAAAGATTGGAAAAATATCATATCTGGCACACTATTAGTAGAAAAGATGATTTTTGCATATTTTATGACAGGAAAAATAAAAAATGTCTCATATATAAGACAAGACCCGAATCTTGTGCAAATTTTCCACACTCAGAAGAAGCAGGAAAAAAGGTCGGCTGCATGATATTCAGCTAAATTTCTCAACAGAAAGCTGTCCTTTTCTGGTTCCTTTCTTAACTGGTTTTTCTTCCTGATCAAGCTGTATTTTGATATTTCTGGCAATTGATGGCCCTAATAAAAATGATAGTGTCGTCATATCTGCTTTTTTTATATCTTTCAGACTTTTGATCTGATTATTGAAAAGTTTTCTTGCACGTGTCCTTCCAATCCGGCTAAGTTTAAGGAGTGGAAGCAATTCTTCTTTTACCCCGTACTTGACCCTTAGTTCACATTTTCTCACAAGTCTTCCTGTTTTTTCAAATGAAAGCAGTTTGCAGAATTCAGAGCAGGCATAAAACAGCCATTTGGCCTTATCAAGCTTGTATCTTGTTTCACCAGGCCTTATGTCGTATTTTTCAAGAAGAAACTCGTCATCTTTTTCTCCTATCCAGTCCATGAAGAAAAGTGTTGTCTTTATACTTGAAAGAAATTCATCATAGTCGGTGTCATAAAGAGAAGGCTCTTCTTCTAAGAGGAAATCCTGCTTGTCTGCTAAAGTATCATTTATTGCCTCTATCTCTTTTGTCTTCACTCTTAAAAGAGGCATCATTTCAATTGTATGGGATATCATCTGAAGTATTGAAAACTCATCTGCTGTTCTTTTATGCTCATTTTCATCATCAAGTCTTTTTTCAGCCTTTATCATGTTTAAGATCAGATGATTTGCAGTAAGCGGATCAAGATATAGTTCTGCAACGCGCCTTCCCAAGGGTGTTGCTTTAAGCCTTTTTTCTTCAAACTCGTTTGCAGATACAAAATCAGAGGGATTCTCTGCTGATTCAATGAATCTGTATCTTTCAAGAAGATCTATCATCCTGCTGATTATAGTGTTTAGCTTATCCCTGTCCTGATACTGCTGAGCCCAGAATGTCTTTCCGAAGAAATCTTTAAGCCCAGTTTCATTTCTTATAAAGCCAGAAGCTACAAGAGACAAGACATATGTTCTGAGGACTGGCTCAACAGCAAGTTTTGAATAGATGTCTTCAGGTTTTCCTCTTACATATGTTTCATGTATTTCTTCTTTTTCAGAATCAGTAGATGCGATGGATATCGCTTCTCCCTGTTTCTCTTTCCCGGGCCTTCCTGCTCTTCCTGCCATCTGGAGATATTCAAGTACAGGTATAGGAGTCATACCCCAGTGTCCTCCATATCTCTTTAGGTCACGTATTATGACCCTGAATGCAGGAAGATCCATCCCTGCGGCAAGTGTTGGTGTGCAGCAGATTATCTTTATTTTTCCATCCCTGAAATTATCCTCTATAAGCGTTTTTTGCTTTTGATGGAGTCCTGCATGATGAAATGCTATTCCTTTTTTTAAGCATCTTGAAAGTCTAAGGCACTGTTTTGTAGGTCTTGAAAGCGTATTTTCAGCCTCTTGTGAAATTTTTTTAAATGATTCGTCTGGCTTTAGTTTTGAAGCTATATCGTCAGCCATCTTCTCAGCAGATCTTTTTGAATTTACGAATAACAAAGCTTGTCTTCCTTCATTTATGGTTACCAGTGCAACTTCCAATGCACCATCATTAGACGATTCTTTTGCCATTATGTATAGAGAAATTATGCTGATTAATAAAAGTATGTTGCTTTAGATAAGAAAGATTTAAAATAATTTCCGGGTTTCTCATATAGATGAAAGAAGATAAATCTAATTTTCATGGGCTGGAAAATTCATTGTCAGAAAATATAACTGAGTCTGATTATGCTAATTGGATCAGAAGGTCTAATCTTAAATTCAATACAAGAACACGATTTTTTGAATTCTCAAGGATGTCTATGGATTTTTTCAGGTCTTATATTGGGTTTAAAGAAATCTATTCTGATTTTAAAGAATGTGAAAAAAAGGGAAATTTTGAAGGGTGTGACATATTTAAGAGAGTGAAAGACATAGAGGATAATTATCTTGAGGGTGTAAAGGACAGGTGTCATGATCTTTTCAGAAAGGGTACTAAATTTGCAGATTTGGATGGCAAGATAATGAGCGATCAGGAACTGCTTCAGGATCTTAAGGATATAATGGAATCTGATTCTGAAAATAAAGAAAAATCTGATCTGTTTTATGAAAAAATCAGAGAAAAAAAGGTTTCTGATCTTGGAACACATCTGGATTTTACATCAGGCCTTGATTATCACATCCTTACTGTATTCAGGGAAAATGTATATCAATTAGAAAATTATTTATGCGATCTAAAGGGATGTACTGAGCTTTTTGAATATGTTTCTCATGCAAGAGAATTTTTTGATGATTCATTCAATGAACAGCAGAAATTATATATTGACGATTATATAAATGAACTTCGAAGCAAAGAATCAAAATTAGATGAGATAAAAACTGAAACAATAGACCTTGCATCAAGGGCTCTTGAAAGAAGCGCTTCAATATATGAAGAATCTCTTGTCTTGCTTAGGGAGGTGATAGAACACTCTGGAAAAAACAGACCTTTGGTCAAACAAATGGTTGCAGATTATGATCTTGTTGAAGAAGTGTTTGGATCTGGAGGAGCAGAACATATATTTGACGCTATGTATGAAGATAGTGATATTGATGGGGAAACAGGGCTTGAAAAAGCAAAAAGCTATCTAGAAAGTTCAGAAAGCAACCTTAAGATCAAATATTAGAAAAAGATAAACTTGTTTACGAGAAAACAGTGCTTTACAGAAAATTTTATATAATATTTAGCTTCTGAAAATCAGATTGACTGTGTTTATGTGAGGTGCAGTAAATATGGATACAAGCGAAGAGAGTGACGAACACCTGAGTTTAGGGGAAAAAACTGTTTCTTATTTCAGCAAAAACAATATCTTATTTTCACGTGCTCGTGAAGCAAGAGAAAATAATCGATTTCAAGATTCTTTATCATATCTTGATTCTGTTGTTGATGGCGGCTATGATGTATTGGACGAGATAGCACAGACCCTTATTTCAGGAATTGAATCTGCATTGCCGTTGGAAGAATACACAGGATGCTTAAGCAATCTTGATGGAATGGATCTATGTGATTATCTGTTGTCATTGAAAAAGGTATATTCTAATATGCAATCCCGATTTCCTGAGAGAGATTCCAGCTATGTGAAAAAAAGGATTGATGAACTTGTCAGAGAACATCCAACTATTGAAGGAAAAAGAGTTATTCCCTTAAAAGATGATGGCCTTGGGGAATTAAGGAACCAATATTGAAACAAATGTCTTTATTCATCTAATTCTTTTTTTGTTTCTTTTATTGAATTATCTATTTTTTTTAGCTGTTTCTCCTGCATGTTGATCTCAAGCCGGTGGATATTTTGAGTTATCTCTTGTGTTTTTGAAGCAAGTTCCTTTATACGTTCCTGAAGATGTGTTGAGTAATCATCTATGTGGTGCTCTTTCATAGTGTTTGAAATACTTTCTATTGCTTCGTCTGCTTTTTTATGTTCTGAAACTGTTGAAAGAAGATATTCTTTTGAGATTGTTTTGAGCGCTTCTACTCTTTTTTTAGGATTATCGCATTCTATCCTGTTTCTTTTTACAAGAGAAGAAATCTTGTTTATATGATCCAAAATTTCAAGGTTTTCATCGTTCATAAGCGCACTTAATGGGTCATTAAGATAAAGTCCTGCTATTCCTATATCAGAATTCTGATTGTGAAATTCCCTCAATACATCTTCAAAAGCGAAGAACCTGTTTCTTAAGTCAGTCTCGATTGCTTTTTGTTTTTTCCTGAGAGAATCTTTGTTCTTAAGCAGATCACCATAGCTTGTATCATCACTGATTACACTGAATTTTTCATTAAGTTTTGGAAATTCATCTTTTTCGATATTTTCAATCTTTTTTTCAAAATCAGTTATTTTATTCTTTGTTTCAGGATCATTTCCTGATTTTTCAAGTAATACTTTTAGTTCTGCAATATATTTTTCAATTTTTTCAAGAGAATTTCTTATGTGATTTATTTCAGTTGCAAGTATTTGTTTTGTATGAGAAAAATCAAACTCGCTGCTATCTATAAATGATTTAATATTCTCATCAAAATGCTTGCAGAATTCCTTGACTGAGCTTATATTTTCATTATCCAGGTCTATCTTATCCTTTTCAGCGATCTCATTTAGAAGTCCTGTCAGCTTGTCAAGAACAGATATTTCTTTTTTCTTTGTTTCTGAGAAAAAATCTTCGTTTTGCTGGAATTCAGATGCTTTCTTTTTTGTTTCTTCAAGCACAGCTAACAGGCTTGACTTTTCATCATGATATTTGTTCATAATATTTTCTGTTTGCTCTTTATGCTCGTAAGAAATACTGGGCTGAGAATGTTTTTTACCCAGTATTTTTTTTAATCCATCAAATAATCCCATAGAACCTTTTTTACTCTTTTTCTTTATATTTCTTTCGTTAATTAGACATTAGAATTAAGAAAACAAATCACAATCTTGATTCAGGATCAAAGCTACTTTCAAAGTTACCGAATTCTTCGTACCAATCGATTGATTTTTTCAAGCCTTCTTCAATATCTGTCGAGGGGCTAAAATTAAGGAATTGACTTGCTTTAGTAAGGTCTGCAACATATCTTATTACCTCTCCTGTTCTTGGTCCCTGAAGTATGACATCGCTTTTCTTTTTGTAGTGGTTGTTTATGAGTTCAGCAATCTTCATGATAGGTGTTGGCTGTCCACCTGAAAGATTAAAAGTGTTATTATATACAGCATCGTATCTTTCAATACACGAAACCATGCCTGAAATAAGGTCATCAATGTATGTGAAATCGAGAAGCTTGTCTTTTCCAAACACAAAAAGATCTTCTCCTTTTTTTGCGTTCCTTATGAAAGTTGGAATAAGCCTGTTGCTTTCATCATACATGCCATAAATATTAGAAAATCTGAGTATTACATGATTCATTTCATAGCATCTTGAGTAAGCATGAACTAGTGCCTCTCCCCCAATCTTTGTCGCTGTATAGGGACTTTCGCAGTTTTTTACATAGGAATCTTCTTCACTAAGTATCTCTTTTGTGGAATTGCCATATACCTCTCTGCTTGATGAGAACATAAATCTTGTTATTTTGTTCATTCTTGCAAGTTCTAAAGTATTGAAAAGCAGTACAAAGTTATCATACGCAAGCCGTGGTTCCTTGACAGAATTAAAAACATAGGGGTTTGCTGCAAGATGAATTATAAGATCATATTTATCTTTTATTTCTGCTTTTAATTTTTGCATGTCTCTTATGTCTATGATTTTTGTTACATTATTGACTCGCTTGTTCCATTGATTCTCTTTTATATCGATTCCTGTAACGTCATATCCTTTGTCAAGAAGTATTTCTGTAAGTCTTGTTCCGATGCACCCATTAGATCCTGTAATAAGGATCTTTTTGATATCATTACTCATATTGATAGAGAAATCACATTATCATTAAAAAAGTTGTCGGTTTTAGTTTATTTTCCAGATGTCTCGTTTTATATACTTAGTGTGGAGGAGATTATGAGATTTATCAGAACCAGGCTCCCCAAGGTATTCTTCATATAGCTTTATTATAGACGGATTTTCATAGCTTCTTCTGATGGTTTTCATAGAATCAAGTTTGTAAAGACCCTCCAGACGCTTATTTATTACTTTAACTGATGTTGGTCTTGGTTGTCCTCCTCCTCCGATGCATCCACCAGGACATGCCATTATCTCTATGAAATGGTATTTGCTTTTACCTGCTTTGACTTCTTCGACAAGTTTCCTTGCATTGGCAAGCCCGTGTGCGACAGCAAACCTTATCTCTGTTCCGTTTATGTCAATTGAGCCTTCTTTGATCCATTTGTATCCTCTTACCTGATCAAATTCGACTTTTTCAAGGCGTTTTCCTGTTGCTTTTTCATAAGCTGTTCTAAGCGCTGCTTCCATGACCCCGCCAGTATTTCCAAAAAGAGCAGCTGCACCTGATGATTCTCCTAATGAAGGATCAAATTCACTGTCATCCAGGTCTTTTACATCTATTGCCAGATGCTTGCAAAGTTTTCCAAATTCTCTTGTCGTAAGAACCTGATCAACATCAGGGAAAGGATTATCAGACATCTCTTTTCTTGTCTTTTCAAATTTCTTTGCAGTGCATGGCATTATGCTTATCATCTTGATATTTTTTGAATCTACACCAATCTTTTCTGCATATTATGAT
>JBKHIF010000097.1:0-2565 GCA_046538795.1 Candidatus Woesearchaeota archaeon | reverse complement strand
CTTTGGCTTGCAAAATATGTAATATTTCCTAAAGAGACCTTATCAGCTATCTTTTTTATTCTTCTCATTTCTGCCTTTGGCAATCCATCATGATCTCCGACAACAAAAACAGAATTATCATGGATCTTTGCATCTCTTATGAAATGTCCTTTCTTATCAAGGATAAATATTTCTTTTCCTGATTCATGCATCTCTTCAACAATCTTAAGAAAACTCTTTTTCTCGACAAAACATCCAGGAAAAGGTTCTGTTCTTTTTCCTTCTTTGTACTTGTAAAGTATTCTCTTAATTAGTCCGGAAAGATCTTTTTTGCTTATTTCAAGATCTGCATTCATGTTTATCTCAATATGCTTCGGAGGATCAGGCTGACCGTAAAAGATAAGATGAAGCCTTACATCATCCCTATAGCCATGAGAATAAAAAAATGATGCAATTATAGAATGAAGAACAATATCCATTCTTCCTGCTTTCATCAGATCCTTATAATTTCCGCTTGTAGCAGCAGAAGGTGAAAAATATATGAATTCTCTCATTAAATAATTTTTGATGTCTTGGTTTTTAAGGTTTTCTGTAAGCAAAAGATTTAAATATAATGTAACAAAATAGTTACACATGTCACAAACAAGTTACAGTATCATTGAATGTTTAAGAAAAAAAGATAATCATATAAGGGGCATCTCTAAATATCTTGGAATAAATCAGATGAGTGTTCTTCGAAAACTAAAGGAATTAGAAGAAAGAAATATTGTTGATTACAGAGAAGAAGGAAAAAACAAAGTATATTTCATAAAAGAAAGCATTGAAGCAAAAGAATTTCTCTTTATTTTAGAACATGAAAAATTGATAGAAACAATTGAAAAATATCCTCGATTAAGAAATATCGTAAAGATAATAAAGGAAAAAAAAGATATCAAGCTTTCAGTTCTTTTTGGCTCATATGCTGAAAAAAAAGCAACCTTTGATAGTGATATAGATCTTTTTATCGAAACAGATGATCCGCAGATAAAAAAAGAATTAGAACTTCTTGATTCAAAATTAAGTCTCAAAACGGGCAATCTCGAAAATTTTTCGGAATTAGGGCAGGAAATTATAAAAAAACACGTGATATTCAAGGGTTTTGAGATATTCTATGATAAAATTCATAAAAAAACTTATCAAGGAAAATAAGATAAAAACAACTGATCCTAGCAATCATATTTCTGAATCTTATCTAAAAAAATCACTAAAATCTTTGATTTCTGCAAAAACACTCTTAGAAATAGAAAATCTTGAAGATGCTGTAGCACTGGCATATTATTCAATGTATTATTCTTCACTTGCATTACTTTTCTATTGTGGGATCAAAAGCGAAAATCACACAGGTTCAATTTTTCTAATAAAAGAAATTTTTGAACTTGACAATGAAGATCTGAAAAAAGCAAAAAAAGAAAGAATAGATAAACAATATTATGTGGATTTTCAGGTCACTAAAAAAGAAGTTATGACAGATATTTATTATGCAGAAGAATTTAATAGTAAAATAAGGGATTTTATAGAAAGGATGAGTGAATCACAAAGAAAAACATTTCACGAAAAAGCAAAAAGATTTTTTTCCTCAAAAAACTAAACAAAAGAAACAATAATTATTTATAACATCATCATAGAACGAGATTGTTATGGAAATAATATCAGACCTTCATCTTCACGGAAAATATTCAAGAGCATGTTCAAAGAATCTTTCTATTGCAAATTTAGAAAAATATGGAAGGATAAAAGGTCTTAACTTGTTAGGTACTGCTGATTTTACACATCCTGAATGGATAAAAGAATTAAAGACAAATCTTACTGAAGATGAGACAGGGTTTCTAAAGACAAAAACAGGATTTAATTTTCTTCTTACAACAGAGATTTCTCTTATATATACTGACAAAGGAAAAGGAAGACGCGTCCATCATGTGCTTTTTGCACCATCATTTGATGTTGTTTCCCAGATAACTGAAGAATTGTTGAAACACGGAAGAATCGATTATGACGGAAGGCCTATATTTAAGATTCCGTCACCTGATTTCACTGAAAAGATGAAAGAGATTTCCAAAGATATCGAAATCATACCTGCTCACATCTGGACTCCCTGGTTTGGGATGTTGGGTTCAAAATCAGGTTTTGATTCATTAAAGGATTGTTTTGATGATCAGGCAAAAAATATCCATGCGATAGAAACTGGATTATCATCTGATCCTGAGATGAACTGGAGGATAAAAGAGCTTGACAACAAGGCAATAGTTTCCTTTTCAGATTCTCATTCATACTGGCCGCACAGGATAGGCAGAGAAGCAACAATCTTCGATATTAAGCCAGCTTATAAGTCACTTATAGGTTCTATAAGAGAAAACAATGTCAAAAGCACAGTTGAATTTTGGCCTGATGAAGGAAAATATCATTATGATGGACACAGGAACTGTAATGTTGTTATGCATCCAAAAGAATCCTTGAAAAACAACAATATATGCCCTGTGTGCAAAAAGCCTCTTACAATAGGAGAGGCTTTTTGCACACAGGGCATATATTGTTGTTTTTCAAGGATTC
>JBKHIF010000045.1:0-11410 GCA_046538795.1 Candidatus Woesearchaeota archaeon | reverse complement strand
TTTTTAAATTTCTGCGCACATTGAAACAAGGTTTCAATCGTGTTTCATGCAAAATATTCAAATCATTTTTCTTAATATATTCGCACTTATAATAATTGAACTTCCTGCATTTCAAATATTAAAAAAGAAATACTAGAACTCAGAATATTTTCTCTTGATCTCTTCAATCTTTTTGTCTTCTTGGGCCTTTTTCTGGATAGATTCCTTATATCTCATATAGCGCTCAACACCAAAAAGAGCGATTATCGGAATGCCTCCTGCCAAAAGAAGCAGTTTCCAGGAGAATCTTTTCTTTGGCTCAAGAGTATCAGTTGTAACTGCTCCTGAAACCCTTGTTGAATTATCATCATCGTTATCGCAATCAAGAACATGGGAATAAAGCTTATTATAGTTACAGTCATTGTCTCTTGCAAGCCTTAAGCATTCAATCTCATCTTTGAAACAATCCTTCCACTTGCTGCAAAACCATTCTGCATTGCAACCTGAATCAAGAAGAGCCTCATTGGAGATGTCATTTTTGTCTATTGTTGATGAATCAACAACATTTCCTGAAATAAGAACATCTGCCTCATTTTCTTTGCTCTCATTTCTGCGAAAATTATTTTCCTGAGACGGATTATCTATAACCGACATAATCTCAAGAGAATCGTCGAAATCAGCATTAAACTCCTCATCAGAATCACTTGTACTATCATCGTCTGTTTCTGCATTCTCTTGTGCAGCTTCATTGTTTTCTTTTTCTAAGCTTATCACGCTGCAACTATATATCTCTATCCTGTCATCGTCTTCAAGATAGAATAATTTCTTAGTTCCGTGGCTTGATATCTCCTCAAGGCCCTCAGGAAGAGTATCTGCAAAGGCCATGGATATCATGCCAAGAAATAACAACATGCACAACACAAAACAAGACCTCTTATCCATAGAAAATGATTAAATCGAAATGACTTAAATATGTTTTGGTTTGCAGAGTTATCTAAAAAATCATGATTTTCTAAAAGCCTGCAGTTTCCTGTGAAGCGTCTCATATCTTATGCCGATCTTTTCAGCAGCTTTCTTCTCATCCATGTTATTTTCTTTAAGTGTCTCCTTAAGATAAGCTCTCTCAAAATTTTCTTCTGCCTCTTTAAGTGTCATTGATTTATCCGGAAGAATTTGGATTATGTCTGTTGAAACATCTGAAACATGCTTGTACATTTCCCCAAGTTTTGAAGGATGGATGTATTCATCATATTTCTTCAAAGAGCCTTCAATAATCCTATTTACTTCATCCTTTTTCATGTAATCAGGACGCTCAAGAAATCCTCTTATCGAATCTATATCAATATCAAATTCTGTTATCATGCGATGCATTGTCCTTCTGTTTATTCCTGCCTCTTTTGAAGCTTCAGAAATATTTCCAAGATTCTTTTTGAGAACTTTTTCAATATAAGATTTTATGAAAAGCTTTTTTGCTTTCTTAAAAGGAATACTAGTATCAACAATGTATTCAAAAGGATAACCTAATCTTGATGTAATATCATCATTAAGTTCTTTTATTGAAACACCAAGAAACTTGTGCATCACAGTTTCAACAACACGCCTTCTTTTTCCTATGACTTCCTCAAGATCATCCTTTGTCATGTATAGATTAAAACACTTATCATTATAAAAATCTTTAGTCGAAAAGGTAAGTTATAACTAATCAACAACAAAAATCAATAATACATTTAAATAAAGATACATTCCCAAAAAGCATGTTTAGTAGATCTGAACAAAGATATGATTTAGAAGAACTTCTTTATGAATATGAATTTGAAAAAGAAAATATTGAAATTAAAAAAGAAATTCAGGGACATATCCACACAATAAAAAGCCTGAGTGGTAAAAGAAAAAACAATATTGATGAAATAGTTGAATTCTACGTAAGCACAGATCCTTTTGAAGCACTTCACATGGGAGAGTATTTTAGTTCATGTTTGAGTTTAGTAAAACAATATGGCGGAATGAACGGCTAGGCAAGTGTTGTTCAGGTAATGGATTCAAATAAAAATGTAATCTATGCAAAAGATTCACAAGGAAATTATATTGGACGAAACAGGACAGTTTTAACAGACAAAGGATTTTTATGCACACGATTTTATAATAATGGCTCAGATTATGATATTGGAATTTCATGGTTAGATTATCTTATTCAATTTGGGCAGAAAGTTAACGCAGACATAATAATTCCAAAAATATTTACAAATCCTTCGATAGATAATCAGCTAAGAAAAAATAATATTTCTTCGCAAAAGATTCAGGCAGAAATTCAACCTGCTTATTTTAATCTATTCTATGGAGATGGATTAGATGTAAGCAAAAATGACAATACACTAACAGTTTCCACTGATGCCTATATAATCCCAGTAAAAAAGTAATTTTTGTAATGAGTGTAACTTCTCATAAAAAGTAAACAAATTTAATAAACTCACAAGACTAGATTTATCTATAAAGGGGTAACTATGGAAGCAGATATTGAGAAGATTCCTCAGCCAAACAAGGAAAAATACACTAACGAGGAATTTGATATTGCACTTGAATTCACGAAAAAGCTCAAGAAGGAATTTCAGGACTTTGTTCGCGCAGTAGTTCTTTTCGGAAGCTATGCAAAAAATAATCCTGATAAAGAAAAAAGTGACATAGACATACTAATAATAATTGATGATGTAAACATTAAGCTTACTTCAGAAATTGTAGAAACATACAGGATAATTGTTGAAAGAATAATAAACGAAGTCGATACAAGGCTTCACATAACAAGCCTGAAATACACGACATTCTGGGAATATATCAGAGTAGGAGATTCAGTCGGTCTTAATATATTAAGAGAAGGAGTTGCAATAATTGATACAGGATTTTTCAAGACAAATCAACTGCTTTTAAAAGAAGGACGGATAAAACCATCACCTGAATCAGTCTGGATATATTTTTCAAGAGCGCCATCGACTCTTCTTAATTCCAAATGGCATATAATGCAAGCCTCTTTAGATCTTTACTGGGCTGTTATTGATTCTGCTCAGGCAGTTCTCATGAGACATGGAGAATTCCCTCCTGCACCAGAAATGCTTGGAATAGTTATGCAGGATAAGCTTCTTCCTGAAAAGATAATAAAAAGAAAACATATTGATACAGTACAAGAATTCTTTACATTATCAAAAAAGATTCTACACAGAGAAATTAAAGATATGCCTGGAAAACAATTTGATGAATATTACCATAAAGCATACGAATTCATCAATGATATGAAAGAAATCCTTTCAAAAAAATAAAATTTCTATAAAGGAGTCCCTGACCACGGAGTCCATGATTTGTCATTGTTTGAAGTGTTAGGCTTATATTTTCCGAAAACATATGAAGGCTTTGCAGTATGCCCAAAATAAGAATTAAGAAACTTATCAACCCGTCCTGGAACAGCGCGTTCTCGTCCCATAGGCCTGTATTCTCCTCCTATATCAATACCCATATTTCTCCAGGTCTGCCTTAAGGCATATTCATAATTGAAGCTTCCTGGTTCCTGTATGAATTCATTTATTCCAGCACCTTTCATTCTTCGAATAAATTCAGCAACAGGAGCATTTCCTTCACCTGGAACAAGATGCTCATCATCATAACCAAAATTATCAGAAACGTGCGCATGTCCTATGTAGCCATCTTTTGCAAGTTTCTCTGTCTCATCAAGAATCCAGTTGTTGAATCTCTTGTCATGTTGTTCTCTTGTTTCATTGTCTTTTTTTACAAAATATTGCTTCCACATGTTAAGATGCCCAATATCAAGAGTTCCCTTGATATGCTTTTTAGCAAGTTCTTCTGCCTCTTTTTTTGAATACCTGTTATTATTGATAAGTTTCTGCACAAATGCCTCTCTTGACTTATCAATTATATTCCTTATCTCATCAGGATGTCCTCCGTAAAGATTTGTATCATAGCTTTCAGGAGCAACATAAAGATCATGATTAAGATTTTTCCTGTGTTTCTTGTTCATCTCCATTGCATGAACAGCAGCTTCTGCAATTGTGTCGCTTGTCCTTTTTAGACCAACTTCCTCAATAGGTCTCATGTTCTTAAGCTGCTTTTGGTATTCTGCAGCACGCTGCATTAAAGCTGAACCTGTTGACTGACCGCTTCTTATCTGTGATAAAAGACGTTCTTTCATCCCATCGAGCTCTTCATTATCAACAGTACCATCAGATTTTATGAATTGTCTTAATTCTCTGTCCATTTCTGCTCTTGCTGCGTTTATCTTATTGCTTTGGTCAAGACCCTGATACTGTGGATTTTTACTCACTTCATCAAGTTTTTCCTTGAATACAGATTCAATGTTTACAAGATTCTCGTAAAACTTTCTTTCTTCAGGAACACCATAAGACCATCTAAGAGCATCTCCCTTTGCCTGAGAGATTTCCTTATCAAGATATGCTCTTAGAACAATCTCTCCTTTAGATTTCCCCCTTATTTCATCTTCACGCCCTTCAGACATCATGCGTCGTCTTATCTCATCATAAACATCATCAAAAGTATATTCCTTAACCTTCACCTGTCCCTTATCAGGACCGCTTTCCTCTATTTTGTATATGTCAATATGATCTTGTTTAGGTTTTCCCTTGTTTAGTTCTTCGGTGGCTTTAGCATCAATTTCCGGCATAAAAAATTTCATGTCACGGCTTATTGCCTGAACTTTTCCTGTGTCAGCATCTGCAAGCATGTAAGGCATTGAATCCTGTTCAGAGCCATGTCTGTACATGCCTGAATTCCAGTCTTTTTGACTGAGTTTGTCTGCTTCTCTTGGATCAATCTTATCCCATTTTTGAATTCCGTCCTCTTCACGTTTCTTGTACACATCTGTTGTATTAAATTTCCTGAAATTTCCACCAAACCGTTCTTCTTCTATTGATCTTTGCCATTCACCTGTGTGAAAAACTATTGCTCCGCCAGTTGTAGCTTCAGCTGCAAAATCAATAGCTTTTTTGATCTCAGTTATAACAGTCTTTCTCTGCTCATCATTAAAACCCTGTTGTCCTAATCCAGATAAAGGACCCACGTTTGGCGATGCATGCGTGCTTGTTTCAACTTCATTAATCCTTGCAAGATCTCTCATTTCCTGACGTTCTACATTACCAAATGTTTCAGGAGTAAAAGACTGCTTGTTTCCTTTTCCTTGTCCCATAAAAGAAAACTCAACACGAGATGCTCCTTCTTTTATCCTTGCCATAAGGGCTTTTGTCTGGTGCTCAAAAGGGTTTGCACTTGCACCCATTTCTTTTATAGTAATTCCTGTAGATTCAATTGGCTGATCAAGCATATTATCTACTTTAGAAGACTCACTGTTCTCATAATAATTCCCTAAAGGATGACCATACTGTCGATCAAAATTATTGAAATAAGACATAAATGTAATAATTATGTTCTTTGTTTAAAAAGATTTTGTTGTAAAGCAAGATATTTGCGTATAAGATATAACTCAAACCGATGGCTATACCCCCAACCTGCTCGAAGAGTACCCTTTCAGGGCAAACCCCACAAAAAAGTTTATGCGAAATTTTCAATAAAAATTGCGCAAATTTTATAAAAACTTCATCAATTGTCTGAAAGATGAGCCTGGAAATATGTGATTATCTCGGACATGGAAACTGTGGGATCGTCTTTAAAGCAAGATATTATCATGATGATTCATCTCAGGATGTAGCTCTAAAGCTGATATATGGCACTGAATCACCTGACTTTCTCGAAAAAATAGCTAAAAAAGAGTATGAAAATCTAAGTTCCATAAGCTCGATCAAAGATATAAAAGGAGTTCCAAGACCAATAGGGTTTATACAGGGGTTTAAAGGAAAACTTGAAAATTTGTATCTTGAAAAAACAGGGCTGGATCTTAGCGATATCAAAGAAAAAGAAGGACACAGCTTAAATTATGGTGGAGCTTTCATGAGACAATATTTGCCAGATATCAAACAGTATGATTATGAAAAGGGCTCAATGTCAGCTAGATTTTTTGATGAACTTGAAGAAATTATATACAAAGTACATTCTGCAGGTTATGTCATGCCTCAGGATTTCACGCATAATGTACTTATATTGGGAAAAAGCCCATGCATAGTAGATTGGGAAGATGTTGAAAATGTCTCTAAAAATCCTATTGATTATATAATGAAAAGGCAAAAAATAGATTTTGAGCTTCTTAACCACATGAAACAAAGATCAGATGCTAATTCCGGGAAACTCTGAGAAGCTTAAGCTATTTTGTTAAAAATTCCCCTGATCTAAAACAATCCTTATCTTGTAACACTGAAGCTTTCAACCTCTTCTTTAAGTTTTTTTGCGTCCTTATTCTTTTCAAAATACTCATTGACAGGCTTGATCATTTCAATAATATATTTAGATACAGTGTTCTTAAGATCCAACGGATGTAGGCTTCCTGATTCAAAACTCGTCTCAAGTTCTTTATAAGAATTAAATTCAAGATTTCCACCGAACTTTTCAGGACGTTCTACAAGTACTTTATCAAATCTTTCAAATATCATGTATTCACAATATTCAAGTATAGGATTATCTTTAACTTGCTTTTCAGGACAATATGCTTTCTTGATCTTTCTGTTTACATCTTCTTCTGAATCTGTCATGAATATTGCGGAATCAGGGTTTGATTTAGACATCTTTTTAGCGATAGCTGCATCAGTTCCTGTTGCATCATGATCTGGTTCAGTAAGCCCCATTAGCATGTGATGCGAAACAACTATCGGCTTCTTGAATCCAAGTTTTGGTGCAACCTCTCTTGCAAGGACATTTACTTTTCTCTGGTCAAGTCCTAACTGGCATATATCTGCATCAAGATGGAATATGTCAGCGCACTGCATTGCAGGATAGAATATCTGTGCTGCAGAAAGAGCATCTGATTCACTTCGTCCCATAATCTGCGCGCATCGTGTCATTCTTTTTATAGTGTTTGCTCTTGCTATGTTCATAACCTTAAGCCAGTAATCCTCATCATTGATAAGATCTGTTCCCCAGACAAACTCAACATTCTCAAGATCCATTCCACACGCCTTCCAGACCTCGATAAAATATTTACCGCATTTTCTTATCTTGTCCATGTCTCCGCCAAACTTATCGTTTGCAAGCGCATGCCAGTCAGCAACAAGCATCTTAAACTTAACACCTGCTTTAGTCATCTTATTGACATTTATAGAACGCATAATACCCTGCGCAATATGGATCCTTCCTGAAGGCTCAAAACCGTCATAAGCAATAAGATTTTTTTTAGAAAGTACATCTTTTAATTCTGAATCATCAATAATTTCTTCACCGACTTCTTTTACAAGTTTGATCTTCTCTTCAATATCCATGAACTTCACCTTTTTGTAAGATAATACACAATTCTTTTTATAAGTTTTGGGAAAGATGTGGAACCAGCATAGTCTTTTCGAAAATATTCCGGAAAAGTGTAAGTAAAACTTATTAAAAAATAAAAACACCATATAACAACAAAAAATTTATAAAAAATTATACATCTAAGTTATACATTTAGGTGTAAATATGATTAAATGTAAGCTAAAAAAATGGGGTAATTCAATGGGTATAATTATATCATCAGAAACAGTAAGGAAAAACAATCTTAAGGAAGGCGATGAGATCATGATTGAAATCAAGAAAAAAAATAATGTGTTGAAAGAAGCATTCGGTGCAGTAAAGTTCTCAAAACCAACAAGAGAACTACTTAAAGAAATAAGAGAGGAAAACAAGAGTAAGTATGAGTAAGATGATCTGCCTTGATACATATGCAATTTTTGAAATATTTCAGCAAAATCCCGAACTAACCGGTATTATCTCAGAGAATTTTCTTTTGACAGAAATAACACTTGCAGAGTTATATCAGGTTATGTTAAGGAATCAAAATAAGGCTACTGCCCAGTTCTGGTATAAAAAATTTAATCCTTACGCTGTTTCTGTAAAAATGGAAACACTGATCAAGGCAATTGAATTCAAGCATGAAAACAAGAAAAAAAATATTTCATTTTTTGATGCTGTTGGATATATGTATGCCTTTGAAAATAAGATTGATTTTGTAACTGGAGACAAAGAATTCAAAGGAAGACCTTTTGTAAGATTTATTAAGTAAACAACCTTTAATCTATCCTAACAATTAAATATATAAAGTATCTCTCATCCTTTTTCTTAACTAAAATCTAATAATTACAGGAGGGGTCATTCATGGATGAAACTGAAAATTACAAGGTAAAAGATATTTCTCTTGCTGAATTCGGACGAAAAGAAATCAATCTGGCTGAAAAAGAGATGCCAGGCCTCATGGCTTTAAGATCAAAATATGGCACGTCAAAACCTCTTAAGGGAGCAAAGATATCAGGATCACTGCATATGACGATCCAGACAGCTGTTCTTATCGAGACATTAGTTGAACTTGGCGCAGATGTAAGGTGGGCGTCATGCAACATATTCTCAACACAGGATCATGCAGCAGCAGCAATTGCAGAAGCTGGTGTTCCTGTCTATGCATGGAAAGGAGAAACCCTCAAGGATTACTGGTGGTGTACAGAAAAAGCACTCACATTTCCTGACGGTTCAGGTCCTGACTTGATTGTTGATGATGGCGGAGATGCTACCCTTATGGTTCACAAGGGAAAAGATGCAGAAGAAAATCCATCACTTCTTGAAAAAGATTATTCAAAAGAATCTGAAGATCTAAGAGAACTCATGGCAAGGCTTAAGGAATCATATTCTGTTGACAAAAGCAAATGGACAAGGATGGCTGAAAAGATAAGAGGTGTTTCTGAAGAAACAACAACAGGCGTTCACAGGCTTTACCAGATGGAAAAGGATAGTTCACTGCAATTTCCTGCAATAAATGTAAATGACTCTGTCACAAAATCAAAATTCGACAATCTATACGGGTGCAGGGAATCACTTCTTGACGGAATAAAACGCGCAACTGATGTCATGGTAGCAGGAAAGACAGCGATGATCTGCGGCTATGGAGATGTTGGAAAAGGATCAGTACAAAGCTTAAAAAGCCTTGGATGCAGGATTCTTGTTTCAGAAATAGATCCAATAAATGCACTTCAGGCAACAATGGAAGGCTACAAAGTTGTTACAATGGAAGATGCTCTTCCTCTTGCCGATATATATGTAACTACAACAGGAAATACAGACATAATTACTGTTGAACACATGGAAAAGATGAAAGATGAAGCAATAGTCTGCAACATAGGACATTTTGACAATGAGATACAGGTTGACAAGCTAAAAAATTATAAGGGCATAAAGCACATCAACATAAAGCCTCAGGTAGATCAATTTGTATTCCCTGATGGACATTCAATAATACTTCTTGCAGAAGGAAGGCTTGTAAATTTAGGATGTGCAACAGGACATCCAAGTTTTGTTATGAGCATATCATTTACAAACCAGACTTTAGCACAGCTTGAACTTTGGCAAAACGATCTTGAGAACAAGGTTTATAGACTTCCAAAGAAGCTTGACGAAGAGGTTGCAAGATTACATATTGACAAGTTGGGTGTGAGGCTTACAAAACTCACTCAAAAGCAGGCAGATTATATTGGTGTTCCAGTAGAAGGTCCATACAAACCAGAACATTACAGGTATTAGAATTTTTTATTTTATTATTTTTTTAAAAAGCAAAAATCAAGAGAAAATCCACTAACAACAGTCGCCTTTTAGTTTGTAAAAAACAGGATTAATAATTATTAAACAGATTTATAAACTTAAAATAATTTTATCAATTTATGTCAAACAAAGAAATAGATCCTTGGGGATCAAAAGAAGTTAAAATAGATGATAAGTTAATCAAACAATTTGGTTTAAAAAGGTTTAAAAAATCAGAAATTCCTTCTAAACACTATCTTTTTACCAGAAATATTATCATAGCTCATCGTGATTTTGAGATAATTAAAAAACACATAAATGATAAAAAGGATTTTATTCAACTTACAGGAATTGCTTCGTCAGGTCCATTACATCTTGGTCATAAAGTAGACATAGACGCATTCTTATTATTCAAATCACTAGGTGCAAAAAGTTTTTTTGTTGTTTCAGATATAGATGCTTACGTTTCACGACCCGATACAAAAGTTTCTAGTTTAGAGGTAGCAAAAGAAAATGCTACTAATTTAATAGCACATCTGTTAGCATTAGGAATCTCCAAAGAAGAAATATATGTTCAAAGTAGAAAAGAGTCAAGATATTATGAGTTTGCTTTTGAACTTTCAAAAAAAATAACTGAAAACTCTTTTAAGGCAATATATGGGCATATGAATCTTGGAAAAATTTCTGCAAATTTATTACAATATTCAGATATCCTACATTTACAATTGAAAGAATATTTTGGACCAACACCTACGATTACAGGAGTTGGCGTTGAACAAGATCCTCACGCAAGAGCTTGCAGAGATTTAGCAAGAAGACTGTCTTACAATCTAAAATTACCATCCTTTTTTTATTTTTTGCATCAATCAGGATTACAAGAAGGAAGTAAGATGAGTGCATCAATTCCTGATACTGCTATTTTTTTAGATGATTCAATTGAAAATATGCGAAAAAAAATCAATAAAGCTTTTTCTGGAGGGAGAGAAACTGTGGAACTCCATAAAAAATTAGGCGGCATACCTGAAAAAGATAAAGCGTATGAGATATTATTTTACCACCATCCAAATGATGATTTTGTAAAAGAAGTTTATACAAAATACAATAGTGGAGAACTGTTAACAGGAGAACTTAAAAAAATTTGTATTGACTTCCTTACAGATTTTTTAAGAGAACATCAAGAAAAAGTTAAGAAAAATAGATTAATCGCTAAAAAAATTGTTTATGGGACCAAAGAATGAAGCTTGATTTATCATGGTTTAAAAATAAAAATGATTTTTCCGGAGTACCTGTTAAATATGATCCCTTAAGAATTAGTACTCCTAATGAAACTGCTAAAAGATTGATAAATACTTTTTCAAAAAAAAAATGTTGTATTGGATCCTTTTTGCGGATTTGGCACATTTCTTATTGAAGCAAAAAAATTAGGTCGAGAGACAGTGGGTATTGAAATAAATAAAAATAAAGTTAATTATAGTAAAAATAAAATTCTAAATATCATTTGCGAGAACATTTTAAAAATAGATAACATAAATCTTCCAAAAATTGATTTATGTATTACATCACCACCTTTTTATCTAACAGAGACTAATTTAGATAGAAATAAAAAAGATCTTTCAAAACAAAGAAATTACAAAATATATTTAAAAAATTTAATAAAAATTTTTCTAGAAATCAAAAAGTCTCTTAAAAAAAATGCTAAACTAGTCATTTTAATTAAAAACATATATATTAAAAACAAATACTATCCTTTAGCTTGGGATTTAGCGAATAATCTTAA
>JBKHIF010000044.1:0-11929 GCA_046538795.1 Candidatus Woesearchaeota archaeon | reverse complement strand
ACAAGGCCAAAAAATTCAGCCTTGTATAAACCATCTCTTACCTCTTCAGATGACAAGCTGTAAACAACACCATCAGGATCTGTTATCTGTATGCCTACAAGAGCTTCAGATAAGGTTTTTTCATCCTTTGTAGCATTCACATATATTTCCTGCTTTTCAGCAGATTCAACTTTTTGTGAAAGGAGTATTTCAAGATTAATCTTTTTTTCTTCAAAAAGCTTAAGTTCAAAATAATCCTCAAAATATATCTTTTTTCCATCATGTTCAGCCTCGATCTCCACTACATAATCAGTAAGTTCTATAAGGCTTGATTTCATTTCACAATAAAACTGATTTGTTCCATTTACGAGTATGTTGCAGACAGTTTTTTTCTTAGGATTATCTAATGTATACATGCTTATTTTAACATCCTTAGGATAATATCTGCTTTCAAGATAAGAAGAAGCATTTCCTGTAATTATTATAGGACCATGTTCATAAAAATATTGATCGGCAAATTCAATTGAAAAATTATATTCTCCATCATGATAGATGTTCATAGTTTTATTTTTTGATATCTCTGAAATAGATTCTGAAATATTTTGATCTGGTTCATCTTTTAAGTTTGGCAAGGAATCATTATTTGTCTGATTTATTGTTGATGATATGTTAGCAGAGCTATTTTTAGTGACATTTATTATTTCTTCTGTAATGTTTTGTGCTGATAGATTATTTTTGGTTTTATTCAGAGAATTATTCTCAATATAATATGTATTATTTTGAGCAGGCATTATCTTTGCATAAAAAGATTTTGAATCATTATAAGTCATGTTCATGAAAACAGATTCTGCATTTATTGTGTATTCTCCTTCATATTCTGGAGAAAATCTGAATTTCTCAGTAAAATTCGTCCTGGTAATATTCAAAGAAGTGTTGTCAGGAAGATAAATTCTAACAAATGAATTTATCGAATATATCTTTATATCGTTAAGCGTTATGTTCACATCGAAAAATATTGTCTCATTAACATCATAATTCACAGTGCTTTGGTTTAATATCACAACATCTATTTTGAATCCAGGATCTGTCAAATCAGCCTGTGATTCATTATCATAATCTTTCACAGTTTTGTTTACTTCATCAGGCAAAGTCATGTTGCTCTTATTGATTGTTGTGTTGATGCTTGAATTGAAAGTGGAATTATTATCAGCAGTTATATTTCCGGAAGAAATCAATAGAAGGATTGCAACAACTATCATGAACACATATCCAAATATTTCTTTTCCGCTAAATCTATGTTTCTTATAGTTCATATCTTTGTTCCCTTCCTGTATTTACATATTCAGCTATCTGTATTATTCTCTGAGATTTAAGACCTGTCTGGCAGCAAATGGAATATACTGGAACTTTCTTGCATAAAGCATGAGCTATGTGCGTATATCTTAATGTCTTTGGAACGATTTTTTTTCTAATAATTTTTTGAGAAACTTCAGAGACTATCTGCTGCACTCTTTTTTCGCTCAACCCTCTTCCCTGTCTTGTCACAAATAAAAGATCATCTTTCTTTGCATTCTTATTCTCTTTAAGATAACATCTGATGTTTTCGAGTATTTCTTTATTCAGATAAGAAATCCTTTTTTTGCCTGATGAGCGAAAAGATAAACATCTATTCTTAAAATCAATATCATTTATCTTTAGATTTACAAGCTCTTTCTCGCAGCAGCCTGCACCATATAATATTCCAAAGATGACTCTGTCTCGAAAATCCTCAATAGAATGATATAAACTGATCCATGTATTAAAATCCAGATACTCCAAAGACATTATTTACCTTAATTATTAAAAATAAGAAACTACTATTTAAATATTATCAAATATAAACAGAAAAATAAAAAAGCAAATAGCTTTTTTTAGTAAAAATAAGAAACTGAAACATTTATTAAGATCATTTCTTCATGTCTTTCATCATCTCTTCTATCAATCTCTGGCTTTCCTTATAGCGCTCATAGGCTTCTTTCTGCATTTTAACATCAAATTCAGACAATGAACTTTCCTTATTATTTTCATTTGTTTCTGCGGTTCCCTTGCCAGGATTATTATTTTTGCCAGTGTCTGGTTTCTGAGTGCTGCTCTTTATCTTCTCTACATTAATCTTATTATCATAGATGCCCCTATTAAAGAATTTCTTGATTGAGTCGATCATCTTTTTAATCTTGTCTTTGGCAAAGTCAGTCATCATTTTAAAGAACAGAAGCTTTTCTGAAGGATTAAGCTTTCTTAGCTTGTCAAATATCTTCCATAAGAATGGCACGGTCTCTGCAAGCCAGACAAAGAAGAGTCTTGTAAATATCACCACATGCTTAAACGCAAATACGGCAAGCATTCCGATTCTCTTTATCATAAGCAATATTTTCTTAGGTATTGCAGGCAACCTTTCATAGAGCTTGCTGAACCGCCCTCTGAACTTCATCCATATTATTGCAATCTCGACAAAGAATTTATTGATTCCGCCTTTCATGTCTTCGACTGTCACATTTCTGTAAATGTAGGCAAACATGGCTGCAAGTTCTGAAGCAAGTATTATAAATATGATCCAGGATAACATGCTTGAGCGCTCTTCTTTCCATATAGATTCAGAGGACAGAATAGAATGTTCTTCATTTTCAATAATCAGGTTCTGCACAGTATCGACATTGACATATTCAGATATAACCTGAGGCGTATTCTCGATAAGCTCATGATTTTCTGAAACATATTCAAGCGTCCATATTTGTCCTGGCGCAAGCTCTCTTATGATCCATTCTCCTGGAAGCAATGAAAGTTTTGACTCCTCATGCACATCTGCATTTCCTATCATCTCTGTAATTCTCAGGTTCTTAAGAGTGTAATCTCCTGTGTTTACAACAGTAATCTTTATCTTTGCCGTATCCTGATCAATATAAACTATATTCTTTTGCACATACGCAGACGTGCTTCTTGGTACATCTCTGAAAAGCGTTATATTTTGTGAAGTTATATTTCCTATGAGAGATTCAAGCCTTGCAGCCTCAAATATCTTATGACCTGTTGAATTTCCGGTATACATCATGCGGTATTTCACAAGCCTTGAAGATTTCCTGTTTATATCAAAGTTCCATGATAAGTTCACCTTGTCCCTTATCACCCTGTTTACTCCTTCGACATAGACGAATTCATCAGGTATCCTGTCGTATAGATTGATCTTTCTTGAAACAACATCTACATTATCTACCTTTATGCTGACTTCAATTATATCTCCAGGCTCTACCCTTGTTCTGGACACAGTCTTCTTTACCTGGAAAGATAATCCGGCATACTCTTCAGTAAGACCTTCAAGGACAAATGTATTTTCTCTGGTTGTCTCAATAGTTTTTCCTGTAGAATCTTTTTCGACCTCTACTTTCTTTACATCTTTTATGGTAGTGAATGAATTCTCGTAGAACTCATAATAATTGCTTAGTCCTCCTGCGTTTTTTATGGCAGTTCCAAGTATTGAATTAATTCCTGAAACAGGATTTTCTGTACTCACTCCATGCAGATAATAATTGATTTTTACTGAAGAGTCTGCTTCCAAAGGAGAGAAGACTATAGTGCTATCTGTGAAATATTCATCAGAGAAATCAACCAGGTTCAGTTCAGTATCATAATCGACTGACAATGAGACATTTCTTGAATTAGGATTCCTGAATGTGATTGAACCATCGGCCATGGCCATATGTCTTGCAGCAATCGATGTCACAGTTCCTTCTTCAGATACAGATATCCTAATCTTTTTATATTCAGTATTTATGATATCTACGCTTGAGTTTGAAATGTAGTTGTTCTTTTCAGCAGTTGTCCTTACATAAAATGTATCTGTTGCCATTCCTGTAAGTCCATAGCTCCAGCCGAATATTCCGTTTGCAGTGACTGTTGAATGTTTTCTCAAAATCTCCTGTTCTTTATCTTCAGATGCAGTTGTTGTTGTCGATAATCTCTTGTATATCTTAAAGTCATCTACATAGGATCTATTATTTGCTGCAAATGCCATGTATACATCATCAAAATTGTATGTCTGTTCTGTAATTGCATCTCCGTCAAGATTAATCTCGATATTAGATCCTGTGGCGTTGATCAGCACGTCATACCATGTATCCGGAGCTATTTCAAGGATATGATCAGTACAGCTTGAGGCTATGCAAATTGTTGCATTTCCTGTGTCTGAATGGAATGTGATATTTGCCTTGCTTCCTGAAAAGTTCGGGTTCTGTGATAATAAGAAGCTTGAGGATGAGTTAACACCAAGCCTCATCCTGTACATGAATGCATAAGGCTTATCTTCAGTCTTTGCACTGCTTTCATCATAGTAGCCGGACAGGTTGTTTAAAATTATCATGCTTTCTGTGTTTATTGCTGATGTCAATACCTCGCCAGGATTAGCAAATGTTCCTTTAGTTATGTTCCACTTGAAAAGGCTTGTGAAATGATCGATAAACCTGTATATGCTCTCTGTCTGTGTATCTGTGAATTGTGAAGAAGACGGATTTCCAAAATACATGTCCATGTTCCTTGCTCTGGAAGAATCTGGAAGCCTCATAACTATCTTGATGTAGCCATCTTCGCTTGAATCCTCGATTATGAAAGGTATTGATTCATCATTTTCTATAAGCCTTAGATCGCCATAATCAGATCTCATCCTTCCCTGATTGACAAGACCTGATATGTTGAGCCTTATGACTGCTGCAAAGCGATTATCAAATCCAGAAGGCAATGTAAAGCTTATGGGCTTTCTATACCTGTAGTTTTCGTTCCACCACTTTGTCTCTGGATAGTCTCCTTTCACAAAGTCAACATCAAGCCTTGTTCCTAAAGCAGATCCATTGTAGGTTGTGTTAACCACATGCTGAAGAGTCGTAGTTCCGAGGATTGGAAGAGTATCAAAAGAGTGGGAATTAGATTCTGTCTCAAGATTAATTCCAGGCAGAGCTTGAGCTGTCGAGATCATCATAAAGAATACAAAGAAGATTACAGGCAGGATATGGCTCTGCCTGCAATAATCTTTTCTTACACATTCCTCATAATTTTCCTTGTGTCTCATGTCCCTCTTGCCCTCCTCTCCTCAGGATAGAGGAGGCTTGCATAGGTGTTCGTGTTCATCTGCTTGATTCCAAGGCGCTCTCCAATCGAAGAAAGAGATTCGCCGTTCGTGTGAGCGTTCGCTATGTGAGAATTCCTAAGAACCTGAGGTGTTGCAATAGTTTCAAGCCCTGATTTTTCTGAGTAGTATGATAGTATCTGTCTTACTCTCAAAGGTGATATCTGCTGTGATTTTTGTGAAGAGAAAATAAATGATCTTAGCGGGAAATCTTTTGTGTATGACTTAATATCCTGTGAAAGTTTTTCTGGAAGAATAATTGCTCTCGGAAGCCCAGACTTGGTAATCTCAGGACGTATTATAAGGATGTTTTGGGAAAATGAGAAATCTGATTTTTTCAGATTTACCAGTTCGTTTACAGTTATTCCTGTACGCCATAATATCTCTGTTAACAGAATATGTTTTTTCTCATATATGTTGGAGATTAATTTCTTGTATTCATCTTCTGTAAGATAGTTCTTTTTGGCTATGTCTTTTATGCCTGCTTTTCTTGCGATCTCTTCTTTGTCTTTTCCATCTGAAAGACTTTTCTCAATGAATATTTTTCTTAAAAGACGAGGGGTGAGTCTTGCATTTCCAGAAAGAAAATAATTGCCAACTATCTGTTCAAGCCTTCTTACAGAGAATCTGGGACTCTGCCTGGTCGAGAAAAGAAATCCAGAAACATTATTTTTTTCAACATAAGATCTTAGTTCGTGCAAGAGCTTTTCGTCGAGAATAAGTGTTCGTGCCTGCTTGTTCTTAGTATTTTCAGCTCTTATCTCAAGTGTTTTTTCAGAAAAAGATATATCTGATATTTTCAGGTTTACAAGTTCGTTCGCGTTAAGCCCTAATTTCCACAATAATTCAAGAATAAGAAAGTCTCTTTGGTCTGAAACTGATGAAATGAGATCTTCAATCTCTTTAGATATTTTCCTAAGATTCTCAGGACTATCAGAAATAGTACTGGCTCTATCTTTTTCCCTGGAATCAAACCTCATTGTCTACAACCAAAAACAAATAAAAAACACTTTCACACGAACTAGTTAATTAAATACGAAACTCATTTATAAATATTCCTGAAAATACAGCATAAAATAACAACATATAATTATTTATAGAAATACGAAACTAAATAAGATTAAAAAATCATTAATGTTAAATATCAAAAAGGATTACAACATGCAATGGAAAAGATAGCACATCAGATTGAGGTAACCGTATTTTCAAAAGAAGATGAAGATGGTGAGCAGATCAAAAAAGGATTTCTAAGATTGTTTCCGTTTGATCTTTCTTCAGAAAAAGTGAAACTCTTAGAAGACACTGCTTTAGGTTTTAACGAGAAAAAAATTAAGATATACAAGGCAATACTTTCAAAAAACAGGCACACCAAACAATTTTTGGAAAATCTTGTTTCTTTAATGGACAAAATTGATATTGAGATGGTTAAAAAGCAGCTTGAGTCAAGACTTGACGATCACAACCATTTTTTCATAAGATTTGACAAAAAAAATTGGCTTGAAAAAAAGACAAAAATTACAGACAAAGGAAACTGCTATCACATAAAGATATCAGTGGCTGCATTCCCTGCGACAAGAGATAATGCAAAAGCTATTATTGAGAAACTTTTAAATAAAGAAACAAGGTAATTAGATAAAGATGGCAAAAACAATAGTAACACCCTGGGAAGTGAAAGGAAACATAGATTATGACAAGCTAATCAAAGAGTTTGGGGTATCAAAGATAGATGACGCTCTTGTTGGAAGGATTAAAAAAATAACAGGAAAAGAGCCGCACTATTATCTCAAAAGAAATATTTTTTTTGCGCACAGGGATCTTAAGTTCATACTTGACGAATATGAGAAAGGCAACAAGTTTTTTCTTTATACAGGAAGAGGACCATCTGGAAATACCCACATAGGACACATGATTCCTTGGTTTTTTACAAAATGGCTTCAGGATGTTTTTGATGTTGAATTATACTTTCAGATGACTGACGATGAAAAATTCCTCTTCAAGCCAGACCTGACTTTAGAAGATACAAACAACATGGCAAAAGAAAATGCTCTTGACCTGATTGCACTGGGCTTTGATCCAAAGAAAACGCATATAATAATCGATACAGAGCATGCTGATCTAATGTACAAGGAAGCTTTGAAGGTTGCAAAAAAGATCACATTTAGCACAGTCAAATCAAGTTTTGGTTTTACAAATGAAACAAACATCGGCTCAATATTCTTTACATCATTTCAGGCTGTTCCTGCATTTCTTCCTTGTATTATCAAGGGAAAAAAGATGCCATGCCTGATTCCTCATGCAATAGACCAGGATCCTCACTTCAGGGTTTCAAGAGATGTCATCCCTAAATTAGGATATTACAAGCCGGCATCTATACAGTGCAGATTTCTTCCAGGTCTTGGAGGCATGGATTCAGACGGAAAGATGTCAACATCTTCAGGCGAGAATGCAACCATATTCACGACAGATGATCCAAAAACTGTCAAGAAAAAGATCTACAAGTATGCATTTTCCGGAGGACAGGAAAGTATTGAAAAACACAGGGAATTAGGAGGAAATCCTGATATCGATGTCTCTTACCAATGGCTTACCTTCTTAGAAGACAATGATTCAAAGCTTAAAAAAATATATGATGATTACAAGTCAGGGAAATTACTTACAGGAGAACTAAAAAACATTCTTATAGATAAAGTTACCAGATTTTTGGAAGAACATCAAAAGAAACGTGAAGCTGCCAAAAACGATTTAGATAAGTTTATTTTGAAAGCAAAGTAGAAAAATATAAATATCCAGCCTTCCAAAAACATACTATGGCATTAAAATACGCACCGCTACCAAGTTCAACTCTTCTTATCGCGATATTTGGATTTTTCATATCGACTGTTTACCTGATGAACAGATGGCCTTCCATGGCTTTTGCATTCATGATAGTTTTCATCATGATGGGAATATCTTCTTTCATATCCATGGCAAGAGCAGATGCAGAAGCAATATTTGCGCTTGATAAGTTTGAAAGGACAAACAAGGATGGGCATATTGTTGAATCAAAGACAGAAAAAGAAGTAGAAAAGCTTCTTCATATCAATAAGAAATGATCATTTTTCGTTCTTGTTCTTCCTTAGAAGTATTATGCATGCAGTAAGTTCAAAAAGCTTGACAGTTACAGAAAAATAAAACAACAATCTCCAGTTATCTATATACTGGAACAATATGTTGCTTAGGTTGAATGCATTTATCAGAAAGTTGTACCCTGAAAAGATCCTTGCTTCTTTTTCATAGTTAAATGTATTAAAAAATATGAAAAGTATAAGATTTGAAAGCATCCATATGATTGTTATTATTATGTTTATGTTGCTTATCTTGTTTCTCAAGACAGGATTTTCGCTTAAGAATACAGTAGTGTTTGCAAATGCACCATAGGCTATAAGAGACAACTGTGTAAAAAGATAAAGATTAGGAATATTCTTCTGCTTGCTTTTTCGTCTATAATCACTCATTGTACTTCTTGTCGAATTTTTCCTTGCATAAGGCTTCCTTGAAGAATATCTCATGAGATGCTCTTTTTTCGAACAATGAGGTTGCAACATTCATGATATCGGGCTGATATCTTGTAAGATTCATTTTCTCAAACATCAACTGTGCATCCTTTATGCATTCTGCCATGATCTTGTAGTTCTCTTTTCTTGCCTTGTTTTCAGATTCTGTTTCTTCCTCTTTAGTAAGATATATATCCTCCCAAACAGGATATGATCCTTCTCCTCTCCTTGGAAATGATTTGCTGAATGCCATTTTGAGTTTGGAAATGTAGTGATTCTTTATATAAATTGTGCAGCAATCTGGAAAAATTTATATAAGGCTTCCTTGTAAAATATATTGAATGAATCCAGAGATTTTTATTGAGCTTAGCAAGATACTTGTAATAACAGTAATAACTACAGGAATATTGGGATTTCTAAAGCAGCCTGCTGTGATTGGTTACATATTAAGCGGAATAATTGCAGGACCTGTAGTATTCAACATTATTAATTCGACTGATACTCTCACTGCTTTTTCTCACATAGGTGTTGCGCTTCTTCTTTTTTTGGTTGGACTTAACCTAAATCCAAAAGTCATAAAAGAAGTAGGAAAGATATCATTGATCACAGGACTTGGACAGGTCATATTTACAACTTCCATAGGATTCTTTATCGCAAAAGCCCTTGGTTTTTCAAACACTGTCTCATTATATGTTGCGATAGCTCTTGCATTCAGCAGCACAATCGTAATAATGAAACTCTTGTCTGACAAGAAGGATCTTGAATCTCTTTATGGAAAAATATCAATTGGATTTCTTATAATACAGGATTTTGTCGCAATACTAATTCTTCTTGTAATCTCATCACTTAATTCAGGAGTGAATCTTACAAGAATGGCTGTAGATACGCTTCTGAAAGGTGTGGGAGGAATACTTGTTCTTTTCATAATAACAATATATGTTCTTCCAAAACTTACGAAAGTGATTGCAAGATCACAGGAATTTCTCCTGCTTTTTTCTCTTGCGTGGTGTTTCTTTGTTGCATCAGCATTCCATTATCTTAATTTTTCAATAGAAGCAGGAGCTCTTCTTGCAGGAATCACATTATCCATGTCTCCTTATCATTTTGAGATAAGTTCAAAGATGAAACCATTAAGGGATTTCTTCCTCATACTGTTTTTCATAATGCTCGGATCTCAGATGATATTTTCAAATATCCTTCAAAATATAGGCATAATCATCCTCTTATCTCTTTTCGTACTGATTGGAAATCCTCTAATCGTCATGACCTTGATGGGACTTTTTGGATACACAAAAAGAAACAGTTTTCTTGCAGGACTAACTGTTGCACAAATAAGCGAATTTTCTCTTATAGTCATAACCATGGGTGTTTCTGTAGGCCACCTTACAAACGAGACACTATCACTTGTAACTGCAGTTGGCCTCATAACATTTGCAGGCTCTACCTACATGATACTTTATTCTAATAAAATATATCCTGCCATATCAAAATACCTATCTATATTTGAAAGAAAAGGACAAAAAGTTGATCAGCGCAAGCATCATAATCCTCTAAATCATGAAATAATACTATTCGGATACAATAGGATTGGTTTTGATATCCTTGAATCATTGAAAAAAATCAAGAAAAAATTCCTGATAATAGATTATGATCCTGAGGTTATCACCAGTCTCATGAATGAAGACTATGACTGCATGTATGGTGATGCAAATGATTCAGAGCTTTTGGATGAGCTTAATTTTTCAAATGTAAAGATGGTGATTTCAACAATCCCTGAAATAGATACAAATCTGCTTATCATAAACAAGGTTAAAGAAACAAACTCAAAAGCAATGATCTCTGTAGTATCCCACCAGATAGATGATGCAGTAAGACTTTATGATGAAGGAGCAACATATGTAATCATGCCTCATTTTTTAGGAGGAAAGCATTTTTCAACAATGATTGAAAACAACAGGCTAAGCACAAACAAGTTCTTAAAAGAAAAGATAGCTCACATCAATCATCTTCAAAAAAGAAAAAAAGCAGGACACGAACATCCCAAACACGAAAAACACAAGTGAACTGTAGAAAACTTTATAAAAGAAATACGAGTTCTTTGGACTTATTACGCCTTTGTAGCATAGTGGCTAATGCACCTGACTTGTATTTCAACTAAAGTTGAAAAAGTAATCAGGAGATCGGGGGTTCAAGTCCCTCCAAAGGCTTTCTTACTTCTGGTTTAAAGCTCTTATCTTTTTCAATCATAGACCAGTTACAATTTAATTATTTTCTTCATTACTCAGAATTTCAATTAGAAATAGAATGGGCCCTGAACGTGCCCGTTAGCTTTAAATCAGTTGATTTAAAACCCTTATTGTGGCAATCATCACGATTAAAATCGTCAAAATTGTCGCAATTGCATCTGCATCAATTTCAAGAGAAAAATCGATAAGTTTGTTTTTTAGGTTTATTATTTGAACCATAAAATAGTACTCTATTAATACTTGTTAATATAACCTGCTATTTTAGATAGATTTTAAGTAATACTTTACCTATGACAATATTTGCAAACGCATATAATCCAAATTATACAAAATCGAGAAAACTTGCTACCTTTTATAAGCATTTTTTCTATGTCTTATCGCACGTATTATGAGGTGATCATTATTTTTATTATAGTATACAAAAAGTCGATAATCCCCACATCTAATCTTCTTTTCCTCTCTTTTAACTAGAGATTCTAAGTGTCTTTCTACGTTCAAAATTATTTCTTTATCGACTTTATTAAAGATAAAACTAGAAACATGTTTGGGTAGTTTACGAAGAAATTCTCTTGCTTTGGGATCCCATTCAACAGATGTCATCTTAAGCAAACTCATTTCGCATTTCTTCGTGAGAAATCATTTCTTTAGAGTCACGGGATTTGGAATTTTCAATATCATCAATAACATCATCAGCAAGTTCATAGTCTTCTTCAATAACTTTACGTAAATGTTTAACTTCTTTTTTCAAACCAAGCATATCTTCGTGAAGTTGTTCTATAGTTAATGAACTCATGATAATCACCTGTGTAGAATAATTTTATGTAATATTTAAATTTATGTTTTAAACAGGTTTTGTCAACTTGATTTCTTTGAAATCCCTCTTTAAGTCATAAATCCAAAATATATTCCATAACTAGATAGACTTATATTTCAGCTTACAAACCCACTTCAAATACATCAAAACTATTTATATCGATAATGAATATATCACGTTGGCGAGTAACAAATGTATCTAGTTT
>JBKHIF010000003.1:0-39319 GCA_046538795.1 Candidatus Woesearchaeota archaeon | reverse complement strand
CTTGCATCAGAAGATGAAGTTGTTGCTGCAGCAAAAGTGATATATGCTGAAGAAAATATGAAACCAATAAACCAAGAAGATGAAGATGATGATCTTGAAAAAGTAGGTGAAGAGACAGAATCCGAACCTGAATCAGGATCTAATCTTTCAGAATCAGATTCTGATGAAACAAACGAAGAAGAGTAGATTTTTCCAAAATTTTTTGCAGATAACACAAAATTTTTTCTAAACAGAAAGCATTATAAACCATATCTTTTCAAGTTACGATTCTCAATAGTTGTTGTAAGATGCATAATAAACATGATGATCCTATAATAGATGACAAAATAAGAAAAAGTCTTAATTATTCTGTATTAGACGGGAGTTTTTTCTCTGTCATGATGGGTGCTTGTGAAAACTATTTCCAGGCATTTGCAGTATTTCTTAAGGCAACTACATTCCAGACAGGTATCGTAACTTCTGTTCCTATGTTTCTTGGTTCCATAATACAGCTTTTTTCAAACAAATTTATTGAATTTTTTAAGTCACGAAAAAAGATGATGGTTATTGCAGCTCTTATCAGGACTTTTCTTTTTTTGCCGCTGATATTTGTATTTTTCATGGGAGAATATAGGGTGTGGATACTTATTGCTTTGATTGCATTATATTTTATTCTGAACTTTGGGAGCGTACCTGCCTGGACATCCTGGATGGGTGATCTTGTAGATGAGAATAAGAGAGGTGCTTATTTTGGAAAAAGAAACAGGATAGGAAATCTGGTAAGCCTTATATCTGTAGTCGGTGCAGGTTTGATACTTGATTATTTTGAAATGGTTAATAATACTCTCATAGGATTTATGATACTTTTTTTTGTAGGATTCATCGGAAGTTTTCTTTCTATGTTATTCTTAAGTCTGAAGTATGATGTAGAATATGAAGAGCCAAAAGAAGGAAGACTTGATTTTGTAAAGTTTACACGAGAAATCGTAACGACTAACAGAGGCAAATTTGTACTGTATAATTTTCTGCTTTATTTTGGAACATTTTTCATGGCTCCGTATCTTACGCCATACATGCTAAACAGGCTTAATTTCAGCTATTTTGATTTCATGGTTGCAACATCTGTGGTTGCTATTGCAAAATTCATAGCTATGCCTATGTGGGGATATTTTGGGGATCGCTATGGAAACAAGAAGATACTTGCGCTTTCAGGATTGTTCATCTCAGTGCTTCCTTTTTCCTGGATCTTTCCAAGATCCTTGTTTCCTGTGATGATACTCCAGATATTTGCAGGGATTGCTTGGGCCGGATTTGACATATCTTCTCTTAATTTCACTTATGATGTGACTGGAAAAGGCGACAGGACAAGATATACGACATATCTTCAGTTTTACAGAGGACTAGGATTATTTGCAGGAAGCCTTTTGGGAGGTCTTGTGGTTGAGAATATAACATTTATGGGTTCAGGATTTATTGCAGTTTTCCTGATCTCAGGCGTCATAAGATTATTATTGGCAGTGCCTGTGATGAAATTTTTGACAGAACTGCGCATTGTAGAACACACAACATATCCTAAGATGATGATCGAGATGTTCACGATGGCTCCACGAGGAGTCCAGGAATTTCTTGTAGGTTTCAGGAAAAGAAAAAAATGATATTTATATTGATTCAATCAAATAATCCATCAATATATTTACCTTCTTCAAGTATTGTTTCTTTTGAGCCGTCATCATAGATCAGTTCTAGAAGTTTTACATGCACTTTTGCACTTGTGCTGTATACGATGTCTTGATGAACTATAGTATCTTCTGATTTGAATTTCTTTTTTATGATCTCTCCGCCAAAATGACCATTATAGCCATAAGCAAAATGCATGCCTTCGATCTTTTCATCCTGGATTGTCTTTCCGCAAAATTCTGCTTTCTCATTACATCCAAGACCAAGTTCAGCGATATATCTTCTTGCATCATCCTCTTCAAAAAATCTTTTTAGCTCTTCTGCCTTAGGTCCTATTCCAACTATATCTATTATCTTGTTTTCTGAAACTTTAAGGATCATCCTTTCTTCCTTGATATACATTGGTATCTCTCCTTTTGTGAGACTCTTTCCAAGCTTCTTTTCAAAGCCTTCGTATGGGCATGTGTATGCTTCACCTGCAGGAAGGTTGCCTGTTTTTCCAGATTTTGTTATGTCTCCATTATCTTTTAGCCCAGGAACCTTTCCCCTAAGATCAAAAAACATCTTGTGTCCTGTAGAAAATTCAACTGCTGCACCTTTTGCTTTGGTAAGCTTGTCTGCCAGAATATCGACTTTCTTTTTTACAAGCGAATAATCAGCTTCAAAACCTGTCATGTCTTCGTCAACGCCAGGCATAGATGCGCCTCTGAAATTATTCTTTTCAGCATATTCTTTCAAAGGAGCAGTTGCAGAATATTTTGTAAGAGCGATAACAATATCCTTTTTTCCGAGAGAATCAAGGAGTTTAGGAAGATCAACTTCTTTTCCAAGCTGTGTGCCTTTTTTTGGAAGAGGCTTATTGTTTGCGCCTGTCGGTTCATAGGTTATTATTTCATTGACAGAAAATTCTTTTTTTTCAGAAAGCTTGAGAAAATCATGGTGCCATTTTCTTGCAAATGCACGCCTTGCTATAAATCCGTTATCTATTTCAAGATCATCCGACGGAAAATCATTTAGTATTACTACATTTTCCCCTTTTTTAGGAGAGAAGACTTGCTCTATAAGTGGTGTTAAATCGTCCATCATGAGTGTAAATATTTCATTGTTTTAATATTTTGCCCCTATATAGTCTATCGAAAGGCGATTTATCATAATGATTTCAAAAGAGATTCGGTCTTGGAACTTATCTCAGAAAGGGATTTTTTGTCTGCAGCTCCTTTGAATTCACACACATCCATTTCCCATGAAACTGAATTATCGCTCAATATTTTTTCAATATCTCTTTGGGCTCCGCCACTCCAACCATAGCTTCCTATGCGAAGAACTTTCCTGTTTCCAATTCTTTTTCTTGCAAGTTCTTCAAGAACTGCTGCCATTGGTGGAAAAAGCTTATATTCATATGTGGGAGCAGATATTATCATTCCCTTACTTTCCCATGCGCTTCTTAATATGTCTGAAACATTTTGGTATCCAGGAACATGCTTTTTTTTCTTTTGCACTCCAAAAGGATTTTCTGGAACAAAGAAAAGTTCATAATCAACACCTTTCTTGTCAAGTATTTTAAGAACAAAATCACGAGCTTTCATGCTATTTCCATACATTGATCCTGCAACAACTGTTATCTTTTTCTTTTCAGGATTCTTTTGCCAATTGGCAAATTTTTCATAAAGATTAACGATAAACTTGGGCTCTTTCTTCCATATTAATCCATGACCAGGCGCAATCATCTTGTATGGAATATCTTTTACTTTCATTGTTGCCTGCTTGGATGCAACAGACACCATCCCTATGATATTTGAATAATATCTCAGATACTCATCATAATAAAAATCATCAAATTCTGATACTTGATCATCATAATAATAACCCTTTTTGTATCCAAATCCTCCAAAAAGATCGCAGCAAAAAAGTATCTTTGAATCCTTTTCAAATGTCATCATGGTTTCAGGCCAGTGGACATTAGGTATTTCTGTAAACTCAAGTACCTTGCTTCTGCCCAGATCAAGAATGTCTCCGGTCTTAACCGCCTTTATATTTTTTAGGTTGTAGAGGCTTTTTGCAATTTCAACTCCTTTTTCTGATGCATATATCAGAATTTTTGGATTTATAGAAGAAAGATAAGAAAGCCATCCTGTGTGGTCTGGCTCAAGATGATTCAGCACAACATAATCAATATTTTTAGCATCTGTTCCTGTTTTTTTAAGCATCTGTGCAAATTTTTCTGGAGTATCAGAAACTCCCCAAACTCCATCAATAAGAGCTGTTTTTTCTCCCTTTACAAGATAAGAGTTCATGGTCACACCGTCTCTTACAGGCCAGAAACCCTCAAAAAGGAACTTATTTCCTGGAACAACAAAGCGATATATTCCTTGAGAAATCTCTTCATGCATCTTTTCCTTTGATGATTTAATGACCATATTATTCCAATATTTATTGTTTTTTTAAATCTTTTCTTTCTCCATCCTGAATTTATTTCCAAAGATATTTAAATAAGGAATCAATAAAATGAGTTGTGGAATTATTTGCAATCTCAATGGACCTTGCCAACCCTTCAACAATACTTTTAGGGATAAGTCTTGTAATATTATTAGGAAAACTTGCTGAATATCTGTTCAGGAGATTTTCTATACCTGATGCTCTGCTCTTGATTTCACTTGGTTTTCTTATCGGGCCATTTGGTTTATCTTTAGTTACAAATCTTGATCCTTTTTTCACTTCAGTATTCACAAGTTTTGCTCTTCTTTTTCTCTTGTTTGATGGTTCTCTTGAGATAAGCCTTGATACTATAGTTAAGGGATTTACTTCAGGAGTTCTCATGACGTTTGTAAATTACATAATATCTGTAGGTCTGATTACTGGAGTTTTATTCCTGTTCAGGATACCATTTGACCTTGCTCTTCTTGCAGGCTTTATGCTTGGAGGAATAAGTTCAAGTTTTGTGATTCCTCTTCTAAAGCAGATATCTATAAACCCAAATACTTATTCTGAACTTACTTTTGAATCAGCGCTTACAGATGTTCTTTGCATAGTTTTTTCGCTTTCCATGATCAACATAATGAAACTCAATACTTTCAGTACCAGACAGACAGCAATCAATCTTATGTCTTCTGTCGCAGTCGCTTTTTTCATAGGAATACTTTTTGCATTATTATGGATTTTTCTTGAGACTCATGTTTTTAAAGAAAATAAGGAATATATGCTAACAGTTGCAGTGCTCATATTAACAGCAGTAGTTACTGAGTTTTTTGGAGGAAATGCAGCTCTGTCTGCATTATTTTTTGGTCTGACATTAAGAAATTCAAAAGGCCTTACAAACTTCTTTGTCGGCGTTACGACTAAGGTTAAGGTTGAAAAAAAGAAAGCCATAAATGGAGAATTGGGCGTAAATGCCATGAAACCATCTCAGCATCTCTTTTATAATGAAATATCTTTTTTTGTAAAGACCATATTTTTTATCTACATAGGAATCATAATAGATTTCTCAGATACACGAAATATGATTATAGGGGGAGTTGCTGTTTTTGTGCTGATGTTTGGAAGGATGTTTTCTCATTTCCTTACAAAAAAACAAAGATCTTTTGACAGGAAGATCATAGCATCCATTTTTGGAAGAGGACTTGCAGCAGCAGCTTTGGTACAAGTTGCGATACAACAGGGAATAGAAAACATGCACATGATTGCAGGAATCGTACATATTGTTATAACTGGGTCTATACTCATAAGTTCAGTAAGAGTCTTCTGGGTTATCATGGCAGAAAAAAGAAGACTTGCTCTTGTAGCATCAGAAGCACCTGTTCGAAAACAATCCAGGACAAAAAAATAATACAATTATTTTTTTTCTTTGTTATTAGATTTGGCATCCTTGATTTGCTTTTCCCTGTAGCCTATTTTTTTCATGTCTGATAAGAATTGTTTTTTTGACTTTTGTGTCTTTCTTGACCTAAAATTATCTTCAAGATAAGCATTCTCTATCTTTTCATATATGATTGTCATAAGAAATATCCCAAGTGGGATTATGAAAAGTGAGTTGATCACAAGACCAATTATATTAAGATAAATAAAATCTGTGTTTGTTACTGAATTAAGAGCAGAGATAAGAAGACTGTATAGTCCTACATAAAAAACCATGTTCCAGAATTCTTTTCTGAAAAGCTGGACTCCTCGTTGTATGCTTTCTGCAAATCCCTTGTTTTCAACAATTATTGGGTATTTTATGAAAGGAAAAATAAGCCCTAATATTATCGCAGGGAAAACAAAAACCACCAATCCTCCTAAAATCAAAAAGAAGTATAACAAGTTTGCAAAAAGAAGTGTAAAGAACTGTTTTCCTGTAATCAATGTAAACGAGAATTTTTTTGTTTTTATGAATCTGTAATAAGATTTGGCTGTTGATGAATTTATGACCATAAGGAGAAAGATAGTTGCGATTACAGAAACTATCGTGATTGAATAATACAGGATTTGTTCTCTGATAAAAGGAAACATGATGTATGTTAAAAGAGGGATCAAATTTACTGTTGTTATGAGAAAATAATACCTGAAAATTTCTCTGTAGATCTTTTTGAAATCACTCATCAAAGGATCAAATATGCAATCAAGCCTTATAGAATGCTTAAAGCAGCTTATTATGAAAATTATGAGAGAAGTTAATACTGCTAGTACTCCCATGATTATCAGGAGTGCAGCCATGAATACGAACAATATATTTTCTCCTGCAAAAGTTGGTTCATAGCTTACTAATCCTGTCACAAAATCAAGAACCATAAAGTAGATTTTTGTAATCAGGATATAAAAAAGTTTACTTTTCAATAGCAGTTTTGCTTTCTTATAGAAAGGAAAATTCAAGGTGAGCTTTGCTCTCCGCTGATGTTCGAATTCTAAGGGACTATGAAAATAGTCCCGCCAGGATTATTTTGCTTTCTTATAGAAAGGAAAATTCAAGGTGAGCTTTGCTCTCCGCTGATGTTCGAATTCTAAGGGACTATGAAAATAGTCCCGCCAGGATTCGAACCTGGGTCACAAGGTTTCTCTCAATAAAGATTGACCAGAGCCTTGTATGATTGGCCACTACACTACGGGACTAGTTTCAAGAGAAAAATCAGAAGTTGTTTTTAAATATTACTATCTTATTTGATGCATTTAGGTAAAATATTGTGATAAAGGCTGTCTATGTAATTATAAGAATGAAGCGGAGAAAGATGATTTTGTGTCTCAATCCTTGCAATACAATCAGCTAAAAGAATCTTGAGGTTAATAATATGCAGTTTAAGTCCTGATTTCTTGATAAGCTCATATTTTTCCTTGTTAGGTCTTACGCTGTCTGTGATGAATATATCTGATATTATGCCTTCTGTTTGGTATTCTGCAAGACGCTCTACTGAGTCTCCGTTAAGAAGTGCATGGGTTGTTGCTATATGGACTTTTACTGCACCTTCATCTAACAGAACTTTTGCTGCTTTTAGAAGTGTACCTCCTGTATCTAGAATATCATCATAAAGTATTGCAACTCGATCCTTTACATTACCTACAAGTTTGAGAGATGATACAGCATTATGTTTTTCTCTTTTTTTCTGCATGGATGCAATATCAACATCATCGTGGTGAAGAAGTTTTGCAAATCTTTCAACTCGTTTTGTTCCTCCTGCATCAGGAGAGACAATTACATATTTTTCATCTTTTTGGATCAGGCATTGGTTCATTATCTGAGCGAAAAGCGTGCTTGAAGGAAGATTGTCGATGTAAATTCTATCATCATAAAAACCTACAATCTGGTTTGCGTGAAGATCAATTGTTATTACTTTGTCAATGCCGCATGTGCTGAAAAGCTTTGAAAGGACTTTGGAACTTATAGGTTCTCTTGCTTCAGAAATCCTGTCTTGTCTTGAATATGGAAGACAAGGAAAAATTACAGAAACCTTATGTGCAGAACCTCTTTTTGCAGCATCAGCAAAAAGAAGAACTTCCATGATTCTTGTATCTAGAGGCGGCTCAAGATTTTGTATAAGATAGACATCCCTGCTTCTCACCCCTTCATCTATACGCACATAAGTTTCGTCATTCTTGAATTTTTCCCAGTGGCATCTTGTAAGATCCACGTTAAGAAGCCTTGCAATTTTTTCAGAATAAGTCTGGTTCTCTGCTGAACCGCTTATGAGCCTAATCTTGTCGCGGTCGAGATTATAATTGTTAAAGTGCTCCTTTAGTCTCGCCTTTGCTGAATCAGGAATCATGTCTTTTGGAATATGGTGATTAATTATAAAGTTAACTGATAACTAAAAATTCGGATAATTTTTTAAACAAAATGATTATCCTGAAAATATCATGTTCAATAAGAAAGAATTTGAAGAGATGAAAGAAAAACTTTCAGAAATGGCCTCAAAAGTTGAAAAAATAGATTCAGGACTGAAGGATACTAAAGAAACACTATCAGAAAATCATCAGTCCCAGGACAAAAAAATATCGACTTTGCTTGAGAAATTCAATGAACTTCATCAAAAGAATAACTTCATATCAGGAGATTTTGAAAAAGAAGTTTCTGGATTGAGAGATAATAACAGCGATCTCAAAAACAGGATAGAATCATTCAGGCTATTGCAGGACTGGCTAAAAAACAAATTTCTTTCAGAAGCAAAAGAAGAGATATCAAGAAAGATGTCTTTCTTGTCAGAGACTGAAAAGCAATACAAAGAATTTTACGATAATCTATCTGAAACAAAAAAAGAGATATCGCACATAAGGAACCAGATAATAAGATTCGCTGAGATTGCTGAAAACATAAAAAAAGCGGATTTTGATCTTTCAAAATATGCACACTTCCTTGCAAGAGAAGATAAGGAAAAGCTTCGCCTGATGAGAGAAAATGATAAGCTTAAGCAATTGATTTCAAAAGAGAGAAGACGAAATCCAGTACAAGCCCCAAAAAGATTTTGAATTTTCTTTTTGATTAGATAGTGATAATAAGATTTTATATATAGGACAATTTATTTATAAGACTCATAATACTTACATCTGTTTTTGGTGATATCATAATGGCTGAACAAAAGAAGTTATATCGTTCAAGGAAAGATAAGATGATTGCAGGCGTATGTGGAGGGCTTGCTGATTATTTTGATATAGATTCAGTCTGGGTACGACTGATATTTGTCGTACTTCTTTTCATGGAAGGTTTTGGAGTCTTGATCTATATTATTGCATGGGCTATAGTTCCTGAGAATCCTAATCAGGCTAAGACAAAAAATACTTTTGCAGAAGACGCCATAGGGAAGGTAAAATCAGAGAACAAGAAAAATAAGAAAGATAATAACAATCCCAAAAAGGATATAAAACAGGCAAGGGTTGAGAAAAAGGCAGAAAAGACTTCTGAACCAGAAAAATCAACAAAAACAGATCATAAGAATCACAGCAAGACAACAGGACTTATCTTTGGGATCGTGCTTATTTTTGTAGGAGTTTTTTATCTTATGAAAAGATACATTGCATGGCTTGATTTCGGTTTTGTTTGGCCCTCTCTTCTCATAATACTTGGACTTTATCTTTTATTCAAAAAACACAAATAGATGAAAAATGTCAAAAAAAGATTCCGAAGGGGATATTGTAACAGGCATCATATTGATATTCTTAGGATTATTTTTCATCTTCAGGAAAGCAGGAGTCATATCTATATCTCTGGGAGAGCTTTTTGTTGAATTTTGGCCGGTATTTCTTATTTTCATAGGACTTTCCATAGTCATAAAAAATAGATGGGTCATAATAATTTCTATATTCATACTTCTCATAGTAGCTGCAGTTTCTTTGTTTTCAGGTGTAGGAGAACAAAGAGAACTAGAACAGACTTTTCCAATCGACAGCATAATAACACATCTTGATGTTGACATAGACTATGGTGCGGGAGATATTAAGATATCAAAAGGTACAGGCGCTTTATTGAAAAATGAAATTACAACGTATTCTTTAAAAGATCCTGTATTCATCACCTCAAAAGACAATACCAGAGCATCTGTTGAGATAAAACGAGAAGAAAGCGCATATCTGTTTTCTGGAAACAATTTGTGGAATATAGAGGTCTTTCCGCTTATACCTGTAGACCTTGATCTTGATTATGGTGTTGTTAGTGCTGATATAGACCTAAGAGATCTTAATGTGAGAAACCTTGATATTGATTGTGGAATGACATCGACTGAGATTATATTTGGAAATTCTCCGACAAAAGCAAGTATCAAAACAGGCATGAGTTCTTTTGTCATGACTTTTCCTGAGGATAGTGGTGTGAAGATTGAAGTAAATTCAGGATTTGCAGCAAAGGATTTTGATGGTTTCAGAAAAGAAGGAAATATCTATTATAGCGAAGATTATGACGAAAATGAGAATAATATAGAAGTAAAGATCGATGCAGGATTCTCAAGCCTTGAAGCAGATTTTTATTCATGATAAAATATTTAATAACAAGATATTCTCTTATTTTTCATGATACTTTCAGGTTGTTTGATATACAAAGAAAAAAGCATACTTCTTTTATATAGGAAGGATCATGATCATTATGAAACTCCTGGTGGAAAACTAGAAAAGACAGAATGTCTTGATATGGATAATCCAACAATAGAAGAACTTTCAAAGACTGCATTAAGAGAGGTTCATGAAGAGCTTGGAAACAGGATTGAATTGTCTGAACTAAAATATTTCGGCAATGTTGAATTTATTGCACCAAATGGAAAAAAAGCAGTTGCAAACAAATTTCTTGCAAAAATCATTTCAGGAGTACCAACAATCGCTGAACCAGATAAATTTTCAAGACTTGAATATATTTCAATAGAAGAGCTTGAAAAAAAGAATATTTCGCAAGATCTTAGGTTATTGATGCCTGAACTCAGGAAATATTTCGATGTTTTCTGAGAAACAATAATTGCCTTCCTAAAATTGTCGGCTCAAATGTTTCTGGAACTCTTTTTGACTCTTCTTTTGCTATGTGCTCTATATCTGATTCATCAAAATTTTCTCCGAAAAGCGCTTTTCCATATACCATGATGCTTTTCAAGTAGTTCTCTTTTTCCTCTTCAGGTTCTGTTTTTCTTTTTTCCATATAATCAATATTTTTGATTTTTCCTTCCTTGTAAGTTTCACCAGGCAAAACTATGCCTTCTGTAGTTGTGATGGTTTTTGCTTGAGCTAAAGATCAATGTTTTGTAAAACTCCAAAGATTCGCAGTGCTCTGCTTTTAGTTACGGCTTTTTTGGCTCTCTTCGCATACCTATCGCCAAGTCTTATGTCTTGAAGGTATTGTACTATCAAACTCTTGTTAGGGCTTTTGGATGCCTCTTTGTACTTAGAAATTGCTTTGTCATATGTTTCTTCATGGTCTTGAATCCATCTTCTGCCTGTACTGTCTGTTCTTTCTTTTGGTTCTTTTACGATTTCGGTTTTCATTTTTTTCTCCTCCCATCGCAGAGAATCCAAACCGTGAACCCTTTCATTATAAAGAAAGGCAATAGCCCTGCCAGGATTGTTCATTATCTTTGATGATGAACTCAAAGAGAACTTGTTCTCTGCCGATGTTCAAATACTGGCATCGGATATGAAATAGCCCTGCCAGGATTGTTCATTATCTTTGATGATGAACTCAAAGAGAACTTGTTCTCTGCCGATGTTCAAATACTGGCATCGGATATGAAATAGCCCTGCCAGGATTTGAACCTGGGTCCCAGCATTTCCTCCAAAACAATTGTCCAAAGTGCTGGATGATTGGCCTCTACACTACAGGGCTAAAGATGAACCTGAAAAATCCTATTTGCTTTATAAATGTTTCTTAACTGGCTCTACTTTAACCTCTAATTTATAAAATTGAAGTGATTTGTCGTCTCAAGATGGCAAAATATCTTATTAAAGATGTAGAACTGATGGAAAAAGTACCATTTCCAGAGGAAGATTTTGAAAGAGCTATAAAACTTGCAGAATCCTACGGCTATCAGGATAAGCAGGATGGCAGGTATTGGCTTGAAGATGGAGGTTATGTCAACTTTTTTAGATCAGGCAAAAAAGTACAGGTTTCAGGTCTTGAAAAAGAGGTTCTTATAGAATTAATAAAAGAGCTTAAACCCAAATATTATCAGGAAGATCCTACAGGAGAAAAGCTATATTACATATCTGAGATATTTAATTCAGATAATTATTCTGGAATAGTTTCCGGCAATTTTAATTCCTAAATACTTGATTTTTGATGGCATATCCTGCTTTGCGCTGGATTTATTGATTCAACATTGAATTTCAAAAACATAGAAATCATAAATACAGCATTTATTGTTGAACAAATCAGATATTTAATGTGAACTCCACATATCAAGCATATCCTCTTCTATAAAATGAAGCTCTCCTGGGACAATAAGAGAATGAAGCGGTGCTCCGAAATTCTCATTTAGAAGCTCTTGTGCAGTCCCTTTCTTTATTCTTACATCATCAGAACCTATTCTTGAACAACCTATGCAGATGGTCTTTCTTGTAAAGACTTTTTCTTTTCTTTTCTTCTCTATGTCAAGAAGTACTTCAATTGCCTGGTTGACTGTCATAAACTTGTTTTCAGGAGCCTTGATATCAAGAAGGCATAATGTGTGAAGCTTATTTTTATTGTTTTGCTTTATCACATCATAAGCTGTTTCAGGAAAAAAAGACTTCATTGGAAAAGGGATGCTTGTCGTCTTTCCATACTTGTACAGTTCAAGCCCTGCTACACCTATTGCATTAATGATAGAAGCATTGTGTATTATCTTGCATTTGACTCCCATGTTCTTTGCTCTTAAGAATATGTCTGAATGCGTTGTCGCACCAAAAGGATCACCAACAACTAACAATGCTACATCTTCTTTCTTAGCTTCTTTTAATATAGTGTCTTCTGGATACTGCTCAACAAGCTTCCTGCTTGCAAGAATAATATCTTTGCCGTACAAGCGCTCCATCTTGTTCTTTGTGGTGTTAAGGAGCCTTGAAGTGTAATCTTCAAGATATACAGAATTGCATTTTCTCACAATCTCAAGACCTTTTACTGATATGTCTTTTTCATCTCCCAATCCCAGGCCTATTAAGTAAAGCATTATCCCCTACCTCTTTGTTCTCTGTATATTCTCTCAACATCTCTTATTGAGCATGGCTCTTTAAGATCTTCTCTTATCCTCTTTATCCTTGGAAATCTTAATGCATAACCTGAACCATAGTTTGTCGATTTTTGAATCTCCTCATAATCAACCTCGACTACTATCTCGGGTTTTACTGTTATTGTCGGACCATCCTCCTTTATGATTAACGGAGTAAGAATATCTGTGAATCGCTTGAAAGTCAGGAATTCTTCTTTTGAATCAGGGTTTTCAAGTTCTTTTACACCGGTTCCTACCTTTCCCATCTCCATAAGGTTGTTGTCTTCATCTCTGCACGAAACTGTGAAACTTGTAACCCATCCTGTCCTTTTTCCCCTTCCCCATTCTGCCTTTGTTATCACAAGATCAAGAGGCTCAAGAACCGGCTTTACTTTTACTGCATATCCTATCCTTGCACCAGGCTTATATCCTTTCGAAAGAGATTTCATCATAATGCCCTCGTTTCCCAAAAGAAGAGATTTTTGGTAGAACTTATTTGCCTCATCAAGATCCTCTGTGGTTATCTTCTCTGAAAGTTCAATCTCATTTTTTTTTACATTGATTGTCTTTTCAAGAATATCTCTTCTTTTAGAAAAATCATTCTCTAATAGGCTTTCTTCTTCCAGTCTCATGATGTCAAATATGACAATTACTACAGGAATTCTTTTGACCATATCTTCTATATTGTATTTTCTTCTGATCCTTTGAGAAATATTCTGGAAAGGAAGCTTGTCACCTGTCTCATAGTTGATTCCAAGAACCTCTGAATCAAGTATGCATTTTTTGGCTTTTACTTGCTTTTTGATACTTTCCACAACATCAGGAAACTGATTTGTAACATTTTCAAGCCTTCTTGTATATAACTCGACATTATCTTCATCCTTATGTATCTGTACCCTGAAACCATCATACTTATATTCTATTATTGCAGGTTTTCCGACAATTCTGAAACCATCTTCAATATCTACAGCTTTTGGAAAAAGCATAGGATTAACTGGCTTGTTTACTTTAAGAGAAACAGAATCAAGTCCTGAAATTCCGCTTTCTTCAACTATATCTACGACTTCTGAAAAATCATTTGTAAGATCATATGCTCTCTGAACACTTGCTGTTATCTTTTTGAACTCTTCTTTTTTCGTATCATCAGAATCCCTGTTCTCATATACATCTTCAAAAAATGCTTTGATTATAGAATCTCTTAATGTTCCTTTTGATGCCCCTACTCTCAATTCTTCGAGAAGAGTCCGCACTATATATTTTGCTTCTTTGGGTTTTGCAGACGTAAGAAGTTCAGAGATCAGATGCATTTTTTGGTCGATGCTTCCTTTTCCTTCCATCAAAGCAAGATTCTTAATATTTTCAAATACCTTTTTAACAGTTAATTTTGATGAAAACAATGTTGACTGCTTTTTTTTAGACACAAGATTTTCTGCAGTTTCACCCAGATCTCCTGTGTCTTTCCACTCTTTTTCGATTTCCTGAGAAGATGATCCGGTTGATTTATTAAGAGCTTTTATGACAAGCCTTGATGCTATTCCTATCTTTCTTTCGTCCCATTCAGGAAAAACCCTTCCCTGAAGCAGAAGAACAATCCTTTTTTTGTCATCTTTGGAAGTCTTTTTAAGAATATCGGCAATAAGAGCAGTCTTTTCAAGTCGTTTAGAAGTATTTTCTATCTTTTCATAATGATCTGCAAGTTCTGAATAATCCATCAAAGCTAATAACTTCTACAAATTTAAAAAGATTGTTGTTTAAACAAAACAGAATCTAAATAATCTTATTTTATAAAAAGCCTGTTTAGATCAGTTTTTTCAATATAATTTTCAATATCTGACATCGATCTGAACTCATTTATTCCTAGTTTCTGAAGAACTATCTCATATCCCAAATAGATAAAATCAGAATAATTTAATCGTCCCATTTTGTTCTTGAGTTCGACAGAACTGTCATCTTTTGAGAATCTTAGGCGTGGTTTTCCTGATAAAGATGTGCTTTTGTTTTCATATTTTACAAAACCTGGCGGTTGTGTCCTGTTTTTGTCAGACGAATATATACCTTGGATATATTTTGAAGAAAAAATTCTCAATACAATATCCTGGAAATTTATTGTTAATCTATAATTATTATCTGGATCAATTGTAATAGGACAATCAGATAATAATCCTATTTCTTTTATTCTTCTTGAAGATTCATTTGATCTTAAAGATGGTTCAATATAATCATATTCAGCGAGCTGGTATGGATTATCGTTAAGAAGATTGACCAATTTTCCGATATCTTTTTTTCCTTTTTGAAAATCAAAACCATAAGTAACTATCGCAGAACCTAAGACCAGATCTGAAATTTCGCCGTTTTTAGCCAATCTTATCATTTCTTTATTGATAGCAAAACGTTTTCTCTTGTTATCTTTGGAAGCTTCAAATTCCTCGATAAGTTCATATATTCTTTCCATGATGAGGGCTAATATTCATGATTTTTAAAATATTTCTAAGAAACAGATAATTTTGTGCTAAAATAAAGAAATTTCAAATTATATTAAAACCTTTCTGGGAATATTTAAAAATAATTTTTTCTTAATTTTTTAATAAAGATAGCAGTGGTGATGATAAATGGGTGGAAGTCATTCTGGAAAGGACATTTATAGCAACGATAATTTTGATAATTTTTCTGAAAAAAGGTTTTCTCAGGAGATGGGTACTCTTGAAAAAATACCTGTAGAACTAAGTTGTGGAAAATACTCAGTATCAATAGCTAAATTAAACGATGACGCAAGAGATTACTTCATTCTTAATGTAATCAATCAGGAAGAAAGTCAGGATAAATCAAGATATATCCCAAGGTTGGTTAATTTTGCTTGTCCAACTGTTAATTACGAAAAACTTCAATCGTTGCCATATAATGATTTAGTTGATATATATCAGGAAATTATCCATGTTAATAATGATCTTAGATATGAAACTGTTTTTTCTGAGCTTCGTAAAGGATATCTAAGTGAAGATGCAAGAGCCAAGATTGTAAAAAAGAAAGAAGAAGCCCAAAAAGAGCAAAAGGCAGAAGATCTTGAAGAAACTGAAACAATTGATATTGAGAGATTAATTTCAGAACTTGATTTTCCTGCATTAAAAGAAGAACTTGGCAAAGAAGTAATATCTCAGGATTATGCCCTTACACATTTTTTAAAACCGATGATCCGTGTCAAGCATATGGGATGGCCTAAAAACGGTATTGTTTCAAACTATCTTTTTGGTGGTTCTGGTATTGGAAAAACATCATCTGTGCGTGCTGCATCTAATATTTTAGGGATTCCCTTGATATATTTTCAGGGTTCTGAGTTGAGAGACCGAACTGCTGTAAACAGGCTTTTTGGAAGTTCTCAGGGTTATGTTGGTTATGATGATGGTGGAAATTTAGTCAATAGTTTGAAAGAACATCCCCAGGCAATGCTTCTTTTTGATGAGATTGGTCTTGTCCACAGGTCTGTTTTTGAATCTTTAAGAGGATTTCTTGACGATGGTTTTGTAACAGATACTAATGGGAATCAATTTCCTATGAAGGGTTTTGTATATTTCACAAGCAATGAAGGAAATCAACTAGAAGACAACAGTATGGGTCGGACAGTTGGATTCCAGACAGGTAGAGATAAATCAAGGGAAAATCTGGAATCAGATAGGATAAAAGAAATATTGAGGCAAAAAGGAATTAATGAAGCTCTTCTAGGTCGTATAGATAAATTTGTTCCTTATGCGCCTCTTGAAAAAGAAAGTCTTGATATGATATTTGAAAAAAATGTGATCGATAATAATGCCAAGCTAAAATCTTTTTCATTGTATCCGACACAAAAGGCAAGAGATGCAATAATTTCAGCAGGAAATCCTGATAAGTTTGGGGCAAGAAATATTATTAAAAATCTTGATAAGCTTGTTGAGGATGTTTCAATGGAGTTTGAGTTTGGAGAAAATATTGAACCCGGAACTGAAATAACTGTGGATTTTGAAGATGGTTCATTCCAGTATCTTGACGGAAATACAAAAATCTTTGAAAAAAGCATAGGGTCATTTGGATTCTGATCTAATCATATTATTTCTTTATTTTTTCAGTTAATTTTAAATACAAAACAGAGATATTAATTCTTGTAATGGATGTCTTAAACGCAATAAAGAACAGGAGAAGTATAAGAAAATACAAAGATACTGATGTTCCTCTTGATCTTATAGGGGCAGTTATTGAAGCTGCACAATATGCTCCTTCTTCAGGAGATTTGCAATCATGGAAGTTTGTGATTGTCAAAGAAAAGGGCCAAAAAGAGGCTATTGCTGAAAGTTGTTCTGAACAATACTGGGTCGCTGAAGCTCCTGCCATTATAGTTGTTGTGGCTGATGAAGACAAGAATTCTAAATTCTATGGTATAAGGGGAGAAAAGCTTTATTCTATACAGAACTGTGCTGCAGCTATAGAAAATCTCATGCTTGCAGCAGAAGAACTTGAGCTTGGAACCTGCTGGGTAGGTGCATTTGACGAAAGAAGAATTTCATCTATTTGTTCAATACCTGAATCTGCAAGGGCACAAGCGATAATAACCCTTGGATTTCCGGATGAAATTCCAAAGAAAAAGCAAATACAGCCTCTTGAAAGAGTTATCGGGCTTGGAAGGTATGGAAATCCTATTGGTGATACTGCTGCCTGGCGCTGGGACTGGAGTTCTATTATAGAGAAAAATGTAAAAAGTGCCAAGAAAGATATCTCGACTGTGCTCAAAGAAAATCTTGAGGATCATAGGAAAAGCCTTGGAAAAGCATTTGATAAGTTCAAGAAAAAACTAGATGAGCGTATCAAGAGACCACGGATGTAAGATTTTTTGGTGTTATTTCGTAAAGGATTATGGTTTCTTTTTCTTCTATAACCTTCATATCAAATGACTTGTTGATATCTTTTCTGTAGAAAGGACATTCAGGATGATTATTTTCATGGTCAGTATATATGAAATATTGTGTTTTGTTCTCTGTTAATCTAGGCCATTTACCATATTGAAATAATGACGCATACTTCATACATGTAACATAATCTTCGTTGGAAAAAGTTATATAATCAATTTCAAACCATTCCTGGGTATCAATCGGATGGTTTTTAAGCATGTCATAGCCAAAAACTCCTGAACTTACTAATATGATTCCTAGCAAAGTTGCAAGAAAATGTTTTTGAAATTTTGATTTGATAAGTCTTGTTAGCTTTACAAGAGAAAATGCAGATATGATTGCTATGGGTGCGTTGAAATAAACTATATATCTGAAAAAATAACCAGTATAGTATAGTATATATATTAATGCATAGATTGCGATCAATGAATAAAGAATTATCATTTCTATTTTGTATTCTTTTATGAATAAGAAAGATAAGAAAAATAATGCTAATATAAATGGATTATGAACAGAAGGCTTAAAAAACCATGATGAGAAATTTTTGATGTTTCCTGAAAGCACATTTTTATAATATTCTGGATAGTGTTCTTCTTTTCCTTTAATTGGATCTGGCTTGAAAGATTCGATTTTAAGGACGTTCCAGATCATGAACCTTGTAGCGCCATAGTTGAGTATCCAGTATGAAAGAGGGGATATAATTATTATAAAAATAAGAAGACTGATTCCTAATTTTTTAACAATATCTTTTCGTTTTGTAGAGTTATATATATCAAATATTCCTAATCCCATGAATATCAGAATAAATACGCTGTTTTCTATACGTATCTGCATGGCATAAGCAAGAGTTATCAATGATAAAATATATAGGTTCTTTTTTCTTTCTGAAAAAACGATAAATGTAAAAAGCAAAAAAAGCATTACAAAAAATATTGATGAGACCTCATTTTCTCCTGTGCCAGAAAAAAAGATGTGTCTTGGCATTATTCCCATGAATAATGCGGATATAAGAGCAATGGATTGATTTTTGAATAAGGTGTATGTCAGAAGAAAAATAACGAACACAGTCATAGTGGCTATAATTGAATTGACAACATAGGTTGTTGTATTGTTTATGCCACCGATAAAGTAACCTAGTGATAAAAGGAACGCATGTCCATGAGGTTCATTGATATGATATGCTCTTTGATATTGTGCAAATGATTTCGCATTGATCATGTGCCACCATTGTGGTTCATTAGACCAATATGGAGAGTGGTTGAATACCACCATTGTTGTAAAGAAAATTATGAGGATGATAGAAAGAATGATCCATGTTTTTTTTTTGATCTGACTAAAAAGTTTTATTATGTATTTGGAATTAATTGCTGATAATGTAATAATTAATATAAGATGACCTAAGAGTATATAGAAATTATAATTTATGAGGAATTGATGAAAACTTTCAAGCATGATTTTTAGCAAGCTTTCAAATTTATAAAATTTATTGTAATATAAGATTATAAGTGTATTCTCATTAGACTATTTTTATTAAATGTTGCGTGAATTTACATTTTGATCTTTTTACGAAATTTATTTATACTTTCTATTTTAACCGAAAACTGGTTTAATATGAATGTGTTTATAACTGGTGCGACTGGTTTTATCGGTAAGAATCTTGTAAAAGTTCTCTCTCAGAATAAAAGGTTGAAAATTTTCTGTCTTGTAAGAAAAAAATCAAAAAAAAAAGATCGTGATTTTCTGAAAAAGCAAGGTATTGTATTGACCTATGATTTATCAAATTTATCCAAATGTAGAATTATATATCATCTTGCAGGACAACTTCATGAATTCAATCTGGATGAAAGTGTTTATTGGAAAAGCAATTATTTTCTTACAAAAAAAGTAATTGAACAATGCAAAAATAACCAAAAGATCATTTTTTTGAGTACTACTGGTGTTCATGGTCCTGGTAACAATTTTAATGAAAATAGCAAGTTTAATCCTATAAACATATATGAGAAGACAAAATTAGAATCTGAACTTCTTGTGCAAAGTTACGGAAATTATGTGATTATAAGGTCAGGACTTGTTATTGGGAGATACAACCGAAATCTTAGATCTTTGCATGAGGCCATGAAAAAAGGTTGGTTTTTTATTATTGGCAAAGGAAATAATATCATACAACCAATTGATGTGCAAATTCTTGCAGAAGTAATGGTTAAAGCGCAAAAATTTACTGATGAAATATTTATCATAGCAGGAAAAAAGATACTGTTTAAAGATTATTACAAGATGATTGCAAAACAAAATAATGTTCAGATAAACAGAATCAAAATACCTGAAAAATTTATGCGAGCATTTGTATTCTTATACCAGAATTTTTGCAGATTGTTAAATATAAGACCTATAATAAGTCTTGATGGTGTGGATTTATTGACGCAAACAAGAACATATGATATATCAAAAAGTAAACATTATTTTAAGGAGATGAAAAATTTACGATGAAAAATTATGTATTTCTTCCATTTAGGTTTATTTTGTATAATATTTCAAGAAAGATCAATAAAGCATTAACATATCCTATAAATTACACGTATTCTGTCACAAGAACATGCGACTCAAGATGCCTGACCTGCAGTATATGGAAAAGCAAGGATAAAAAGGAACTTTCAACTTCTGAATGGAAAAAAATAATATTAGATATTGGAAAAAAACCATTCTGGATAACAATAACCGGAGGAAATCAATTTTTAAGAAACGATCTTGTAAAGATTTTTAGCTATATAAAGAAATATAATGATCCTGCAATAATAAATATGCCTGTTAGTGCAACAATACCCAAGATAATAGAAACAAAAGTAAAAAAAATTCTCGTTATTCTTGGCAAAACCAAACTCATTCTTAATATATCACTTGATGGAACTAAAAAAACTCACAATCATATAAGAGGAAAAAAAGGAGTTTTTGAAAAAACTCTGAAAACAATCGCTTTGCTTAAACAACTGCAGAAACAATTTCCTAATCTTGTGATTGGAACATATACTACCATATCAAGATATAATGTAAAAAAAATCGAAAAAATAATCCATCTTATCAAACACGATATAAAACCTGTTCATTTTGGTTTTGAGCTTGCAGAAATTCGAAATGAATATGATAACTCCCATGATGGATTTTCAATCAGCAAAAGTGATTCTTTGTGGGTGATGAAAAAAATATCTCGCACTGGTGATGCAAAAAAAGTATCTCCTGTGATTGTTTTTAAAAATTATTTGAGGCAGAAATATTATAAATATGTAATCCGTGCTATAAAATATCAAAAAGAGATTATCCCTTGCTATGCTGGTTATTCTTCTGTAGAAATATCTTCAGAAGGACAACTTTGGGATTGTCCAAACAATACAAAATCAATGGGTAACTTGCTTAATAAATCATTTAACGAAATTTTTTTTGGAACAAAAGCTGATAAGATACGAAAAAATATCAAGAAAAGAAAATGTTTTTGTACACATAGCAATCCATATTATACAAATTACCTGTGTGAGTTGGGATTAAGATGAATAAATATAATTTTTTAAGGTGGTTATATAAAATTCACAGAATGCTTGGAGTAAGATCCTGGTTATTATCCTTTTTAAAGCAGAATTATGACAGACCTTACACTATGATGATACATCCAAATTATGAGTGTAATTTTAAATGCAGATATTGTTATGTTTCAAGAAAAAATGATTGTATTGATTTCAAAAAATTATCTTCTGTGATAAGAGAGGCAAAAAAACTTGGTGTTGGAAATATTGATATATTGGGAGGAGAACCTCTTTTGTATCCAAGATTTTTTGATCTGATTAGATTAACTGATTCTCTAAAGATTCAAACAAGCATATTTACAAATGGAAGTTTTCTAACAAAAGCACTATTAAATAAATTAAATAAAAAAAACACGATAATAGTCATAAAAACAGATACAAGAGCAAATTATGAGTTTCAAAATGTTCCAGATATGAGTTATGATGATCTTCTGGAAAAAATCGATCTTGTTAAAAGAGCGGGATTTAGAATGATGTCATTTACTGTTGTCACAAAAAAAAATGTCGATAATATTGATGAGATATTTGAATTATGTGATGAAAAAGGAATGATTCCTGCATTTGAAAGATATCATCTTGTAAAAGACAAGGATGTCAACAAATTGTTTGCATTAGATGTTGATAAGTGGAACGGTTTTTTACGTAAACTGTTTTTATATTGGGAACAGAAAGGTTTTACTGATTTTATTGATTTTTATAGTGAAGTTAATGGTGGTGTATGTTCTGCTCTTTACAACAACATAACAGTTATGCAGGATGGGTGTGTAAAGTCATGTCCTGAAGCACACGATGATCTTAGTTATGGGAATATTTTTAATGATTCTCTTAGAAATATATGGAGATCATCAAAAGAACTAAGAAAGCGATTGAAATGTACTCCCGATGAATGTTTGGGATGTCTGAATTCAGGAAAATGCCATGGAGGATGCACTGTATATACCTATAATATTTTCAAAGATACTAACAGAAAAGATCCTCTGTGTTCAGGAGAGTTCAATCCAAACTATAGTCATTGTGGGTTTGGAATATTAAGGGCGGCTGTTGACAATGCAAGAAAAAAATAGGTATGAGGATACATCAGATTACTTTTTGTTCAAAAGGAAAATAATCAAAATGTTTTCATTAAGAAACAAAAGTGTTTTGGATTTAGGTTTTTCTGAAAAAATATTGCAAATGATTGATGCAGAAGATATAACAGTTCTTGACAATGATCCTGCTTTAATTAAGATTGCAAATAATCAGGGTTATAAGACCATTTGTGTAAATCTTAATGATGAAATTGCTTTAAAACCTCTTAATAGGTATGATGCGATTTTCATGTTTGATATTCTGGAACATCTTGTTGATCCTGAAATTATGTTAAATCAGATCTCAAAAAAACAAAGAAAAGGAGATCTTATTTTTATAACAGTTCCAAACAGCCTTAATATCATCAACAGATTTTATTATTTGTTTGGTAATTCTCTTGATATAACAGACATGAATCACCTTACAAAAAAGATATTTTCAGATCATCTCCATGTTGTGACTTTTAAAAAAATAAAAAAATTATTTTCAAAATACAGATATCGTTTGAAAGTTATTAATCGTTATTATCCTTCAAAGATTTCAAGACACAAAAAAAATTTTTTTTATGTGGCAGTATATAAGATAATTAATTTTTTCAGGATAAATAGATTATTTCCTGAATTTTTTTCATTTGGATATTTTATAGTTGGTGAAAAGAGATGATTGGTACTTTTTTTACAAAAATATTTCAGAAAACATATTATCTTATCCAAAGAAACCCAAGATCAGTTGGAATTCACACTACAAGTAAATGTAACCTTTCTTGTGATTTTTGTTATTCAAAAAATATCCCGGGTGATGATGTTGATTGGTTTTCAGTACTTCGCCAATCTAAAAGAATGGGTGTAAAAAACATTATTTTTTTGGGTGGAGAACCTTTTTGTGATCCTGAGCTTATAAGTTACTTAAAATATTGTTCCAAAAATAACATGCATCCGATAATATACACAAATGCTTTCTTGATAGATGATGAAATGATAGCTTTTCTTGCAAAACTAAAACAAATTGAACTTAGGATCAAATTTGATAGCAAAGAAAATCTCGAATCAATTTCAGGAAAAGGATCATATGAAATTCTGATAGATAAGATTAAAAAATTGTCTTCTTTTAATATTTCTTTGCATATATTTATTTCAAAGAAAAATTATAATAAGATTGGTGAGATTATCAGTAAGGTCAAAAAACTTAATATTCCTGTATCTTTTGAAAGATATATGTCTTCTGGTTCAGAAATTGACAAATCTTATGAAATTAGTCCTGAAGAATACAACCAAACATTGAATCAAATTTCACATGATAAAAAGCATGGAAATGGATTTTTATTAAGATCTATGATAAAGGGAAGCGAATGTTCTTGTTATGTTGATGCTATTTATATATTGTCTGATGGATCTGCTGTTCCCTGTCCGATGTCAGAAAAAGAGCAGTCTGTTGGAAACATAAATTCTTTATCTTTAAAGAAAATTTGGGATAAATATGTTGATCTCAGGGATGAATGGATGAAAATACCTAAAGAATGTCTTAATTGCAGTTATAGATATCTTTGCCACGGGGGCTGCAAGACACACACATATAGGAAGTTTCGAAAATATGATAAGACAGATCCTCTTTGCAATAGAAAAAAAATTCCCACTAGACTGGTTTCTAAGCAAAAATTATGACTTCTTATATGATTGTGAAAATATAATTTTAACATATACACCAAAGATTAACATATAACTGGTTATTGATGAAATTGCGGCACCCATCCATCCTAATGAAGGAATCAATAACAAATTAAGAATTATATTTAATATGGCTCCCGCTAATATAAGCAATACATTTATCCACGGTTTATTTATGGAATTTATAAAATGAATATTAAGTTTATTTAAGAATAAAAATATAGCTCCAAAGGAAATAAGATAAAGTATTTTTACAGAAATTAAAAAATCAGGTCCATATATAAACAGGATTATTTTGTTTCCAAATAGTAATATTCCAAGGATGAAAAATAATATGAAAACAAAATATTGCATAAATGATTTTTTTAAAAAAACAAATGATTTTTTTATATCTTTTATCTTGCATAATCTTGAATAGAATGAAACACTGAAAAAGAGCATTAATGAATCTATGTTTCTTATTATATTGTACGCTGCTTCATATAAACCTACAATCTCATATCCTTTAAGAAATTTTAGCATGAGTATATCTACTCTATAGATAATAAGTCCTGATAAAGATATTAGCATCAAAGGTAATCCTTTTATTAGGATTTTTTTGATTATTTGTTTATTTAATTCAGGAATGAACATTCTTGATTTTAGAGAAAAAATTAAAAAAGAAACAAAAAATGCAAATAATTTTCCAATGAAAAAAGAAATAAATATGTAAATAAGTTCATTGCCAGATAAAATGTTATATAATGATAGGCTAACTATCAGGATGTTGTGAAAAATCTTTATGGTGGCTTCAGGAAGCATATTTTCTTGATATCTAAATATGGAGTAGAAGATTGAAGTCAGATTGTCTGTTAAAAGAATTGCGGCAGTAAACAGTATGAGAATAAACATATCTTTTTCAAGAATAATCAAGGCGAGCAAAACAGATGTGCCCATAAATAGCAGACCAAAAATAAGTTTTAGAGAAAAGATATTTCCAAGATATCTCGATCTGTCTTTGATATCATTTAATTCTCTTATAATGAGATTGTTGAGTCCCCAATTGGCAAAAATCATAAAAATACTTCCATAAGTAAATGCAAATGAGTATTTTCCAATTCCTTCTGGGCCATATGCCCTTGCCATGAAATAAAGTGATATAAAGAAAAACGCTTTGCTTAAGAATTCAGAGCCTGAAAGATAAAATGCATTTTTTAATACCATATTTTTCATGTTATGCAAAAATGGTCGGTAATATATAAATTATAGTTTCAGAACAAGTTTAATCATCTCGTCATCAATTTTAATGGATGTTTTAAATCCCATCTTATAATATAATGCAATTGCTTTATTATTTTTCTGATTTACTTTAAGCACAACCTCTTTAGCATTATTTTTTCTGGCAATATTTATAGCTTTTTGTACAAGTAAAGTTCCTATTCCTGCGCCGCGAAATCTTCCTCGCACAGTAAGATCGCTTAAAAACCATGATCTTTTATCGATTTTTTTTATAATTACACAACCATATATGAAACCTGATTTTTTGGCCACGATAAGATATTTATTATCGCCTAATGATTTGAAAAGTTTTTTGTGAAATTTTTTGTTGTGTTTTTTTAAACTAGAAAATCTAATAAGGTCCCTGAAAGCATCAAAATCATATTTGCTCACATCACTATATTTAATATCTTTATTTATGCATCTTGAGAGAATTCTTCTGATTGTTTTGGAAGATTGAAAATAAGAAAATAATTTATCTGCAGTCCTAACAAAATAAACAACCATATTTCTGATTTTCATGTTTTTATGGTTAATAGTAATGATTATAATGTTTTTCCTCAATTTTCTTAAAATAGTAACTTTTATATAATGATCTGATATTTATCTTTTTTATGGAAAAGCAAGAAGTGAAAAGAAAAAAAATAAGGAAAATAAGATTATATGGACATCAAGACATAACAACTTAAGCAGAATGGTCATTTATTTTTTAAATGAGATGGCAAAGATTAAGAAGTGATCAAATATTTCTTTTTGTTATGAATTTAATTATTTATGTCTTTATCATATTTGTTCTTTTAATCAGTCTGATTTTTCTGTTAAATTCACATGGAAATTATTCTGTTCATCTAACTAAAATTCCCTTTATTTTCACGATATATTATAAATTTAAAAATAAATCTGTAGTGCCTTGTTCTGTAATCAAGCTATTAAAAAAATTAAACCCTTATATTTCCTTTTTTGGTTTTTTTGGTCTCTTTATCAGTTCTTTTTTGGTTCTGATGTTATTTATAAGCATACTTTTAGGTCTTAAAATTCCCAACTATTTTGTACCAATAATGCCTTTTGTATTAAAAGGAACAATTTATTCTCCGTATCCATTCTGGATATTTGGTTTTTTTATTGCAGTAATAATTCACGAGTTTGTTCATTATATGATGTTTAGGGTCTATGATGTAAAAGTTTATGATATGTGTTTTGGTATCAACTGTTTGCTTTTGCCTTTTTTTCCCTTTGGGTTTGTTGATGCAGATCTGGATAATTTTGGAAAATTATCGAATTCTAAGAAGATATCTATTTTTGCATCAGGAGCATTATCAAATATTATGTCTGCTTTAATTCTTATTTTGATTTCTATTTTTGTTTTTGATCTTAATTTTGTTGTTGAAACACAGCAAAAAGTGACATTTTTGCATTTATCGCAGGCAGGATTAATTAGTAAAAATTATGCTGGTTTTTCATTTTTTCAAAAATTGGTTGGTTTTTCCTATAATTCAGGTTTACAAATATTACTTGATATTTTGCTTTGGACGATTTTATTTAATTTTTTGGTTGGTCTTTTAAATTTTTTGCCCATAAAAAAAACAGATGGGAGAAAAATATTCAGGATATTTTTATTTGCAATATTTCAGAACAATAAACAATTAGCAGAAAAAATATATATTTTTGCAGATTATATGTTTCAGGCAATAATTCTGTTTCTTATAATAATATTTCCCTTATCGATCATAATTTGATAAAAACTTAAATTTAAATAAGATTCTATTACCTCTTATTTTCTGATGATTATAAATGATTATAAATATGTCAAAAGAGGTAAAAATATAAACTGGATTACTTATGGGTTTAATTACCGATTTTATATTAGGTGTGGTTATCGTGCTAATAAAATAAAGATTCTTGAACTTAATGAATCTGCATTTTTTCTTTGGCTTATACTTGACGAAAAAAAAACATTGAAAGAAAATCATGGTTCTTTAAGAAGAAAAGAAATACTACTTTCTTTTAATGATTATCTAAAGTTTCTTGATTCTATAAGTCCTCTTATAAAAATCGTCGATGAAAAAGGTGTTGGTGATGATTATGAAAAATATTATCCTGATCTAAAATACAATTCAAAACCTAGGGTTAAGCTGATTTTTGATAAAGCTATTCCTAAGCATAGACATTTTATGGATTGGGACAGGCAAATAAAAAAAAAATATATGCTTGGTTCTGAACCAAAAAGATTCTATCTTTCAAATATGACTTTAGATATCACATATAATTGTAATCTTGATTGCAAATTATGCATTATAGATAAAAAAATAAGACATAGCAGTATAAAACCTGATAAAAATAAGGTTAAGGAAATAATTGATAAGATTGCTAAGTCAAATACAAAAATAGTGACCATATCAGGTGGAGAACCATTTAGCGATCCAAACATTATTGATTATATTAAATTTGCTAAGTCTAAAGGGTTGGAAGTTGATATTTTGACTAATGGTCATCCCAAAATAATTGAGTATATTGATTTTTTGGCAGATGAAAATATAGATCTTTATTTTGGTGTTTGCGGTTATGATTTTGGCCAGACAGAAATGAGAGGTGAAAAAAGTTCTTCAAACTTAATAAAAATAATAGATGAATGCAATCGAAATGGTCTAAGGGTTAATATCTCATATACCTTTACAAAACAACAATCTTTTGATGCATTGAATACCTTCTTGAAATTTAGCAGACATAAGCTCAATTTTTTCAAATTCAGAAAATTTACAGGAATAAGAAATTTTTACGATAAACCTGATATTTCAAAAGAGTATGAAACATCAATTCTTCAAAAACTGTTTACTATTGCATCATATGGTTTCGTAAAATTGTTTTCAAAATTTAACATACAGATAGGCAATATGTTTACAGAAACAGAATGTGCAGCAAAACATTCTCTTAATATCGATTATAATGGCGATGTTTATCCCTGCATTTTTTCTCCTAGAGATTTTAAGCTTGGAAATGTTTTTGAAAAAAGCATTCTTGATATCTGGAATTCTAAAGAATATAATTCTTATTTTGCTAATCTTGATGAACCCTGCAAATCATGCATCTTTATAAAAACTTGCAATAAACATCCTGGATGTATCGCCAGCAATTTTGCCCACGACAAAAATAGAATCTCAGGAAATACTATATGTACCCGAGGTAAAATTTCAGAAAAAATACAATTTTGGAAATGATTTTAGTTTATTTCTAAATTTAGGGTTTGCCCTGAAAGGGTACTCCTCTGTAGCAATGCACCGCAGGTGTACTCCGTTAGGGCACCTCGCCTTTTCCCTATTGGGGTACTCTTTGAGCAAGGTGAATTTTGAAATTAGAACATCACGTCTTTGGTGAAAGCTTTAATACCCCATCCTTTAGGGTGGGAATATCTAAGAGTTTCAGTTTAAGTGATTAGGAATTTTTTAAATTCCTAATATGCTTGAGCAGTGATTTTCTTTATTTCTTAAGTGCTATCACTTTTTTACTTTACATGACATTTCCTATTTGGGTGATGTTATGTACAAACTCAGTTTTAAGAAACGCATTTGGATCGTCAAACAACATCTCAAAGGAAATTCCACATCAAGAACGGCTATGTCTCAAAATATTAGTCGTATGACTATTTCAAATCTTGTAAAAACTTATAATGAACAAGTTTGGGATAGTCTAAAAGACCATAAAACCGGTCGTCCAGAGACTAGCCTCAATACGAATAGTGAAGTTATAATTATAGATCTAAGAAGGAGATACAAGTGCGGGGTCTGTCGGATTGAGAACATATTACGGAATAAAGGATTTTCAATTAGCCACAGGCAGATTGAAAAGGTCTTGAATAAGTACGGCCTTGTCAGACCTAATATCAAAACGCAGAAACCCAGAAAATGGGTCAGATATGAGCTTCTAAATCCAAATGATATTTGGCACACAGATTGGAGTTATGACCCTTTTTCTGGTAAAAATCTGAGTGTATACTTAGACGACAGAACAAGAGTTATAACCAGTTACGGAATTTTCAGCAGATCAACTGCTGAAAATAGCATTGCTCTCCTAAAAGAGGCCATTGCAGCTTTCGGCAAGCCGAAAGCGATAATGACAGATCATGGATCACAATATTATACAAACAGATGTGATAACCAGCACCAAAATACTGCGTTCAGAAATGTGCTAAATCATTTAGGAATCAAGCATGTGCTTGCATGCGTAAATCGACCACAAACGAACGAAAAAGTCGAAAGATTCTTTGAGACATATAAGACTGAATTCTTACAGGAAACATTCTTTTCTGTTGCAGACTACATGAAATATTACAACAATGAAAGACTGCATATAAGTTTAGGAAATAAAACACCTAGACAACTATGGGATGAACTTAAAGTGTAAAGTGGTTTCGGGATAACAGATTCATTCTGCACCTGACAATTCTTCTTGAGTGGTTTTCCTCTATACATTGCATGTTTTGCATCTTGAATCGCAAAGTGAGGTTATAGAATAAGTAAAATTGATAGGTACGATTTTTACTTTTTCAATTTTCCGTTCTATATTGTATATTAAAATTTATAGGGTGGTTTTAAATATTCTATTATTTAGACCAGTTTCATGACTGATTTCACAAGACTTAACAGGTTTATAAGAATTGCTTTTAATGATAGCACCAATATACATTTGTTAGCTTTTTTTCGAACTATGACTATAAAGAAGTTACTGAATTTTTTTATGGTGACGTTTGAATACTTGATTGGTAAGACCGATCTTCGTGGAAGACCTTATACATTGACAATTGATCCAAACAATTTTTGTAATCTGAACTGTAAATTTTGTCCTACTGGCCAAGGAAACTCGTTCGGACGAAAAAGACAAAATATGTCTTTTGTGGATTTTAAGAAGGTATTTGATCAATTTAAGGAATATATCTTTATCCTTCATCTTTATATTTGGGGCGAACCTTTCCTGAACAAAGATATATACAGGATGATTAGCTATGCGAGAACAAATAATGTTTTTGTATCTGTTTCTACGAATTTAAACATTGAAAATTCTGAAATTGACAATATTATTGATTCTGGTCTTGATCATCTTATCATCGGTCTTGACGGGACCGATCAGGAGACATATAAAAGGTATCGTGTAGGTGGTGATTTTGACTTGGTAATTTCAAACATTGAAAAATTGGTCGATAAGAAACGCAAGAAAGCTGTGAACCATCCTCTAATTCAGCTTCAGTTTCTGATCTTTAATCATAATAAACATAAGATATTCGAGATGAAAGAATTGGCTCGTAATTTGGGTGTGGATCAGCTGGATTTTCTTAAGTCTAGTTGGCATAAAAAAAAACACCTCGTGGATTTGAAATTTTTCGAAGAAAGAGATGATCTCAAAATACATAGATGTGTATATCCGTGGGTTAAAGCATTGATTTTTTCTGATGGTGGCTTTTCTGTATGCTGTTATTCACCCAATAAGACAAAAGATATAGGAAACATTTATGAAAGGTCATTTAAAAGATTATGGAATAGTCCTGGATTGATTAATATACGTAAAAAACAAGTTACTGGTGTTGGAAAACAGACTGTATGTGATTTATGTCAAAGATGGGAACAATCTTCATCTAAACAATGATCTGATAAAAGCCTTGATTTCCTTCTTCCCAATTTTTGAGTTACCCTTCATCCTCATACCAAAATCATAAGAAAATTCTTTTATCTTCAAATTTTTCCTGTTAAACTTGAAAAATTCAAAAAGAAATTTATAACCTTCTTTAACGAATTCATCTTCATGATTATCGACAATAGTTTTGAATAATTCAGTCTTTCCTCCAAAGTAACCTGACATGAGGTCATGACATCTGTTCTTTTTATTGAAAAGTCTGATGTGTGCAAGTAAGTTTGCAACAAAAGACATCAATCTTCTTTTAAAGCTCCATTTAAGAACCTTATCTCTCTTACCTACAACAACATCGCAGTTAGCCAAAACTCCTCTAATTTCTTCTATTTTTTCAGGAGGATGCTGAAGGTCACCATCCATAACTATCAGATATATTGTATTTACTGCCTTTATCCCGTCAATAAGACTTGCTGTAAGTCCTTTGACATCTGAATTTTTCCTGACCATCAGTCTTATATTCTTGTTTTTATAAGAGTGAGCTTTAACGATTTCTTTTGTCTTATCTTTAGAATCATCGTCAACCACAAGAATTTTGATTGCGGGATACATGCCTGTCAGCAGATTTATGAGTTCTCCTATATTTTCTTCTTCATTTAAAGTCGGAATAATAATGATGATATCCTGGAATTCTGCTTTTTTACCTTTGTCTTTTGCAAGAATCTTCCAGACAAAATGATCTTTTTTTAAGATAAAATTATCAATTAAACCTAAAAATCTAGAATATAATTCAACAAAAACAACTCCTATGGTCCAGAAAAATCTCTGATTCGGCAAATTCATTATTTTTTTCAATATGGACAATTTCTCTGTGGTTGCAACTATGTATCCCTTTTTCCTCAAAGCAATGTGCCCTGCATATATTCTTCTCCTTTGTTCTATAAAGTCCAATAAGTTTTCCGGACCTCTGTTGTAGACGATAGCAGAAGGAACATAAACTCCCTTTAGCCCTTTTTCCTTTACGATCCTTGCGATCTCTTCCTCGTCAACAGAAGTTGGCGGGATCTCTGAAAATACTTTTTTAAAAGCAATCATCTCGCCGAACTTTGGATTTTCTAAAGAGATCAGATGATGTAGCTTCCACTCAAGCCATATACAGTATCCCAAAAAATTATCTTTACAATCAACCGGAATTGGATGTCCTCCAGAAAGACCCACTTTTTTTTTCAGAAGAGGCATGCACAGCTTTTCGATGGAATTAGTTTTAGGAACAACATCGCCTGATATCATTACAAGAATATCTGACTGCGCATTTTTTAGAAAAATATTGATTGCAGAATATTTTCCCTGTCTATGTGTTTCAGTTACCAGTCTGACTCTAGAATCTTTATTTTCAGATCCAGATACGATCTCATTAGTCTTGTCTGTTGAACCTGATGACACCACTATGATTTCTTTAAGGGCAAAATTAGTTGTTTCCTGGTCCAAAACAGAATCAATAAGTCTTCTGATATTGCTTTCTTCATTGTGGGCTATAATCCCAACTGAAACGTCTCTCATAATAATCAGGATATTTTCTTGTTATATATACTCTTTTGTATGTTAAAACAACTTCTCAGTGATAAAAGTGTGGTGGTTTTATAAATAAATTATCATTCGCCTTTAGCATGGATCTTGAATATTATAAGACAGAACTGAAAGATAAAAGGGGCTTTGATATAGATTCATTCAGCGATTCGTTAGGAAGGCCTATAGATGAGAAAATAAAACCTCTTGTAGCAGCTTTGATGGCAAGAGGTTATAACCTTGAAGGTTCTTGTGAAGGACATCCTTTAGGAGAGCAGATATCACGCCTCAGAGGAGATTATGAGATTGCTGATATGGACTCTTACGAGGCTTTGATACATTTTGGAAATCCAGCTTTCTTTGAATTTTTTTCAAGAGTTGTTATAAACGAATCTCCTTATGTTGACATGGGTTATGTCGGAAACGATCCGAAAAAGGATCTTTTATATCTTGATGCAGTAGTTGAAGAATACAATTCATTTCCTTCGACAAACATCAGATGGAAACTTGTTCCTGACAAAGAAGGGGGATTCACTAAACTTACAACAGAATTAAGAAAATCTCTTTCTGAAAAGCAAGATTCTATTGATGATCTTGCAGACTATATTTTAAAGATTTGATTAAAAATTTTTAAAAAATAAAAAAAATCTTCACCACATGACGTGGTGAAGACCAAACATAGCCTTCATATAAACATCGGGGGTGGTATAAATGAAGGCAAGAAATAAACAAAAATATGAAATTTGGTCTTGCCAACCAAATATTTACCTGACGATTTCTATTCCGAGTTCGTCACTCATCTGAACAGCTTCCCTTGTAGGCTTTTTGTAATCAATTTTGCCTAATATCCAAGGTGACTTAACTCCTGTTATGATCGTCATTACAGTAAGCTTTCCTTTCATCTCTTCAGAGACTCTTGCTCCCCAGATGACATTTGCATCCTGATCCATTGATTCAGTTACAAGTTCTCCTATCCTGTTGATTTCTTCAAGGGTAAGGTCATTTCCGCCTGAGATCTGGATGATTGCTCCTGTAGCTCCGCTGTAGCTTATATCAAGCAAAGGATTGCTCAATGCACCCTTTACAGCTTCATCAACCCTGTTGTTCGTGTCAGAGGCACCGACTCCTATAGCAGCTACACCGCCATTTGTCATTATTGCTTTAACGTCGGCAAAGTCGAGATTGACCAAAGATGGCACTGCGATCGTCTCAACAATTCCTTTAATCATAGTACTTATTAATTCGTTTGCCACAGCAAATGCCTGCTGCACTGGCAAATTTCCTGCAATCTCTACTAGTCTGTTGTTATCAATTACAATCACTGTATCAGAAACCTGTCTAAGTTGTTTCAGGCCGAATTCAGCCTTGTCAACTCTTGCTCTTTCTATCTTGAAAGGCATTGTAACTGTTCCTATAACGATAGCCCCTGCATCACGGGCAACATTAGCGACAACAGGACATGCGCCGGTTCCGGTTCCTCCACCCATGCCTCCGCAGACAAAGACCATGTCAGAACCCCTTAAAGCTTCTTTGATCTCCTGCATGCTTTCCTGAGCAGCTTCAGCGCCTCTTTCAGGATAACCGCCGCATCCAAGTCCTTTAGTATTATCACGTCCTATCAGAAATTTTCTGTCAGATTCAATTACATTGAGATGTTGTTGATCAGTATTGCAAGCAATGATTTCAGCGCCCTTTATTCCTTTTTTATAGAGCCAGTTGACCATGTTGTTTCCTGCACCGCCAACTCCGATGACTTTTATATTTGCTTGGCCCACTTCAATGCTATCGAATTGGTTGGTGGTCTGTTGTTGTTGATTCATCACAAAATCCATTTTTCGCTTCCCCCTTTTAATCCTCAATCGGCTTTTTTAGGCATTATTTTTTAAAGAGAGTTGACACTAATATCTTTCATAAATGGGTTAGAATATTACCCCTGAAATCCCTCTCCTGTATCGACAAAACTACAATTTCTAGAAGCAAACTACTATATAAATGTTTCGTTTTTGATTTTATTCTTTTTTTAACTTGTTTTTTATTAGACCTTAATTTTGGACAATTTTGGAATTTTAGGCGTTTTTTTATTGGTGTTGTTTTTTGGGACATATTATTACCACAAAAATGGTTACAAATTTATTATTATATATAGTTGATTATATTTCTTTTCTAAATTGTTTAATTTTTGGTTTTTAGAGCTTATTCTCAAAAATGAAATTTTTTATCTTTTTTGGAATTTTATTTCAAAAATGAAAAGATTTATATAATTCTTATATTGTTTAATGATTTATGCAGGAACTTGAATTTTTGACTCATCTATTTGATAAGAAACTCATAGACATCCTGAGGCTTTTCTTCCAGTTTCCTGAAAAGAAATTCTATTTAAAAGAAATATCAGATTCAAGCAAAGTAAGCATGGCTACTACTCATAGGACTTTAACAAAGCTCGTAAAGCTTGAAGTTCTTGATGAAATAAAGATAAGCAAATTCAAGGTTTATCAACTTGCAAGAAATGAAAAAACAAATTTTCTTGGAAGTTTCATAAAACAATCAGTAAAGGTTGCGGAACTTTTCGTAGAAAAGGCAAAAGATATTGAGGGTGTGGAGATGATTATACTTCATGGAAAAGAGACAGATACAAAAGCAAATCTTCTCATAATAGGCCAGGAAGTTCCCAAAGAAGAGATCAAATCTGTTGCAGCAGAATTAAAGGAGAAATATAATTTTACCATATCATACCTTACGCTTACACAGGAACAGTATGAGCAGATGAGCGCCATGGGGCTTTATTCAGGCTCTAAAAAAATACTTCATCAGGCATGATTAAATTAAACAAAATATATTCATTTAGGAAGGGAGGGAATCTCCTGCGACAAAACCTTTTTACCCTGATTCCCTCCTTTTCTTTTTACTTTTCTATCAGGATAAAATAATGGCTATTTTAATCCAGTTTTCTTAGTGAATTATAAAAACCCCTAAAATTGATTTTTTCTTGTATAACTGTAAATGTAAAGAAATGTTGAAAAATTGTTAGTTTCAAAATGAAAGGAAAGATACTTATTGTGGATGATTATGAATATATACTTTCTGCATTGAAGATGATGATCAATGCATTGCCTTCTGCATATAATTTTGAGGTGATCTGTTCAAAGGATTCAAAAAAGGCTTTGAATCTTTTAAAGGCAGATAACAACATCAATCTTATCCTTCTTGATATAATGATGCCAAATATAGATGGCATTTCTATGGCAAAATCAATAAAGCTTAATCCCCGGACAAAAAATATTCCTTTAGTCTTTATAAGTGCAAAAACTGAAAAAGACATCATGGAACGAGCAAGAAAATATTCTGAAGGTTTTCTGAAAAAGCCTTTTGAGATAGAGCAGATAAGAGAAATAATTGATGAATTTGCATTTCAGAAAAGCAACCCTTCTGATCTGGGTTATAGGTGCATGGAAAAAATAACCGGGTGAAACAATGAAAAAGACTATACTTACAATCGATGATAATGAATCTGTAACTGAGACAATAAAATATGATCTGATGACTCTTAATCCTGATTGGGAAGTGATATCTGCAAGATCAGGCAAAGAAGGAATTAAGTTTCTTGAAACCAAAGCAGTGGATGTAATCCTTCTTGACATAATGATGCCTGAAATGGATGGTTGGGGTGTTACAACTCTTCTCAAAGAAAACAAGAAGACCAACAAGATACCAATAATATTTCTGACTGCAAAAACAGATGATCTTAGCAAAGGAATGGGTGGGCTTGCAAGTGATGACTATATCGAAAAGCCTTTTGATATGTTTGATCTTAATAAACGGATAAAAAAAATCCTTAAAACCAAGTAGGTTTGGATTATCATGACTCTTTATAGCAGAAAAGATCTGTTGACTGAATTTGATGAAACTGTTCTTGATATGTTTCCTTTTATTGCTGTCATAATAGATTCTGACAGCCGAATATTGTATGTTAATGATATTGGAAGAAAGATAATAGGAAATGTTTCCGGAAAATTGTGTTATAAGGTATTTTCTGATAAGAAAATTTCATGTAAATATTGTCCTCATAAAAAAAAACCTGATTTTAAAAGAATCAGAGAGTTTGAAATAAAAGATGTTCTTGGAGGACGTATTATAAAAGTAATACAAAAAGCAATAATATATGGGGGAAGAGAAGCAGTAATTGAGCTTTTCATAGATCTTACTGACAAAAAAAGGGATGAAGAAACAGTAAAATTTTCAGAAGAATTAATGTTTGATATCATAAGTAAGGTTCCTGTAGGGCTGTGCATAACAGATGATAAGGGATTCTATGAATATGTGAATCCTGCTTATTGTGATATTCTTGGTTATGAAGATACTGAAGAACTTCAGGGAAAACATTTTACTGTGATGATTCCCCAAGGCAGGAAAAATGAGTACAAAAAACGATATTCTTCTTTCCTGAAAAAAGGCAAAAAGATCTGCGGTGAATGTATCGTTGAAAGAAAAGATGGTAAAAAAATAACAATACTTACAGCCGGTGTCAAGATAAGGACTGAAGGTGGGAAATGTAAAAAACTCACCTTTCTTATTGATATAACTGAAAGAAAGAATGCAGAAACAGGTTTTAAAGAAACAAGCACCAGGCTTAATTATTTGATAAATAGTATTAACTCTGGAATACTTTTTGAAGATAATGAAAGAAAGGTGCTTTTTGCAAATCAGGCATTTTGTAATATGTTTGATGTACCTTCTCCTGAAGCTATAATTGCATCAGATTGCTCAAAAAACATGAAATTGTCCAAACATCTTTTTCAGGATTCAGGTTACTTCATAGATATGACTAATGAAGATTTGAAAAATAGAAGATCGTCTTATAACGAGGAATTTTATTTAAAAGATGGACGGGTTTTAAAAAGAGATTATATTCCAATCAGGATGAACAAAGATTTTTTAGGAAATCTTTGGCATTATAAAGATATTTCCAGAGAAAAAAGGCAGGAAAAACAGCTTTCTGATATGCTTGATGAACTTAAGGTGAAAACCGAGAATCTCGATAAAATTAACAAGCAGCTTCTTGAAATTCAAAAAGAACTTAGGCAGGAAAAAGAAACCGAAGAGCAAAAAGTTATTGAAAGGACAAAAAATCTTCAGCATGCAAATGAACGAATACAATCTCTTCTGGAGCAAAAACAGCTATTCATAGCTCAAGTGGCGCATGACCTTAAGACTCCTTTAACTCCTGTTATAGGCCTTTTGCAGGTTCTTGATGTAAGATCCTCAGATCCTCAGAATAAAAAGATAATACTTGATGCTCTTGCTAATGCCAGATATCTTAATGATCTTTTGACAGATATACTTAAGATTGCCCATATGGATAGCGGAAAATCATTTCTGACACTTGAAAAAGCAGATCTGAAAGCTCTGATTGAAGAATCCATACGAAATCATGATCATATTATAAAAAGCAAAAAAATAAAGATAACAAAAAATTATAAAGAAATTCCTAATATAAAGATAGACAAACTCAAAATAAGAGAAGTCATAGATAATATTCTTTCAAATGCATATAAATATGTGAAATCTTCGCCCAGAATAAAAATAACTCTCAAAACATACGATCATCTGGGAAATAATTATGTATTTGTCGGGATTAAAGACAATGGAGTGGGCATAAGAAAAAAATCAATAACAAAAATATTTTCTGAATTTTATAAGGAAGATCAATCGAGACATCAGCTATCAACAGGACTTGGACTTTCTATCTGCAAAAAGATAATCGAAAAACACGATGGCAAGATATGGGCTCAATCAGATGGATTGAGAAAAGGAAGCAGTTTTAATTTTATACTGCCAATTAAACCTTTGAGCGATGAAGATAAGAAAAAAGATGATCCTTTGTTGTATTAAGAGTTCTGCCACTGGACATATGTTGAGGTAAGATTTATAAATTTGATATAGTTCTTGATGATCTATATTGATTTATAATGGGGGATAATAATATGAATAACAATCAACAGGTGCAGCCTATATATATTTTGCCAGAAGGTTCTCAGAGAACTTCCGGAAGAAACGCACAGAGTAATAATATCATGGCAGCAAAGATTGTTGCTGAGACTGTAAGAACAACTCTTGGTCCAAGAGGCATGGACAAGATGCTTGTAGATTCTATGGGGGATGTTATTGTAACAAACGATGGCGTAACAATACTTGAAGAGATGAGTGTCGAACATCCTGCAGCAAAAATGATAGTTGAAGTTGCAAAAACACAGGAAGATGAGATAGGAGATGGAACAACAAGCGCTGTGGTTATTGCAGGGGAGCTCCTAAAAAAAGCTGAAGCACTTATGGAACAAAACATCCATCCAACAGTTGTCGCTAAAGGATACAGGATGGCAGCAGAAAAAGCACATGAAATCCTTGAAAAACTTGCAATAAGATGCACTGAAGAAGAAAAGGATGTCCTGAAAAATATTGCGATAACTGCAATGACAGGAAAAGGAGCTGAATCTTCAAAAGAACTTCTTGCAGAATTGGTGGTAGATTCTGTTCTTCAGATAATTGAAAAAGAAAATGGTGAGTCCTCATTTGATAAGGAATTCATAAAAATAGAAAAAAAGGTAGGTTCTTCAATAGATAAATCTGAACTTGTTAAGGGGGTAGTTGTGGATAAAGAAAGAGTTCATAGTTCGATGCCTAGGAAAGTGGCAGATGCAAAAATAGCCCTGATTGACTCTGCAATAGAGATTAAGGATACTGAAACTGATGCAAAGATATCAATTACTTCTCCTGATCAAATACAGTCATTTATTGATATGGAAGAAAAAATGCTTTTGAACATGGTCCAAAAGATTGTAAATTCAGGTGCAAATGTTGTATTTTGTCAAAAAGGCATAGATGAAGTTGCCCAG
>JBKHIF010000043.1:0-12042 GCA_046538795.1 Candidatus Woesearchaeota archaeon | reverse complement strand
ATGATGCCGATGTTGTCATAGTTACTATGTCTTCAACAGCAGGAACAACAAAAGATGTTGTTGATGAGCTTAGGAAAGAAGGCAAAAAGGTTGGTCTTCTAAAGATCACTGTTTTCAGACCTTTCCCTGTAGCACATATCATAGATGCACTTTCTGGAAAGAAGATCGTAGGTGTTCTTGAAAGAAGCGAAAGTTTTGGTGCTATGGGTGCTGCGTTATTTAATGAGATAAGAAGCTCGCTTTATGAATCCAAAGACAGGCCAAAGCTTGTTGAATATATATATGGTCTTGGAGGGCGTGAGATAAACCCTGAGATGATAAAGGGTGTATTTTCTGAGCTTGAATCAATGCAGGATGAAGAAGAGATTCCTGAGAAAGTCAAATATTTAGGTGTAAGAGAATGAATTTTAAAGAGATGGCAGCAAAACCTGAAAGGATGACTGTTGGTCACAGGATGTGCCCTGGATGCGGTCAGGCGACAGCAGCACGCCTTGTTATAAAATCGACAGACTATCCTGTTGTCGTAGCAAATGCAACAGGCTGCCTTGAAGTTAGCACTAGTATTTATCCTTTCTCTGCATGGGCTGTTCCATGGATACATAATGCTTTTGAAAATGCAGGAGCCACTATTTCCGGAGTGGAGACAGCATACAGGTCGCTTAAAAAACAGGGAAAAATACCTTCTGATAAAGAGGTAAAGTTCATAGCTTTCGGCGGAGATGGAGGAACTTATGATATAGGTCTTCAGAGCCTTTCCGGTGCGATGGAAAGAGGTCATGATTTTGCTTATTTCTGTTTTGATAATGAAGGATACATGAATACAGGAATACAAAGAAGTTCTGCAACACCATATGGTGCAGACACAAAGACTACTCCTGCAGGAAAAGTGCATCCTGGTAAAGAGGAGTTTAAGAAAGATATAGCAGCTATAGCAGCAGCACATCATATACCTTATGTTGCTCAGGCATCTGTTGGAAATATTATTGATCTTGTAGCAAAGGCAAAAAAGGCAATAGAAACTCCTGGTCCTGCTTTTGTCGTCATAATGAGTCCTTGCATACCTGGATGGAGAACTCCTGATAATATGGCTATAAAGCTTTCAAAAATGGCTACTGAGACTAATTTCTGGCCTTTGTTTGAGATTGAAAATGGTGTCTGGAAACTTAATTACGAACCTAAAGAAAGAAAGCCAATAACAGAATGGATGAGCATGCAGGGAAGATTCAAGCATCTTATGAAAGAAGACAAAAAAGATATCGTAGAGAAGATACAAGCAGATGTTGATCTTAAATTCAAAGAGCTTAAGATGAAGTGCGAGATGAGCGCATCGCTTGCTCCTAAATCAGAAGAACCAAAAAAAGAAACTTCAGAAGAAAAACCCAAAGCAAAGAAATCTTCTAAGAAGAAATGATCTTTACTTCTATTTTTATCTAATTTTATCAGATACATATTTAAAATATCTTTGATTTTTTTCTTTATTATGAGAATCTGCATACTCACTCACAGATATCCCCCTGCATTAGGTGGTTCTGAAAAGGTCTGCTATAATCTTGCCCATGAGTTCAAGAAGAAAGGGCATAAGGTAACTGTTGTCACAACAACTTCGATGAATCATCTCGATACAAGAGGTTTTTCTACAGGCAGGGGTTTTACTTTAAAATCTACTAATCATGATTCATATGCTGAAAAGCATGACTGGATACCTGTCTATCGATTTAAACCGGATTTTCAGTTCTGGCCTTTTGCACTTAACAAAAATATGGCTGATTTTTTCAAAAAAAACAAGACTAGATTTGATATTGTTCATGTTCACGGATATCAGGCTTATGAGGCTGTTCTTGTATCAAAACTTGATATTCCCTATGTTCTTACTGCTCATGATGTGATTGCGCATTATGGAGGCATACTCGGATTAATTAAAAAGATTTTTGATGTTTTCTTCGGAAAAAAGATCCTGAAAAAAGCAAAAGCACTTATTGCTTTAACTCCTGAAAATAAATCTCAATATCTTGATATTGATAACAGATGTGAAAATAAGGTAAGAACAATTCCAAATGGTATTGAAAAACCAAAAAAACTATCTGATGAAAAAAGAAAAGACCTGCTTGCTTTTTTAGGCAATCCAGAAAAAATAATACTTTATACAGGTCGCATAGTGGAATATAAGGGATGCCAATATGTCATAAGAGCACTTCCAGAAATAATAAGACAATATCCGATGACAAAATTTGTTGTTGTAGGACCTGACCAGGGATATGCAGCAGAACTAAAAGATCTCGCAAGAGAACTTGGAGTTTATGAAAATTGCATCTTTACAGGGGTTGTTGATTCTGTCTCTGGTTATTACAATATTGCAGATGCATTTGTCCTTGCTTCAAGAGGAGAAGGTTTTGGACTTTCAGCTGTCGAAGCCATGAGTCTTGGTGTTCCTTGTGTACTTGCAGATATGGGGGGACTTAAGTATGTTTTAAAAGATATAGGGGGTCATCCTATAAATATGCAGGAAGACATAGTTTCTCAGATAAAAAAATATGTCTTAAGCATATTTTCTGACGCTGAAGTGAAAGGCAAGATGAAATATATTGTCGAAAAAACAAAAGATTACAGGTGGGATCGTATTGCAGAAAAACATCTGGATATTTTTGAAAAAATATTGAGAAATTAAAACTAATTTAAACTTTAAGAACAATTGTGTCTAGTTCTGGATCGTAGCCAAGTCCTTTTATCTCAAGCGGTGCAACATATCCACTTCTTTTATCTCCTGGATCCTGAGAAATATCTTTTCTTAAATAAAATTCAGGCATTTGTACAGCTATTCTGATTGCATCAAGCATTCTTCCATTATAAAATTCATTAATCTCATACCTGTTGTTTGGAAAATTTTCTCCAACAATCCCGCCGACAATTCTCCAAAGGCCGCCTTGTTTTGGGTTAAGTTCACTTACAGAACTGATTGGATCATTCTCTTTTGGAGAATCAAGTCTTCTTAGATAATTTACAATTCGGTCATAAATTTCTGTTTCTTCCATAAAATAAGGGAATTGTTTGGTTATATTTAATTATTATGCGATTTTTTTGGAATTAATATTTAAATAGATGTTTATTCTTTATCCATTATGCAGCGAAAAGAAATGCTTGATTTTGCCGAAGAGACATTTGAACAGAACAAAAATTCTATGTCAAAACTCTATGATCTTGATCTTGAAGGTTTTAAGGTTGTAGAGGAAAAATTTGAAGATTGTTTTCCTGATATAAATGTGATTGAGGAAGAGATTCCTGAACTTGTTCCTATATTGAAAGAGGCCTATAAAGATGGTCTTATGACCTTTTTTGGATTTGGCAGAAAAATAAATGTAAGAACAGATAACATTGCTTTGGCAATGAATGAAAGAAATTCATCTTATACTGATGATGAGATTGAGCATGGAATACCTGATCTTTATCTGCGCCAGGTGATCCAGCATGCTTCACTTCATGAAATGGGGCATGATTTTATTTTTGAGCATTACAGGTTTGCCCATACACCTGGATTTAAATCAGCACCCGGATATGAACATATCTGGCTGCCTTCTGAAGAAGCTGTTGCAGATCTTCTGGCTTTTGAATATTTCTGGGAAAATGAAGATCGACTTGCAAAATGTCTTATGAGAGGTGCAAGCATAGATGATCTGATTCTTTTAAAAGATTCAACCGAAAGAATTTCTGAACTGAAAAAAGAAAAAAAAGTTAAAAAAGAAAAATCTTATTTAGATACTCAAAATATTGTCCTTTCACATCTTGAAGTTGAATATCATGATCTAGGTTTAAAAGGAATAACAAGATATCTTGATAATATGATAAATGATCATTTCCCTGAATATTCTTAATCAAGAACAGCTTTTATCCTTCTTACGCCTGCAGCTGAGCTTTCTTCTTTTTTGATCCTGAAATGGCCTAATTCTTTTGTATTTTCAACATGAGGACCCATACAGATCTCTTTTGAGAAATCTCCTACTGAATATACCCATACCTCTTCAGGATACCTTGCTCCAAATTCTGCCTGCGCTCCTGAATCAAGAGCTTTCTTAAGAGGCATAAGCTCTTTTTTTACAGGTATTTCTTCCTGAATCTTTTGATTTACAAGATTTTCAACTTTCTTTTTTTCTTCATCAGTCATCTTGCGGTCAAAATTAAAATCAAATCTTAACCTTTCAGGAGTAATGTTTGATCCTTTCTGCTTAATATCAGGACCTAAAACTGTTCTTAATGCTTCGTTAAGAAGATGTGTTGCTGTATGGAGTTTTTTAGTAACATCAGATGCTTCTGACAATCCTCCTTTGAACTTATTTTCAGCACCCTGCCTTGAGATTACCTGATGTTTTTCATATTCTTTTTCAAAGCCAGACTTGTCAAGAGAAATATTTCTCTCAATTGCAAGTTCTTCTATCATCTCGATAGGAAATCCATAGCTCTGGAAAAGAAGGAATGCCTCTTTCCCGTTTATATTATTGTTTCCAGATATCTTTTCAAATTCCTTGAGGCCTTTATCAAGTGTCCTTATGAATTTTTCCTCTTCTTTTGAAAGTTCTGCAAGTATGTAGTCTTTTTTCTCGATCATCTGAGGGTAATCTTCGCTGTATTGTGATATGATAACATCAGCGATCTTTTGTGTGGTTCTATTGTTTTCTGAACTTGTGAAATCAACTCCCAACAATCTTAAGTGTCTTATGCTTCTTCTTATGAACCTTCTTAAGATATAACCCTGATCGACATTTGAGGGTGTGACTGTTCGTTCATCACCCAAGATAAATACGGCTGCTCTCATGTGATCAGCAATAACTCTGATTGATTTTTCATGTTCAGGGCGAATTTTACTTATTTTTGCAACCTCTTTTATCTTATCTACGATGTTTAGGAAAGAATCTATCTCATAGACATTGTTTTTTTGGTTGAGAATCATTGTAACACGTTCCACACCAAGACCTGTGTCAACATTCTTTTGTTCAAGAGGAGCATATTTACCATCTTTTGTCTTGTTGTACTGCATGAAAACATCGTTCCAGATCTCAACCCATTTTTTGTCTTCAGGATCGAATGTTTCAGGAGCATTTCCTGATCCTGTCCAGTAAAACATCTCTGTGTCAGGTCCGCATGGTCCTGTTTCACCGGCAGGTCCCCACCAATTATCTTTTTTTGGAAGGAATGCTATTCTTTTTTCTGATATTCCAAGAGATTTCCAAACATTGAATGCTTCTTCATCTTTAGGAGCATCAGAATCACCTGCAAAACATGTTACTGCAAGCTTTTCTTTTGGAAGTTCAAGTTCTTTTGTAAGAAATTCAAAACTCATTTCAATTGCTTCTTTCTTGAAATAATCTCCAAGACTCCAGTTTCCAAGCATCTCAAAAAAAGTCAGGTGGCATTCATCGCCAACTTCGTCAATATCTCCTGTTCTTATGCATTTTTGAACATCTGTAAGTCTTTTTCCCAATGGATGAGGCTGTCCCATAAGAAACGGTACTAAAGGATGCATACCTGCAGTCGTAAATAAAACAGTAGGATCGTTTTCAGGAATAAGCGAAGCTGATTCTATTTTCTTGTGTCCTTTGCTTTGAAAAAAGGATATGTATTTTTCTTTTAGTTCACGTGTTTTAATGCCATTTGTATTCATTTTATATAAGAAAATGATGTCTAGTTTTTAAATATTTTGAAGTGTGCAGATTATAACTCAACTGCATTCTCCATAAGAATAATAGCTTACATCACTGTCTCTGCATGCATAGCATTCATTTTTATATGTAACTCCCGTGTCTGCGCACACAGGTTTATCTGTTTCAGGACAGTCCATGTTTCTCATTTTGCAAAGAAGCTTCTGCTTCATTAGCCTGTTTGCCATATCCATTTCTTCTTCTAGCGGATTTTCCTTGCCTTTAGAGATTTTTTCATTATCTGGCCTTGTGTTCAAAACATATTCCTTGCTTCTTAGATCATCCCATGAATCATCGATAATTGCTGATATAACCTTGTTTTCTTTTGTTGCGATAACTATATGATGAGATACAAGAAACTCAGAAAGGTCAAGTTCATCAGACCTGTTGCCGTAACCTATATGTTCTGATATGAAAGAAAAATGATGAGCATAGCAATTATTGCAGTTGTCTATCTTCTGTGAAGATAAGTATGTTATTTTTCTGCCGTCAAATGTATATGTCGGGCTCTCGTATCTTAACCATTTTTCTGCAATCTCTTTTGAATCTTCTTTCTCATGAGAAAAAACAGCATTTCCTGTAATAGAGCAACCTGTAATGAATAATATGAGTATAGATGCGATAATTGTGCTAAATGTTTTATCCTGCATATTCTCACAACAATTTATAATATGGTCTTTTTCATATATTAATCTTTCTCATTCTTGATCAATCTTTTGTTTTTGGCTTATCTTTAAAAACCAAAAAGAAACATTTAAATAACATTAAATTAATTTATGTATTCTAATATACTTTTTTGTATATTAAAAGAGGTGTTTACCTATGAAATTGATTTCGCCTATATTGGTTTTGATTTTGGCTTTTGCAGCAGGATGTGCAATGGGTCCAATAGATGATTATACTGATTCTGACGATGAATATGAAGATGGATCGCCTTCGATGAGTGATGATGGCGATTATGAAGACGGCAAAGAAGAATCTGATGAAACTGATTTAGAGATAGATGAAGTTATGGGTGAATTAGAAGAGATTGAGAACCTTGATTCAGAACTTAATATGTCTGAATTTGATGATCTTGAATCTGATTTAGAACTTTTCAGTTAATAATTTGTTTTTTCTAATTTCGATTTTTTTTAATTCCAGAATAAATATTTTATTCTTCTTTACTGAATTCAAGTCCCAACTCAACTTTGCCTAATGAATCGTTATTATCGTCGCATGTATAGAATGCTGATTTTTTAGAGAAAAAGAAAATGTTCTGGACTATATCTGTTTCAAATTCGTTTATTCCAAGAACCTTGTTTATCTCGTCAAGTATTTCTGTTTCGACATACTTATAGCGTTCATCTGAAAGTATATCCATCTCAATATCTGTAGAATATCTTACTATTATGAAGTTGGAATAATCCTCATCATTTATAGAAAAAGACCATTTTTCGACATTTTGCTCCTTATAGAGTCTTTTTATTTTTATGCTTAAGTTCTTTTTTAATGCCTGTATCTTTTTTATCTTATCTTCATCTAGTATTTCTTTTTTGATCTTTGTTATTATCTGAACTGCATTTTTTCGGTCGTTTGCTTCATACTCTTCTGTAAAATTGAGTTTTCCGGTCATAGAGTGATATGTCTTATATATCTCCCACATCTTTTCAGAAAGCCTTGCTTCGATACGTACCATGAGATTGCTTTTTACTTTCTCATAAGCTATCAGTTCCTCAGAATCAACAAGACACTTCCACATCGTAAAACTTGTGAAGGAAATTTCTTATATAAAATTTTTGTTTTGATTCAGCAGTGAAAAGTTAGACTCTGAACCAATGATAATATGCCGGATTATTTACAAAGAGTTTATAAAAAAAGGTTATTTTTTCTGTTTCATGGAAATGTTTGATCTTGATTGTAATATCGGTCTATTGGATCTTTCTTTGTATCTTAAAAAGCAAAAGATGCTTGTAGTAACTGATCTTCATATAGGTCTTGAAGAGGCGCTGAATTCGCAAGGTTTTCTTGTTCCGAGGCAGCAGCATAAAGACATGAAGGAAAAATTAAGAAGGATAATCTCAAAAATAAAACCAGATGAGATAGTGATACTAGGAGATCTTAAGCATGAGTTTGGAAAAATCTCAAAACAGGAGTGGAAAGACACTCTTGATATGATTGATTTTTTTCAGGAACGAACCAAAGAGATTATATTGATCAAGGGAAACCATGATACTATCCTTGGTCCTTTGGCCGGAAAAAAGAATCTTAAGATTCTTGATTACTATTTTAAGGATGGATACTATTTTTGCCATGGCAACAATGTTCATTCAGATGATGATTTCAAAAAAGCGCATACTATTTTGATCGGGCACCAGCATCCGGCAATAACTATTGGTGACGAATACAGAAGAGAACGCTACAAGTGTTTTTTAGATGGACAATATGATGATAAGAGACTTATTGTCATACCTTGTTTTTCACCAATCAGCAAAGGAACTGATGTTTCTAAAGAAAAGCTTCTGTCTCCTTTTTTGAAGAAAAATAACGTGGATTCTTTTGAAGTTTTTGTATGCGGCGATAAGATATATTCTTTTGGGAAGCTTGGAAAAATAAGAGAAACATGATAGTTGGTTCACTTGTATATGCTGGTTATTACGTCGCTTTTTGTAAGTATTCCTTTTAGCTTGTTTTTCTCGTTTACAAGTATTATCGGATAATATCTGAGGAGCGAAAATGCTGCATTCATGTTTGCGTCAGAATTCAATATAGGAGGGCATTCAAGCATAATTTCTTTTATCAGGGTTGTCTTAGGATTACCATTTATAAGCGCATCAAGAAGGCTGTTTTCTGTAATGAGACCCACTGGATGTCTGGATTTGTCAAGAACAGGAACCTGAGATATTCCATGCTTTTTCATCTTTTGCGTGGTTTCCTCGATCGTGCTTTCCATCTCTACTGTAATAAGCTTGTTATTTATAAGATCCTTTATTTTTTTTTCTTCTTTTCTGGTTAGTTTTTTTAATGTAGATAATATCTTTTCTGCATTAGAATAAGTCGGATCTATTTTGCCTGCTTCAATCTTTGCGATAAGCGACTGAGATACTCCTGAAAGCATAGCGAGCCTGCTTTGGGTTATACCAAGATGCTTTCTTATGCTTTGAATTTCAGACAAAGTAAATTCCATCGAGAATGTTCACCTGTTTATTTTATTCCTTTGAGAATTCCAAGGCACTTAAAAAGTTTACTCTAAAAAATAAAAAAATTGATTGGGTTTTGCCTAGTCTTTTAGTCCCAGTATCTGTTTTATTTTAGGAAAATCTGCTCCGATTATGATTTCTCCGTCAATCTCGATTACAGGAACTCCCATCTGGCCTGATTTATTGACCATCTCCTGAGCTTTTTCACGGTCAGAAGCCACATTAATATCATCAAACTCTACATTGTGTTCTGCAAGGAAATCCTTGACATGATGGCAATGCGGGCACGTTGGTGTAGAATAGACTATTATTTTTGACATTTGTATTCACCTTGTTTGTTTTTTAAAGATAAATTTAAGATTCAAGGTATGGTTTAAAAATATTTTGTTTAAAATGAAAATTTTATTTGAAAACTTTTATAAATAAGAACAACCCTCATAAGGGTATCTTGTTATCAGATTGTTTATATTTGATGATCGGGGGTTTATAAAATTGGGTAAAAAAGTAATCGTTGCGCCTGTTTCAGAGAACATGAATCCTTTATTTGTAAGTTTAAAGGAATTTTCAACAGAACGTATCCATCTCATATCTACTGATAAGGATGCTGTCCATGCTGAACGTGCAAAATCCGATCTTGAAAAATTCAATATTCCTGTCAAGATACACATAATAAAGGGAAACATCTGGGAAGAGATTTTCAGGATTGTTGGAGAGGTTGCTTCCTTTGAAAATAAGTTTGAGGTCATAGTGAATGTCGCCATAGGAGATTTCAATTCAAGATGTGCTGCGACATGTGCTGCTTTTGTGAATGGACTCAAAGCATTTTCAGTAGATGATGATCAAAAATTGTTCCTTCTTCCTGTACTAAAGTTTTCATATTACAGTCTTCTTACAGACAAGAAGATGCAGATACTAAAGCTTCTGGGAGAAGAAAAAGAAACTTCTTTTGAAGAGCTTAGCAAGAAGACAAAGATGAGCCTTCCTCTTGTTAGCTATCATATTAACGGAAATCTTAAATCAGAAGGATTAAAAAAGCTGGGTCTCATAGAGACAAAAGATAATAAAGGCAAGACAATGATTTCTCTTACGACCTTAGGTCGCATGCTCTTGAAAGGCTATATAGGTCCTGCTGAAGCTTAAGAGAACTTCTTAGCAATTGTAAGAAGGCTTTTTATGTCGTTTATCTCAAAATCTATATAATTATAATCTACTTTTGCGTCTTTCCAATGTCCCTGCTTTATCCAGACAGTTGTCATGCCGAGATTTTTTGGTGTGTAAAGGTCTGTTTCAGCATGATCCCCGACCGAGATGCATTCTTCTGGTTTCAGATCATGCTTTTTAAGTAGATATTTGAACCCTTCCGGAGATGGCTTGTTTGCTTTCGTGTCATCTGAAGTTATTATGTCCTTGAAATATTTTTCAAGTCCAAGCTTTCTTATTCGTGCCATCTTAAGCTCTTTGCCCCCGTCAGAATCAGACAGTATGAAAAGCTTGAATTCTTTTTTGAGAGCTTCAAGAGTTGGTATAACATGTTTTTCAAGCTTAATTGCATACTCACAGTTCTTCCAGTAAGAATCTACCAGTTCAAAGATATCGTTCTTTGTGCTTTTTATGCTTAACGCGTCAAGAGCATCTTTTATCCATATGGCCCTTGAATATTTTTTTGGGTTTTTAGTCTTAAGTATGTATTTTTTTTCTGCTTTTACGAATTCTTTCATAAATTTTTTTTTAGGTATCCTGTATCTTTTCCAGATCTCTGATGAAAGATCATCTTCCATCGCATGCTGAGATTCAGTCCATTCTTCAAGAGTATCATCAAAATCAAATATGATATTCCTTATCCTGACAGGAACGATTTCTACGCTGAGTTTTCCCTTTTCTTCTTTTTTCCTTAGGCTTTCAAAAATATCTCTTTTTAGTTCTTTAGAGCTTTTGTTTGCCTTATATGCAAATGTTCTCTTGTCTATAAATGCTGATTTTCTTACGACCATCGCTTCTTTATGTGAGAATTGCGGATTGAAAAAGGCAATGACTGAATCAGAATGTCTGCCGTGTTTTAGGTTTATTTTTATTTTTCTTAATTTTCTTGCTCTTAAGTCCAGGCTTTTCCTGAAAACAGGAATATCTTTTGCAAAATCTATATCTGCATCTATACCTATTATGCAATCTCCCTTTGGAGTCAGAAAATCTTCTTTTGTAAACTCAAGCGTTGTTTTATGGGTCGCTTTGATGTTTTTATGACCTGTTGCGTTGAATTTCATAAAGGTTTCTAGGAGACAAAAGACATATAAAACTTACTATAAATGAGTGTATTTTTGTTTTTTAGTCAAATACGCTTAGCTCCCTGAAATAGAATATCATTGTTGCAGTAAATAGGATTGATAATAGTGCATAAGATAAGATCCTTACGTTGATCGGCTTTCTTTCACCGCCAAGAATTATTTCGACAGGATCTGATTTTTCGTTGATTTTTTCTCCTTTTTCATAGAATACTGAGTTTACCTCATAAGTTCCTTCTGATTCATCAAGTTCTCCTGAACTATCGATAGTGAAATCTTCAGGATATGTTTCTTCAACAGCATAGTATGTATGTTCATAGTCAGAATCTACATACACATCTATATCCACTGAGAATTGGTCTCCATAATAGATTGATCCTGCCGGCATGATCCTTGTTGCCCTTGAGTTATCATCACCTGCAAGAGCATATCCTGTGACTGAAGTTGATATGTTGTTTGCAGAATGCTTATAGAATGATGATTCATCTTGTTTTATGAATGCGTCTTGTCCCTGGCTTAATATGAATATAGTGTATAATGCAAGCATTATCGATAATGAGATTGCGATAATCATGTTATTGAACTATTTGTACAAATCATGGATCATTAATAAAAGATCGATTCTGCAAAATCAAATAAAAGAAAAAGGTTAAATAAGGATAAAAAGATTCATTGGGGTCTGTTTACAAGATCTTCAATAGGCTTGTTCTGCTGCTGAGCTTGTGTTCCCTGAGGCTGCTGCTGAGCCTGTGCTTCAAGATCAACGCCAAGCTGTTTTAGCGACTGGACATGCATCTGCATAAGTTGCTCAACTATATTAAGTAGTTTAGCAAGTTCTGCCCTTTCTTTTGCAAGGGTCGATAATGATCCTTTATGAAATCCTATCTGTTCTTCTTT
>JBKHIF010000042.1:0-12178 GCA_046538795.1 Candidatus Woesearchaeota archaeon | reverse complement strand
AACAATTACAATCTAGAAACCATTTTAACCATTTTCTTATCATTAAAAAACAATAACAGAAATATTTTCAGATAAACTAAAACAAATTCGACTATAATGAAATATCTAGTGAACAAATACTTATCTTGTTATTGCTTTTATTATTTTAGAAACAACTTCATCATATTTGTATGAAGAAACAGATGCTATTTTTTTTGAAATCTGATTTTTGTCTGCTGTGAAAAGCATATTTGCTCTTATATAACTTTTAACTCTTAGATTATCTATTTCAACAGAAAACTCATCTTTTTTAATAACGGATGATGTGATCTGGCACAAGAGAATATCATCATGCATCTCTGATGATAGAACAAGACACGGCCTTAATTTCCTATCTTTAAGATCTGTGTATGGAAATGGAAATATTACTATGTCTCCTTTTGCAAATAGTCCCATGCTTTATCCTCCTCTTTACTAAGCCACGCCTTTTTAAGAGAATCTTCGCTGGCAAGATATGTGTATAATCCCTTCAAAGACTCTTTTTCAAATAACCTCTCTCTTAAAACTTCTCGTATGAAGTCCTGAAGATTGTCATATCCATGGCTTTCTGAATATTCTTTTGCAGCTTTTATCATCTTTTCAGATAGTTTAAGACTTATTTGCGTACCCATATGTACTAAATAATATTGTAAACTATTTATTATTTGTGTTTCACTTATCATTAAAAAATATTACTTAAGAAATTCCGAAATGTTTTCAAGAAAAATAAAAACTATTCGTAAATTCATAAGAAAAGCTTATCAAATATTTCTTCTTAGCATAAATTAACAAAATATTTATAAACTTTAGTTAACTAATGTTAACTATGGTAAACATAAATAAACCTGGGTTAACTAATCTTCAAAGAAGGATATTAAGGTTTTTTTTCATAAAAAACACATCTGGACTTAATCAGAGAAATATAGCAAAAGCTTTGGAAGTAAGTCCTCCTGCCATAAAAAAAGCGCTGCCTGAATTAGAAAAACAAAGTTATCTGGTATCTTTTCAGGATGAAGATTCTGGCAGGTGGGAAATACGCCTGAACAAGGAAAACAGAAGAGTTATGCAGTTAAAAAGAGCAGATAATCTTGAGCAGATATATGAATCTGATCTGATTGAATATCTTGAGCATGAATTTGCCGGATCTTCAATAATACTCTTTGGCAGTTATTCAAGGGGAGATGATACTGAAAATTCAGATATAGATATAGCAATAATAGGGCGAAAAGACAAGATGTTAAAACTTGAAAAATATGAATTTGCACTTGAAAGAAAAATAAGCATACAATGCTATGAATCATTTGATAAGATACATAAACATCTAAAAGAAAACCTCTGCAACGGCATCGTGCTTTCAGGAGGCATAGAGCTATGAGGGCAGTAAGACAATTTGAAGAATTTCTTGAAGGTGGCATTGTCAAAAAACAATCGCCGGACAAGTCAAGATATGAATTCCTTCAAAATGAAGCAGAAAAAAGCTATTCTTTTCTTCTTGAAAAAATAAACAAAATTGGATTAAGAAATGACAATGCAAATGATTTTGTAAAATCCTGCTATGATATCTTGATGGAATGCATAAGATCAAGGATGCTAAAAGAAGGATATAATGCTTCAGGAAGTCATGCCCACGAGGCAGAGGTATCTTATCTTAGAAAAATAAGCAAAACCGAAATAGATATCCAGTTTGCAGATCAGTTGAGATATTTTAGGAATGGTATGCTTTATTATGGAACAAGCCTTGACAAAGAATATGCTGAAAAAGTGATAAGTTTCACAAAAAAGATATATTCTCTTCTTAAGAAATAATCATTACTAAACAAAATCCAAAAATAGTTTCAAGAAAAACAAGACAAATTCGACTGTGAGCGAGTATCGATTGCCAAGCGAACGAGCGAACAACTAAAAATAACTCAAATATACTCAACATTTAAAAATAAAGAATAATTATAAACTAAATTATGAAAACGAAATTCAAGCTAGACTTGTACAATTCAATGATAATTTCATTGATTCTTGGGATAATAATAGTCATAACAACATTATTTCTTGCAAGACCTGAACCAGAATCATTCACAGAACTATACATAAATGATTTTCAGAACTTGCCAAAATTCCTAAGCCAAAACCAAAATACAAATTTTTCAGTAACCATACACAATCTAGAAAATAACAATTTCACATACAACTACTCATTAAGAAAAGAACTATACAAGGTCAATTACTGCAATGAACCAACACTCTATATGACAGACAATAAAACCAAAACATATCATCTTGACCCTGGCCAGATAATAAAAGAAGATTATTATGAATTAGAATTCTCTTATTCGCCAAAAACCAAAGACCCGGTAATAAGAATCTTGTTTTCAGATATCTATGAGATAGAAATAGATGAAAGGCAAAACAAGACAAGGATAATAAAATTAAACCCTCTTCCAAAAAACCCTGAAATAACTGAAACTGAATACGAATTCATGGATTTCACCAACAAAAATATCATGATCATATATGATAATCCAACATTACAGCTATATATAAACAACGAGTTAATATCAGAAACAAGCATAGCTAACGCAACAAAAGGCTACTTTGACTTTGCGCAAGAAAACGGCCTTTCAACATTTTATAATGTAAAAACAAGACAGAACAATAAGATAACTGATTACAGGATAATAAACTCAGATGTAGAATATGAAAGAAAAACCATAAGAGAAGATGAAAACAAATATTCATTTGATTTTGACGCAGACGATTTCCTGTTAGAAACAAGCATTCCCATATCCATAAACGGAACTGCTGAAATCAGGATAAATGATATCATAATACCATTTGAGAACAACGGAAACCTGAAAGTCTTCAGAAAAAACAATACTTTAGAGCTATACAAGAACAATCAGCTCAAGGCAGAATTCTTTACAGATGCACAGGAATCTGTAAACGTGACCATAAAAGAAAAAAACACAAGGATGAGGACTGTTTCTGTCTATACAGACAACCTACACAAAAGTTTTTACTTGGGAACAGAACAGCCCCAGTCTTTTGATGAGCTTATTGAGGAATTTTCTATAATAAACATCCCTGAAGAAGAATTAAGAAGGATATATCTTGAGATACTTGAAGATATTGAACGAGACATAACATTTTCTCTTAACTATCTTTTGGAAGGAGAAAATCCTGAGATCAGCATACAGCTTCTTGATCCATTCAACATAACAATCAGGAAAGGCTCATTAAAGATAAACAACAACACTTACCCGATCACACAGAACAGGGACTGGAACAATTTCCATCTGGAATCAAGGGAAAATACGATAATATACCATAATGGAGATATAATAGCAAACCTGAATACTACATTTGATTACACTCCGATGGTCGAATACAATTCTACAGGAGCCATAACAAAGAATGTCTATATAAGAGATGGAGAATACTATGAGCGCTTTGATGAAGAAACATGCAACCCTGAACCATACAAAGTAATTTCTGAAAACAGCACAATAACAATACCTCATGACTATAATGAGACCATTAACTACACAGTCTCAATAGAAGATGAGTATGACTATGCAAAGATTGCATTTAGCCTTGACAACCTTGACCAGGAGGTTTATTTCTGGGTGATGGATATATGATCCTTGACATATTGCATGCCTTAGCAGGGTTTGCTTTTGGTCTTTTCATACCAGGATATCTTATAACTCTCACATTCTTCAAAGAGCTTAAGCCTCTTGAAAAGATAACACTAGGGTTCATATTAAGCGTATGCCTTGACATAATAGTAGGATTGATCTTAGGCTATAACGAGACAACAAAAAATATCACAGGAGGAATAACTGCGCTTAACCTCTGGATTGCTCTTTTATCAATCTCAGCTATTTTCGGAGGTATTCTTATCTACCGCGATCATGAGAAGATAAGAGATTTCTTTGATGATATTGAACAAAAACTCTATTACAGGAAATTCAAGGATAAAAAATCTAAAAAAAAGCATAAGAAAACAAAACATGAATAATCCTCCAAATACTAATTTAGTAGAAATTAGTAATAAATTAGTATTTGAAATCTAATCTTCAAGATCAGGCCTATTTTTCTCATCAAATTGAAATACAAACTTTTTTGAAATCTTATACATCTTGGCGTAGCCCATCTTGTGCAGTGTTAAAAGATCTGTTCTTGCTGTTTGATAGACCACACGATATGTTTCAGAAATTTCCTGTATGGTAAATGTCTTATCTGGGTTTTTCATCATATCTTCCAGAATATCTGCCTGTCTGTAGTTTATCTTATTGATTTTTTGTATTATTTTTCTTGTTTCTTCTTGTTCTTTTTGCTTTGATTTGATATACTCAAGGAGATCGTTTAGAGAATCATCTATTGCTTCAAGATTATATTTTATGAAATAAGTAAGGTCAAATTCATCGAATTCTGTAAAAAGATATGCCAGGCCGTATCCTTTTTTTGAACGCAGAATTCTTCTTGAAACAGCCATATATTCAAATAACCAATAGCCTCTTGAAAGTACATACCAGTAGAAAATACTTCTTGCAGTTCTTCCGTTACCGTCATTGAATGGATGTATGAATCCGATAAGAAAATGAAGCGCAATACCTTTTATGACTGGGTGTATAAATTCGTCATCGCAATCATTATTTGCAAAATCACACAACTCTTTAATCATTTTTTTTATCTTGGTGTGTGACGGCGGGACATGATATATCAATTCAGCTTTTGTATCATCTCCTACTACAATTTCATCATTGTTTCGAAAATTACCTACATCTTTTGGTTCTTTTAGAGTCTCTTTGGTTATTGCAGTCTGTATTTCCAAAAGAAAATCTGGAGTAAGTGCTTCATCTTTTCTTTTAACTATCATTTGCATGGTTTCATAACCATTTAGTACCATCTGTTCGCTTATATCTTTGGGTCTTAGTTTTTGCTTTAACATTCTTTTTGCTGCTTTTCTTGTTGTAGCTGCACCTTCTATCATGCTTGAAGCTATTGCCTCTTCCATAAGAGAACTTATAACGTATTTTTTCTGAAGCCCTAGATTTTTGCTTTGAACTTCAATATTTCCGGCCAGGAATTTATCTATCCTGTGAAGAAACTTATTTACCATAGGAAGATTTACATATTTTATCTTTTTGTGACTAAAGGGCATATCTTCAAATTTTTCAGAACGTATAAACTTTATCAATGTCCATATATATTTTTGTTCTGTCTTGTCTTTTACCCTGTATTTAAGTTCATCCCAATATAAGTATCTCTTGTTAAATTCGATAATTTTCTTGAAAAGACTCTTATCCTGGATAAGCTTGAAAACATTGTTGCCTTCATTCTCCAGAGTCTTTTTCCAATCAATTGGTTTTTCAGGAATTTTCATTTTCTACTAATTATTGCTTAATTAGTATTTGATGTTGCGTATGTTTATTTAAATGTTTCTACTAATTTAGTAGAAATTAGTAATAAATTAGTATTTGGCACTTAATTAGTATTATGACAGGAATCAAGATTATCATCCGCTTCTTCTGAATATTATCCGAAAAAAGAATTATTTTCTGAAAAAACAACCATTGATTCCGGAAATTCTTCTATAAATTCTGAAATCTGTACAAAAATTTGTGAGAAATTCATTTTAGACAATAGCTGTTAATTAAGCCATGCCTAAATATGAATTGCTGGAAACTGAAAATTTTTCAAAGGCATTTTCAAAACTCACAAAAGAGATTCAGAAAAGATTTGACTGCCAATTCAGAAAACTGTTGACTGATCCTTTCTCCATAGGAGACCCAATCCATGGGCGAAGATGGTTTAGAGAGATAAAAAACCAGAAGTACAGGGCGTATTATATGATATTTGAAGATAAAGTAATTATTGTGCTCGTTGGTATATCAGAAAAGAAAAACCAACAAAAAATAATTGATTTTATACTAAGAAATGTTGACAAGATGGCTTCCAATACATCTGATCAGCAAAAGAGTTAAATACTAAAATTACAATCATTTTGTATATGGATCTAAATATATCAGAGCTTTTGAAAAAACGCAATGAACTATTAGAAGAATGTAGTTTGTTCATATATGGCATAGAAAAAAGAATGTCAATAAAAAATGAAAAATAAGATAGATGAAACGAAAAAAGAACTTAAAGAGCAAACTGATTTCTTAAGCCAGCTTAAGCATTCTTTTGAGGATCTTAAGCATGGGAGAGTGCATAAACACATATTTAAGTACTAATTTGAATGAATATCATCCGCTTCTTCTGAATATTATCCGAAAAAAGAATTATTTTCTGAAAAAACAACCATTGATTCCGGAAATTCTTCTATAAATTCTGAAATCTGTACAAAAATTTGTGAGAAATTCATTTTAAACATATTTTCTTACCTTTTCTTATGAAAACAACAATTTATCTGGCAATATTTGTGCTGCTTGCAGTATCAGCTGCAGCATGCGAAAAAAGCGTAGTCTCAGGCAATGTTGAAAACCATGCAGATGATATGCACGTAAAGTTCTATTGCGATGGAACTTATGTGGATTATAAAAATATCATAAGCAAGTATGGCAACTATCAAAGAACCTTAGACTATTGCGAAGGAACACTCACAGGAGAGCTTTATCTTGGTGAGACAATGATAGAAGAAAAGACAGCAGAATCAGATCTTTGTGATTTTGATATGGATTTTGAAGGATTAACAGAAGTTCCTGAGTTTTCATTCATAGGTGCATGTGTTGCAGTCGTTGGCTGTCTTGGACTATTTCTTGCAAAAAGAAATTGATTTTTTTTATTTTTTTATAAACCATAGATTTATATATTTGTACATGTGTATGTGTATATATGACTAAAGTTATTTCCATTTCAGATGATGCGTATGATTATTTGAAATCGTTCAAAGAAAAAGATGAATCTTTTTCAAAAGTAATTAAAAAAATGAGACCAATTCGTGACAGGAAAAAACTTTTATCTCTTTCAGGTGCTTTGAAAGATGAAAGTTTTGGGAGAGAAGTTGATAAGATTGTGAGGGATAGGAATTTGACAAAATACAAATCTCCTAAATTTGATTAAAATGTATTTCCTGGATACTGATTTTGTTATTAACTTTTTTAGAGGAAAACATAAAACAGTTATGCAAGAACTAATTAAGGATAGAATCTTTACAGGCTCTATCAATTTGTATGAATTGACAAAAGGATGTTACCAGTCAAAAAATTATATTAAAAATAAGTCTCTTCTCGATGAATTTATGAAAAATATTGAAATAGTTCCTTTTGGTGAAAGCACATCTAAGATTGCAGCAAAATTACATAATAATCTTAAGAATTCAGGTAGCATGATAAATGAAAACGATATACTAATTGCAGCATCTTGCATCGATGTGAATTGTATTCTTGTTACAGATAATAAGAAACACTTTAGCACTATAAAATCTTTGAAATTGTTAGATCTATGATTTTTTTATAAACCATCACAATATAAAATAAGCTTTTTTCCATATATTGAATTTTCAGGCATTATCCTGTAATTATCAAAATGTTCAATAAGTCCTGAATAGACATTGCCTGAAAAATCAAAATTGTCAGGAAGATCTACTACTGCTGTCCTGTGTGGTCTTTCCTTGCTATGCAGAAGCTCTACTTCTGTTTTAATAATCAGTTCAAGAAGATCTTTTTGCTGTTTTTCTGTAAGAAAGCAATCCATAAAAAAAGAATATTTTCATGATTTAAAAAAATTTTCATCAAATCCCTTTGTTTCAAGAGAATTTCTTAGGATACGAAGCCCTTTTGAATATCTGCTTTTTACTCTTTCAGGCATTATTCCAAGATCAGTAGATATTTCTGAAACGCTCCTGTTGTCATAGAGCCTTTTTCTTAGAACCTTTTTAATATCATCACTGCAATCCAGATCAGTGATCTCATCAGATATTATCTGATAAAGATGATTTTTATGCACATCATCTGCAAGATCCCTTCCGTCATATCCTTTAATGAAGTCAATCAGATTGGCGTTTTCATCTTCTCCTATAACATTGTCAAGAGAAATCGTGCTTGTTTTAATATCTGTCATTAATATATATTCAACATCTTTTTCTGAATATGCTTTTTTTGAAAACCTGTTCATATGATTGGCTATCTCATAATAGCTTGGTTTTCTGCTATTTTGTTTTTCATAATCTTCAACATATCTGAATATTCGCTTTTTTTCAGATTTGACCTGTTCAGGATCTCTTATCATACTCTTAGAAGAAAGATAACGGGATATCTTTTGCTTTATTAAGCATGTTGCATAAGTGCTGAATCTAAATCCTTTTGTATGATCAAATTTTTCAACAGCTCTCATCAACCCTTTATTCCCTTCATTAATAAGATCCTCAAGATCATCACTTCCATAATATTTTTTTGCAATGCTTACGACAAGACCAAGATTTCCTTCAATCATCCGTTTCTTGCTTTCAGGATCACCTTCAGAAATTTTCTTAGAAAGCTCAATCTGTTCTTCATGATTCGGTACTGGAATTTTTCTAATCTCTTTCAAATAAATATCAAGTCCGGACATTTTCATGAAATAATCATTATGTATTTAAAAAGATTAAGTAGAATAATGGTTTTTATACCAGTTTACAAATTGTTTTACCCCTTCAGAAAGAGAGACTTTTGGTTCATAATTAAGAAGTTTTTTGGCTTTAGTTATGTCTCCAAATGTCTTATATACATCACCAGGCTGCATAGGAAGCAGATCTTTTTCTGCTTTTATTCCAAGATTATTTTCTATTTCAGAAACAAAATCAAGAAGTTTTACTGGTTCTCCTCTTGCAAGATTAATAACTTCATACCCTAAGGGTTTTTCTATTGCAAAAAGCACTCCTGAAACAATATCAGTAATATATGTAAAATCCCTGTACATATCTCCATCATTGAATACCTGTATCGGTTTTTTTTCAAGGATGTTTTTTGTAAACTTAAAAAGCGCCATGTCAGGCCGTCCCCATGGGCCATATACTGTGAAAAACCTCAAGCAAGTGCAGTTAAGCCCGAAAAGATGATGATATGTAAAAGCCATATCTTCATTTGATTTTTTTGTCGCAGCATACAATGAAACAGGCTTATCTGCTCTTTGGTCTTCAGAAAGAGGCATGTTTTCGCTGTTTCCATAGACACTTGATGATGATGCTAAAACAACGTCTTTTACTCCATGTTTTCTGCATGATTCAAGGATGTTTGCAGTTCCTTCAATATTTGATCTTGCATATACATGAGGGTTATCTATAGAATATCTTACTCCTGCCTGGGCTCCAAGATGACATACCTTGCTTATTTTGTTTTCTGAAAATATCTTGTCGATAAATGCAGAATCAGAAAGATCGCCTTTAAAGAACCTGAAATCATCAAATATCTGGAGTTCTTTAAGCCGTTTTTTCTTAAGTTCAGGATCATAGTATTCATTAAGGTTGTCTATTCCTATAACCAACTTATCTTCTTCAAGAAGCCTCATTGCTGTATGGAAGCCAATAAATCCAGCACAGCCTGTAACAAGTATTGTATCATGCATAAAAAAGAATAATAATATTTTCTTTATAAAACTTCTTATCTACCGACGCCTGCATATCTGAAACCGTCTTTTAGGAATGCATCTTTGTCATAGATGTTTCTTCCATCAACAACATAAGGTTTTTTCATGAGTTTCTTAATCTTTCTCCTGTCAAGCGCTCTGAACTCATCCCATTCAGTTGCAAGAATCATGCAGTCAGCACCTTCAAGAGTGTCATATGGATTTTTTGCATAATATATCTTGTTTCCAAAGATTTTTTTTGCATTTTCCATTGCAGTTGGATCAAATGTTCTTACATCTGCTCCTCTTTCAAGAAGATTATTGATTATATCGATTGCAGGAGCTTCTCTCATATCGTCTGTCTTTGGCTTGAATGCAAGACCTAAAACAGCGACAGTCTTTCCTTCAAAGTCACCAAGCATCTTTTCTGCTTTAGGAATAACTGATATCTTCTGTTTTCTGTTGACCTTTTCAGCAGCTTCAAGCAAGAAGAAATCACAGCCATGAAACTCTCCTGTCTTTATTAGTGCTCTTAGATCTTTTGGAAAACAACTTCCTCCATAACCAACACCTGGCTGAAGGAACCTAAAACCTATCCTTGTATCAAGACCTACGCCTTTGATTATCTCTTTGACATCTGCTCCTACTCTCTCAGAAAGATTAGCGATCTCATTCATGAATGAGATTTTCATTGCTAAAAATGAATTTGATGCATATTTTATGAGTTCTGCGCTTTTAACATCAGTAACAACTACCGGTCTATTGATCCTTTCAATATCCTTGTAAAGTGTTCTCATGATCTTTTCTGCTTTTTCAGACTCAACTCCTATAACAACCCTGTCAGGAGAAAGAAAATCTCTTACTGCAGAACCTTCTTTTAGGAATTCTGGATTTGATACAACATCAAAATCGCCTTTATAGAATTTTTTGATTATCTTTTTTACCTTATGGTTTGTTCCTACAGGAACTGTGCTCTTTGTAACAACAACCTTGTAAGAATCCATATTTTTTCCGATGGTTTCAGCAACAGCTTCAATAAATCTTAAATCAGCTTTTCCTGTCTCATCTTGTGGTGTTCCGACACCTATGAAAATTATATCATTTTCTTTTACTGCCTTTTCAGCATTAAGTGTGAAAATAAGTCTTCCTTCTTCATGGTTTCTTACTACCATCTCAGAAAGGCCTGGTTCATATATAGGAATTATTCCTTTTTTCAGGTTCTCTACCTTTTCTTTGTCAATGTCAACACAAACAACATCATTTCCAAGATTAGAAAAGCATGTTCCGACGGTTAATCCTACATATCCTGTACCAAAAACTGCAATTTTCATTGTAATTCCTGAGGAAATAAGAGCAGTATTTAAAGCTTACTGTTTTTAATCTACTGCCCAGTAACGAAAGTTTTATAAAAACATGTAGATGGTTTGTGCCTTAATAATAGGAAAAATGACCTATATATCAGAAGACGGACGTGAACTGGAAATCGGAAGCTTTGGTTTTGGAGATTATCAGATAGCTTATGCTCTTTGTTCTTATGGTGATATTATCAAATTCTTTCCTGGAAAAGACGGTGATTCTGTGGGTATATTTCTTGCAGATACTATGGGGCATGACAAAGACCTTGGGTCTGATTTTAGCAGATACATGAATCGCGTTAGAAAATATGGCTGGGGGACAAGGGCTGATTCTGAAAAAGAGCTTTCTTTTCTTTCAAGAAACTTTCCAAGACGAGATAAAGATCTTGAGCTTTCTCCATGGCAGCCGGTAGGCGCGCTTCTTCAGGTAAGGGTTGACAATGAATATATCAATTTAGCTAATGCAGGAATTGAAAAGCCTATTTTAATGGACAGGACAGGAAATATAGAATATCTTGATCTTAAAGGCCATCTTGAGTTCTACAACAGGACAGTTCATTCTTCTCTTTATGAGAAATTGATGGATAGTGGAGAAATGATACTTCTAAGAAGCGATGGCATGCACGATAACATGTATCATGTGAACAATACTTCACCTGATGATGAAGATTACAGACTTGACCATTTTCTTTATGAAAATAGGCATATGACGTCAGAAAAACTCGTGTCTTTGATAACAGATGTAGATGGCTTTGGCAGTTGTTTTCTTCCAAAAGATGATCGTTATGATGATGTGTCTTTAGTTATAGTAAAGAGAAACTAGAATTCAGACAATGATTTTTGCGAACCAACCACAGGAGATTCTTCTTCAACCCTTTGATCACCAAACACAGGAACTCCATAGACGCCGTCATAGCCGGGTTTCATCTTTATTTTCTCGTTTCTGTTTGCAATTATCGCATCTGCTATCTTTTCGTCAACTGTTTTTGCAAGCTCTTCTTTTGGAACATTAAGAAGGATGTTGAATTCGTTTTCATGCTTTTTGATAAGATCAAAATATGTTGAGAAATTCTTTTTTGAGGTAACTGATCCTCCGGAAACTCCTGAAATCACTTCTGCTAACGGAATGAGATGCTTGTTTGGCCTTGCATTTGGAGATCTTTCACCTTCTTCTCTGTCTGCTAATTCTTCAACACGGTTCAAGACTCCTATTGTAAGAGGCTTTTTGCACACAGGGCATATATTGTTGTTTTTCAAGG
>JBKHIF010000041.1:0-12537 GCA_046538795.1 Candidatus Woesearchaeota archaeon | reverse complement strand
AGCCTGAAATTTCAAAGAAATTTCAACGTTTTTGCCATTTTAGTATTACCTTCATATTTTTTATCAAATCCAATCATTGAGGATTTTTGATCTTTATCTCAGTCACATCAAAAAATCGTTGCACAATTTTTTCAGTATTTCTAAGATTCTGAGCATTTCGGCCAATCATGAGACCCCTTGTTTTTATGTCTTCCGGAGTTACTTCAATTATGCCATCCTGCTCTGTAATATCGCGTATTCTCAAAGGAAATAACAAGCTCTTTATAAAGCTTTTGACTTCAGACTTGTATTCAATGACACGCACCTGTTTGTTTAGCTTGTTCTGGATAAGCTTGACTTTTGAAGCTCCTTTTCCAACTGCTTTTCCAAGCTGGTTTTCCATAACCACAAAGATTATCTGATTATTCTGCTCAAAGCAATCCTTCACATCAGTCCTTGTGATCGCCTGAAAAAGTGCGATATATTTCATCAGATCAGAAGATAATATTCGTTTTTCCATTTGCAAAACAATCTATTTTAGTATTCCTAATACAGAGATAAGGAATTGTTTCTTGCACATAACCTTAATCTCATCATTCGGGATATCAAGTTTAACTACAGGAACATTAGCTATCTTAGCATAAGTATTTATTTCAGTTTCCATTTCCTCTGAAACATTTGAACTTAGCAATACTTTTGAAAGCTTATCGTTCTTAAGCAATTTAAGAACCCTGTCATTACCTATCACAAGCGTATCTTTTCCTAACGCATTTCTTATTTCTGTTATTTCATCTGCCATTTTTCATACAGCTCCTATTATAATAATATTCTTCAAAAAAATAATAAATGATTTAAAAAGCTTTCTCTCAGATCTTCGATTTAAGCTTGGTCATGCCTGTACCTACAGGGACAACCTGGTTCATCATTACGTTCTCGATGACTGAATTAAGCTTGTCTTCCTCACCATATAGAGCTGCCCTTATTATGTGTTTTAATGGGGTCTCAAATGATGCCCTTGCAAGAACAGAAGATTTTTCTGATACAACACCAACTCTTGTTATACCTTTCATTCTTCCTGATGCGCACATTGTATCTGAAACCAGCATTATGTGCCTTATATCAACATCAAGACCCTGTGTCTCAATAACCTTGAAGACTTCATTTATTATGACCTGTCTTGCAGCTTCAATTCCAAATATAGCTTCCATTTCATGGATATCATTTGTGAGTATCCTTTCTGGATCGACAAAGTCAAGCTTAAGCGCTTCTTTAAGATTGCTTCCTGCAGTAAGTATAACAAACTCATCTCCTCTTTTTACAGGGAGTACCTGAGTTATGCCTTTTATGCCAAATACATAAAGCTGTTTAAGTTTTTCTTTTACCTTGTAGACATTGTTTATATCATCATCTTTTCCTTTTGGTTTAAGGATAATTTTTTCATCTTTTTCTTTTACAGTGAAATTTGTAAGAGCTTTATTGATGTTTTTGACTATCTTATCCTTGTCAACATCAAGCTTCTGTATTTTCTTATCATCTAATTTTATTTCAATAGTCATCTCTGCAAGATTTATAGAAAATTCCTGAGAAAGATCTCCAAGCTTTGTCTCTTTTACAAGCATAGCGAGTTTTTTAATGTCTTTGCCCTTGTTATATGGTTCTTTCAGAAAAATCTCCATAAGCGGTGTGGAAAGTTTTTTCCTGCAGTCAAATATCTCTATTATTCTTGGAAGACCCATAGTAACCTGCATTTCTGCAACTCCCTGAAAATTCTTGGTGTTAAGGGTCATCTGGGTACCTGGTTCACCTATGGATTCAGCAGCAACAAGACCTACGCTTTCTCCTGCATCTATCTTAGCCTGCTCATAGTCATCATATACAATTTCAAGAATCTTCTTTAGTTTTGCATCTGTGATATTCTCGTCAATATTTTCTTTGACGTCATCAAGTATGCTTTGTGGAAGCTTTCCTTCATATTCATTAAAGATTTTTTCATTCATTATAATTCACCTGAAAGATTGTGATCATATAATCTAGCTTTGTTCCTGGATTATCTTCTTAACGTTGATCTTGCCGCCTTCACTTCTTGAGACATCTATGCTATCTTCACCGTATTCAAACTGGACGATCCTCTGGTTAGCATCTCTGACTGTACCATCATAATCTACTCTCATGTCCTGAAGAGCATTTGCAAGCCTTCTATAAAGATAACCCGATTTAGGAGTTCGTAGTGCAGTATCCATCAGGCTGTCCCTTCCAGTCATGGCTGCAAAGAAGAATTCATGAGGCTTAAGTCCGCTTTTATATCCTCCTCTTACAAACCCATGCGCATGAGGTTTAAGATCTCCCTTTTCAAAACACGAAAGTGTCCTTCCAGAATATCCTTTCTCAATCCTTCTTCCTCTGAAAGCCTGCTGTCCTACACATGCAGACATCTGAGCAGGGTTGATAAGGTTACCTCTTGCTCCGGAATCTATCATGATGATAGTATTTGTGGTCTTATCGACATTTTCCTGAACCGCTTTACCAGCCTCGTTTCTCGCACGATTAAGTATCTCAAGTATCTTAAGTTCAAGGGTCTCTTTCTCTGATCTTCCTGGAATCGCTTCAAGAAGACCTTTGTTGAATTCCTCAATAAGCATGTCAACCTGATCTTCTGCTTTTGAAAGCACTTCTTCAACCTTTTCACGTGCATTCTTTGGAAGATCCACATCTGAGATTGCCATAGAGAAACCATATCTAAGAAGTATCTCGATTCCCAGCCTGAATATGTTTCCAATTATTTCTATGGCTTTATCAGGACCATACTGCTTGTGAAGGTTCCTAAGCATGAGTCCTGAACCTTCTCCAAGATTTTTCTTGTCCATGCAACCTGATATCAACACACCATCCTTAATGATTACCTCATCGTTGTCAGCTTTTGATTTGCCTCTAAAGTTAAAATCATTTGGCAGAGTCGCTGAAAAGACTTCTTTTCCAGTAACAGTATCTTTCTTGAGACTTGTTATCTTTGAAAAATCAGTCATGCCGATTGCCGAAAGTATGGCTATTGCATTTTCCTTGTTAAACTCAAGTTTTTTTGTAAGTATATAGTTTCCTGAAATAGAATCCTGCATGCATCCTATTATAGAAAGACCATAAGCAGGACTTATCAGTTGTGTCTGTACCTGCATGAGAATCTCTGCTTCTGCTCTTGCCTCAGGAGTCTGAGGTATATGAAGATTCATTTCGTCTCCATCAAAGTCAGCGTTATATGGGTGACATACAGCAGGATTCATCCTCAAAGTCCTGTGAGGAAGAACTCTTACCTTGTGGCACATCATGCTCATCCTGTGAAGACTAGGCTGTCTGTTGAAAAGAGCGATATCACCATCAAGAAGATGCCTTTCTACAATATATCCAGGCTGTATCTCTTCAAGGAATTGCTCTTTTGTCTCATCAGTTATCTTCTTCCTCTTTCCATCCGGTCTTAATATATAATTAGCACCAGGATATTTTTTTGCACCGTTTAGTATGAATTTCTTAAGATAATCAACATTCCATTCAGTTATCTGTTCAGGAACAGTGAGGTTCATAGCGATCTCCTTAGGAACCCCTACTTCGTTGAACTCAAGTTTTGGATCAGGGGAAATAACAGTTCTTGCACAGAAGTTTGTTCTTTTTCCTGCAAGATTATGCCTTATCCTTCCTTCTTTACTCTTTATCCTTTCTGTTATAGTCTTAAGAGGCTGTCCGCTCCTGTGTCTTGCAGGCGGAAGTTGTGCTACAGCATTATCAAAGAAAGTTGTAACGTGATATTGAAGAAGATCCCAGAGATCTTCAATTATTATCTCTGGTGCTCCTGCATTGATGTTTTCAAACAATCTTTGATTTATCCTTACTATGTCACCCAACTTATGGGTTAGATCGTCTTCACTTCTCTCTCCTGATTCAAGAGTTATTGAAGGTCTCATGGTTACAGGTGGTATTGCCATAATAGTCAAAACCATCCACTCAGGCCTCATCCTTGAGCCATCAAGACCAAATACTTTTAGATCATCATCAGATACCCTTTCAAGCCTTGTCCTTATCTCTATAGGAGATATTCTCTTCTCATTCTCAAGGAATGTTGTAGGCTTTTCGATTGTTATCTTGCCCTGCTTTGCACCGCAATGAGGACACTTGGAAACGCTTTTAAGATCAGCGATCACAGATTTAATCTGCCTTCCTTTTGCTCCACGGCTAAGAAAAGTCGTCTGAACATCAACGTCTTCGCCAGATTCATCATCAGAATCTGATTCAGGCTCATCTTCTACGACCAGAGATTCAGGATTTTTTGTAAGAACACGCCCACATTCCTGACAGGTGCACCTAAGTATATTGAGTATTACATTTATGAATTTTATATGAACTATTGGTCTTGCAAGCTCTATATATCCGAAATGCCCCAAACAATCCTTAAGCTTTCGTCCATCTGTCCTACAGACAAGACCTGGATCTATGACACCCATCCTTGTATCCATAAGTCCGCCATCTACAGGGTATCCTTCCTTATCATACAGTTCTGGAGTCACCACTTTTGCGGCAGCCAACCTTTTTATCATCTTCGGGCTGAACAGACCGAATGTTATACTCTCAACCTCTTTATGTACGAAATCTGATTCATCCATCATCATCATTATGCACCTTTGATCTTATTTTTTGCAACCTAAAATATTTATTTAATAAAAAAGATAATAAAAGACCGGATTATTGGTCTTAAGTTTCATTTAATACTTATTCTTAAGCTTAAGCTTTGGATATATTCCCAGTGATTTGATCTCGTCAAGGAACAGCTTGAAAGCATAGCTCATCTCAATCTTATTTATGTCTGCATCATCACCATAAACAGGATCAAAAAGCTTCCTATTATATGCATCATCTACAGCGATAAGTCCGCTCTTCTCGCTCACAGGAACTATAGTCCTGTCTGCATCAAACCTCTCCTTGAGAAGAAGTGATGCACCGTGAGCAACAAAAGTATCCTTTTCCATCTCTCCAAGCCTAAGTCCGCCTTCTTTTGCACGACCTTCTGTAGGCTGTCTTGTAAGGAGCTGTATAGGACCTCTTGCTCTTGAATGGATCTTGTTTGCAACCATGTGCTTAAGCTTCAGATAATACTGGTTCCCAACATATATTCTTGCAGTGTATCTTTCACCTGTGATACCATTATACATAGTTTCGGTTCCGTTTTCTCTGAATCCCATGCCTAAAAGCTCTTTTCTCAAGTCAGTCTCATTTTCTGAATCAAAAAGTGTTCCATCAATGAACCTTCCTGAAAGAGAACCCACCTTTCCACCTACAAGTTCAATTAAGTGTGACATAGTCATTCTTGAAGGGACTGAGTGCGGTGAAAATATAAGATCAGGTATTATACCATTTGCAGTATAAGGAACATCTGTCTGATTAACTATAAGACCTATAACTCCTTTCTGTCCATGCCTTGAAGTAAACTTATCTCCTATCTCAGGTATTCTCTGATCCCTAAGGCGCACCTGAACAAGCTTGTTTCCTTCTTCATTTTCAGTCATAAGAACAAAATCAACAACACCGCTTTCCCCGTGCTTCATCGCAACAGATGATTCACGCCTAATATTAGATGCAAGATTATACTCATCAGCACCGCTAAGGAATCTTGGAGGAGAAGTCTTTCCGATCACAACATCCCCTTCTTTCACAGGAGATTCTGCATACACTATGCCGTCACCTTCAAGATACCTGTAGTCTATTTCAGACCTGTAACCCTTGACATCTTTATCAGGAACTGAAATCTCATCTACAAGACCTCCTGTGTACCTAAGTTCTTCAGCGACACAAGGTCTAAAATAGCTTGATCTACCAAGACCGCGTTCTATAGAACCTTTATTTATAATGATTGAATCTTCCATGTTATATCCTTCATAACTCATTATTGCAACAACTATATTCTGACCGGAAGGATGCTTGTCATAATCTGAAATATCATTAACAGCAGTCCTTACAATAGGAAGCTGAGGTGTATGAAGAAGGTTCACATCCATATCCATCCTGACTGCAAAATTTGCAGCATAGAATCCTATTCCCTGCTTCTGGTTCTTGGAACCTGCATTAAGTTTTGTAAGCTGGTTATGGTGACCGTAAGGAACAAGGCCGGTACATAGACCCACCATGTCCATTGGAGATATCTGCAGATGGGTGTGATTCGGCGTAAGATCGCCTTCCCTGAATGCAACAAGAGCATTCTCTTCTTCCAAAGCATCAAGATATTCAATGATACCTTTGTTAACAAGATCATCCCAGCTAAGCTCTCCTTTCTTAATCTGCTTCACATGATCAGGAGTAAGTGTTGGAACACCATCTTTCACTACGATCAATGGTCTTCTTGCTCTTCCTTTTGAACTTTCTATGTGAATCTCATCAAGCTCATCATCCCTGAAAAAATTTATATTCTTTGATAATGTTCCTTTTCTTCTTTCTGTTAGGAGCTGATTTGTGAATTCTTTCGCATCTTTTACAGTTCCAATGAATTTTCCGTTTATATATACGTCTGACATTTTAAATATCACCAAAGTTAGCTTTTGACTGGCTTAAGCCCAATATTTTTCAGGCTCTTTACGATTTCTTCTTCATCTTCCATCTCTGAAACCTTTGTAAGGAGTGAAAGGTTTTTTCTAAGTCCTATATTAGTACCTTCAGGAGTCTCAACAGGGCACAATCGTCCCAAGTGTGTTGCATGAAGACTTCTTGCCTCGAAATTTTCCTGTGAGGACGAAAGCGGACTTACGACTCTCTGGAGATGAGACATTGTGTCAAGAAAATTAAGCCTTTGTATCCTCTGCGAGATACCTTTTCTGTCTCCCACCCAGTTTCCTGTTGCCATTGAACTGTACAACCTTGATGTAAGCAGCTTATCCCTTATTACGACTTTTATTGAAGGGAACTTTCCTCTCTTTACGATCCTTTGAAAATTATAGAGCATATCTCCTATAAGGACATTAAGATTTACTCTAAAAAGATCAGCAAGAAGATCCCCTGCTTGTTTAAGTCTTTTGTTTTTGAAATGGTCCTTATCATCTGTTGCAAGTTTTCCTTTAGAAACAAGAATGAATTTCTTAAGAAGCTTGCACAAATTGTATGCTTTGAACTTCCTGTCTTCCAAAGAAGTTCCAAGATGCGGAAGAAGATATTTGTCAAGTATTTCAGACATCCTCTCAATCCTTATCTCTTTTGATTGTGTTATGCCTATCTTTTTCGCGACAGTATCAAGAGCATCATCAGGAGTCTTGGTGTTCACGAATTCAAATAGATTTATGAAAATCTCATCCTGCATGTCTGATGGCACATCTATGAATTTCATAATATCTTCATCTTTCGTCATTCCAAGAGCTTTAAGCATAACTACAATAGGTATTCTCTTGACTCTTGTGAAAGTGAGATAAAAAATACCATCTTTCATCTTCTCAATTGTGTGAGGTATCTTGTAGCTTCCATGTTCAGAAAATAATTTTCCTACAAATTGTGAAACACCTGTCGATGCCTCTTCAACAAGAAGTGTATTTGGTGCAAGATCTTCTACAGTCACAAGAACTTTTTCAGTTCCGTTTATTATAAAATATCCGCCAGGATCATCTGGATCTTCGCCTTTTGAAATAAGTTCGTCTTTTGAAAGCTTGTTTAAGTGGCAGAAGTTTGATTTTATCATAATAGGCATACTTCCTATCTGAGCTGTAAAAGATTCTCTTTGTATACCATCTATGTGCGCAGATACTTCCATATATATAGGAGCTGCATACGATATCTTTCTCAGTCGTGCTTCTACAGGATATATATCTCTTCTGGCACCGTCTGCTTCTATAAGCTCTGGCTTTTTAATCCATATCTTGTCCAGCCTTATCTTGAACTCATCTATATTATGAGGTATTATTGTAGGCTCAATCTCTTTGTTGTCATCAATTATATTCTGGAGCTCTTTTTCAATGAAGTTATTGAATGATTCTATGTTAGACTGGACAAATGAATAATTGCTAAAATACGAATCCATTACAGCCTTATAGTTCTTCTTAATCACTTACCACACCTCTATAATATATACTCTTGCCTGAAGTAGGAGAAATTCTTGTTATCTTTATGATATCTCCTGGCTTTGCACCCAGATGTCTTATTCCCGGATCAGAAATAAGTATCTTTGGCAGTTCATTCACAGTTATGTTATATTTCTCAAAGACAGCCTTTATTTCAGGACCTTTAGCTATCTCATGCTTAGGTATTATAGAATGTTTCAGTTCCTCTGTTGAGGTCTTTGTCTTGGGACTTTTTTTCACCATTATACCAACCCACTTAATTTAATGAAAATGGCGAGCCGGACGGGACTTTCATAATCCAAGGGTTTATACGAACGACCCATAAATCATTTTGAACCCGCGGCCACTTGATTGCTTCAGGATAGTACGAAAATTTCGCACACCCATTAAAAGTCAAGTGCTCTAGCCAGGCTGAGCTACCGGCTCTTGATAAATATCATATATGTAATCTGTGAATATTAAGTAAACGCTCTTGTCAGGATTCCATAAGCGCCAACGTTGGTGCTGAAATTTGAAAAAATTTCAAGCATGAACCCGAGTCTCGGGTTCAAATTCAATTGATCTTTCATTCAAAGCCATTAAGGCACTAAGTAAACGCCCTGGCCGGGATTTGAACCCGAGTCGAAGCCTCGACAGGGCTTCATGATAGGCCAGACTACACCACCAAGGCATTATAGTGAACATGTTTTATATGTTGTGTTTAACAATTGTTGTTATCATATGGCAGGATTAAAGTGCTATCGGACTCTACAGCAGTTTGACTAGGTCTTTTTGATTTTTGCCGTAAAGAAAGATTATCGTGCCATCTTTGAGTCAGGAGTTTTGTTGCCTTTTATAAATATTTCTCTTATGACTATTTTGAATCGATAACTATTTCTTAAATCTTTCGGTTTTTAATAGCAGACAAAGGCAAACCATATAATTTTTCAGCCACTTGTGCCTCTTGGGTATTTATGCCCTAAGGCATTAAATTGAAAAGGGCTATTTTTATGTAAGATTTGTTTTGTCCTTATCTATTTGAAAGAGTATTGCGTTTAATCAGTGTTTTTTTTGAACAATCCTGAGAAAAAGCCTTTTCTTTCAGGCATCTTATATGCCCTTGAATTGTATGCTTTTAGTTTTTCATTAACCAGATAATTGATGCTTCCCTGCTCATCGATTTCACCTGCAGGCACACCTGTAAGGACCTCTATGCCTTCATCAACTTTGCTTACCGCATATATGTGAAATTGTTTTTTGATCACCGCATCAATTACCTCATCATCAAGCAAAAGTTCTGAAACATTCTGTACAGGTATCATTACTCCCTGGTTTCCGGTTAAACCTTCTTTACTTTGTTTGCAGACATGATAGAAGCCTTCTATTTTCTCATTTACACCACCTATAGGCTGAATCCCCCCATGTTGATTCACGCTTCCTGTGACTGCAATCCCTTGATTGACAGGAACGTCTGAAAGATCTGACAAAAGAGAATAAAGCTCAGCCGAAGAGGCGCTATCCCCATCTATATATCCATATCTTTGCTCAAAGGTTATAAACGAATTAAGAAGAAGGCTCCTATCCTGACCATATTTTTTTGTAAGATATCCTTCGATTTCCCAAAATCCTTTGTCGTGTATGCTTCCGCTTTTTCTTGTCTTTCTCTCTATGTGCACCAGCCCGCCTGAATTGTTCCCTACACCTGAACTCGATGTTATCTTCATAGGAGTTCCAAAACAATAATCTTCTTCAGACATCACACTCAAGCCGTTTACCTGACCTATCTTTGAATCTGTCGTATCGATCATGATTTTGTTCTCTTTAATGAGTTTTCGTATGTAATCATCAATCTTTGCAGATCTTTCTCTTTTTCTTTCAATCGCCTGTTTCACATCACAGTCTGTAACAAGCAAAGATATATCATCCTGTCTTTCAGATTCAGCCATCCGTGAAACATAATCTGCCTCAAGAGCAATCTCTCTTAATCCGGAAATCTCAAGGCTTACTTCTTTTTGGTTTCCGGATTTCCTTATCTGGTAACCAAACAGGGCCAAGACTGCTGACCTGTCAAAATGTCTTATATTTTCACCAGAAACAATCTTTGAAACAAGTCCTGAAAAATCATCTGCACTTTCTTTAGATACGAAAACTTTTTCATCAAAATCAGCCTTTATCCTGAAATTATCCCTGAAACCAGAAGATGAATCCAGAAGTGCATGATATATTCTTACATCTCCTTTGAGTATGACTTTCATGTCTGCACAGGATCCATACGGATCAATTGGAGAACTGAATATTGTATAAGGATTTCCTACAGATAATCTCCCTGATCTTAAAGATGACAAAAGTTCTCTAAGTACGCCTCTTTCAGACAAGACAGATTCCATATCAAGAACGATTACACCTCCCTTTGATCTGTGAAGAGAACCTGCGTTTATATCTGTATGATCTGATCTTGGTCTGTTCATCTTATCAATGTACACATTGATCTGTCCGAACAGGTTCTTGAAATCAGGATCTTTTTCAAATATGATTGGCACTTCATCTGTATCAGAATTATCTACAAAAAGATTTATATCATATTTTTTCACCTCTATTGTGCCATCCTCATCAAACAGATCTACAGATTTAGATAAGAAAATATGGTAATTTTTGCAAATGTCATGGCAAAGATTATCCAGGTATATTTTTGCATCTTGCGATACAAATTCTGAAGAAAGATTTTCCATCTCAGGACGCATTATTTCATCAATCACTGATTGTTCAAATTGTCTGTCATCATTTTTTTTATCTCTTTCCATCGACATTTTCTTCTTGAGATAGTTATTCTTTAGCGAAGGAAGGATAGAAAGCACCTTAGAACGTCTTTCAGAAGCACCAGCACTTAAATTTGTTCCATTTTTTGAGTTAAGATATTCATTTAATTGTGTTATTCTTTTTTCCAGGGGATCAAGGGATTCTTTTTCCAGCCGATCATATTTACTTCTTCTTGAAAAATTATAATGATCTAATTTCTGATGTGCCTTGTCTCTTATGACTTTGAGTGTTTCCCTCACCCTTTGCCTAAAAAACCTGCCTTGTCCTCTTTCAAGGTCTAATAAAATAGGACGATCAGGTTCATCAAAATTGTGAACATACACATGATCTTTAGGCAATGTTTTATTTTCAGGAAGATTTTCTCGTATGAATTTCTTAAGTACATCATCAGGTATATCTTTTCGCGTAATATATATGTTGTATCCAGGAGAATCTATGTTCAGTCCAGTCCTCATGGCCTCTTTTGCCCTATCATTTCCAACAATATCTTCAAGAGGAAGCACTTCCCTTGTAGATTCAAAAGGAAACATGGCCGGATCTACAAAAGCACTTAATCTGTCAGGAGACAGCTCATAGAGAGCTCTGCTTTCATCTTTGATCATAATTTGGTTTTCAGAATCAACATCCTTAACTGTACCCACAGCCATATAGATAAGTATTCAATACTCTCTTTTAAATCTATTGTAAAAATAAAATAAAAAAAGTCTTATTTGCTGAAATTTTAGAATATTAAGCCTCTTAACCAAGGACTGAAGACCATGTAAAGAATTATTGCAAGGAATATGTAGCTTATCCATTTCCATATCTTTGATGCCTTTTCCGGAGGAAGATATTTTAAAAGGGTTGCTCTTATCATCCTTCCTCCATCAACAGGACCTAAAGGCACAAGATTGAATAAACCAATTCCTAAGTTAAGAAGGAAAAGCCAGTAGAAAAAATCATAAATCCAGTACATTAATTTTGGAGCAAATTCTCCATACTTATCTATGAATGACTGTTTAATCTCATTTTTTTGTGCAAAATTGATACCCATATATGCTTCTTCAGATGAATCAGGACGTTCTCCAAGAGTAACAGTATAACTTGTGCGATTGGAGTATAACGTTATCTCGTCTCCTGGATCTTTTGTATCTATATAAGATGTAAAATCCTGTATTGTATTTATCTTTACATCATCGCTCATGTTTATTAGATCATTCTCAATCAATCCTGCCTCATATGCAGGTGTTCCGTTTATGACATTTGTTATCAATATGCCTTTTTGATCTACTGCTTGAAGAGCTAATGGATTTATTACAAGTGCCAATATGGCTAATGCAATAAATCCCAGAATTATATTTGAGAATGGCCCTGCTGCAAAAACTCCAAGCTGCTTGTGCAGTTTCTTTTTTTCTAGCTGGTTTTCATCAGGTTCTACAAACGCAGCAGGTACAATAGGGAGTATTACATTAAGAAAAGCAAATCCTGATGATTTAATCCGTATGCCATAATGCCTTGCAACAATGCCATGTGACATCTCATGAACTATTGCGATTATGAATATGCATAATATCCAGTAGAAGAAAGGAACATACACAGCTCCTTCAACAGGTATAGGAAGAACAGGCGCAACTCCGGATTGAGCATCAGGAAGCCTGAACATATTTATAAGAGATACAACAAGATTAACTACTATGAAAATCATGCC
>JBKHIF010000040.1:0-12663 GCA_046538795.1 Candidatus Woesearchaeota archaeon | reverse complement strand
CCATCCTTCTGAAACCGAATCAAATGTGATATTATAGAATGCTTTGAGTCCCATGTCGTGTGCATGGTTCACAATGTTGGCTATACGCTTTGGACTTGCTTTGTAAGGTGGATCAAGAAGATCATAGAGCACACCATCAAATCCTGTGGAAAGCCATTTTTCAAGCTTTTCATATATTTCCATCTCAGTTAAGATAGGATATTCAGGACAATTACCTGTATTTATATATCCAAAGAACTCTTTTCCATTACTTTTTGATCCGGATATTATTTTTTTTGTGTTCTCGTGATCGTCATGTACTGGATTTTCAAGACCATCTGCCAGGATAAAGAGATCAAAATCAGAAAAAATATCTATGGTCTGTTCAAGAGATCCTGACTCTTTTTCAAGATTGTGGACTGCAGAAGGCCATCCATAGTATATTGCAAGTTTTTTCATGTTTGCATGGTTTGATTCTTGCTATTTTATAAAATTAAATAGATATTTTAGTATATTAGATTATCCTTTTTTTAAGGGCTGATTTTTGGGCTTGGTTGAAAATCCTTATCTAATTCTCTGCTTGAAACTGTTGGGTAAAAACCATGCTCTATGCAACTTTCATAGAACTTTTCGATGTTTCTTTCACTTGTCACATAGTCTATAGCAAGAACAAATTTTCCATCTTCTATAATCTGATCAAGATATTTTAGCTCATAATCTGTTTCTATTTGCGGTCTTCTTGTATTTCCATAATACCATGTATCTTCTTTTCCAAGACCATCTATAATTTCCCTGAATTCATTATATTCGTAAAGTTCCGGGGCATTTTGAGGAACAATCAAAAACTCAGGATTGATATCTTTTGCTTCAATTCTTATTGATCTTATGAAATCGATCATCTCTTTGCCTGCGCTTTCTCTGCCATTTGATTCAAAATAATAGTATGAATCGACCATATCAAGATATGCGCCATCATATCCATGTTCTGCAATTTCCTGGATCCTGATAAAGATTATTTCTTGCCAGTTTGGGTCCCAGTATCTTACATAATAATTTCCTTTCCAGTTTCTTAGTTCTTCTTCTATAAAATCCGGATTTCCGATTTTCCATTCCGGCTGCCAGTAATCCCTGTAATCCTCTGCAGCACCAATCGAAAGATAAGAAAGGAGCATCCTGTTTTCTGAAAGTGCGTTAATTTCATCTCTTGAAAGCATCTCCTCATACTGATCTATCACCAGAGTTCCTATATTTGCATTTTTCAGATTGTCGTATTCTGCATCCTGCAACTGTATGTGCCACAAGTTTTCTCTGTTTAGCGATTCAGAACTGTTAGTTGTATTGTCTGTATTAACACAACTGCTAAGAATCAATGATGCGCCTATAAAGATACAATTGATAAAAATTCCGGATCGTTTCAGATCCTTTTTTGTCTTGTGTCTTTTTCTCATATTTTTAGAAATAATTTTTTGCCTGTTCTGATAAATATATTATGCGTGTTTAATTATAATACTTATGTTTAAACGCCTACAGTTTTCTTGCTACCAAAGGAACAAGCATCTCTTCTTTGCTTAGTCCGCCATGGTTTGCTATATGAAAATCAAAATTATCATTGATAAGAAAATCTTTAATCATATAATTATCTCTTGCTATTAATATATAGTCCCCTATTCTTTCAAAGAGTTTTTTGTCTGGTTCAAAAAGCCCGAAATAATTTTCTTTGATCATTTTTTCTCCTGTCTTAAGGATAAACTTGTCTTTCAGATTCTTTCTGTAATAATCAAGGAATTTTTTTTCTTTGGAAGCTCTTACATAGAGGAATGCAGCTCTTGGCTCTCCGCACATAGGAATTGTTAGGCAATCATAAAATTCCTCATGTTCATTCAAATTGATCCTTTTTTCAGGTGGTGAATCAATAAGACCATGATCTGCAGTACATAATAAAAGAGAATTTGTACCTTCAAGAGTTTTTGAAATTTTTTTGAAGAGGTCATCAAGCTTTAATGCTTCAAGTCTTGCCTCGTCGCTTTTTGTACCATAGTGGTGGCATGCAGAATCAAACAAAGGCGAATAACAGTAAATGAACTTCTTTTTCTTTTTTTCTTTAGATGATTTGTTCTCTCTGGTTTTTATTATTTTTTTAAGGCTCTTCAATAATCCTGCATAGCTTCTATAGCCGATGATATCAGATTTACCTCCCATGAGCCTATTGTAATCTCCTATCACGAGAGGCCTTGGAACTATCTTATAGCACTTTGTGTCTTTTTTTTCTATCTTTGGACTAAGGCTTCTTACAGGGATTATGCCGCCAATCTCAATCCCTTCTTTAGATAATGCCTGATCTTCAGCCCTTGATGAGAATGGAAGTATCTTGACAATCATGCCAAGCTCTTTTATATTCATGAACCAGGATGTTACAGCAGACTGCTGCGGAGGAAGGCCTGACGCAAATGTCGTAAGGCACGCTGCTGTTGTTGAAGGAAAAACAGAAGTCATCTTTCCTTTTACATATTTATTCATCTCCAGATCAGGAAATCCAGTCAGGCTTTTGTAGCCAAGACCGTCCATGACAAATAATATTACATTATCGTGTTTTTTTAGTTCTCTTGCTTTTAGAGAGTCAAGTTCATGGTACCTGCTTCTTATACTGTAGCTTTTAGAAATAGAACTCATGAGGTTGACTATGCTTTTTCCATTGTAATCAGGCATTTCCATATGATTCATTTTTGTTCAGATCTATAAAAGATTATGAAATTACTGGAAAGTAATAACTTTGCAAGCAAAGTGCTTTATCAACGCTTAAATGTTTTTACCGCGAAGTTGTAAAAATGAAAAGCTTTAAATATGATGTTTGTCATTAACAAGTTACAAAAAACAAAATGAAGTTTGCCTGAAATGACAAATTTCAAAAAACCAAAAATTATGTCTCTGAAAAAATATTGAGATACGATAGATAAAAAACAGATAGTTCAGAGATAAAAAATATGCATGTGATAACCAAAACATGTAAAACCAAAACTCATCAAACCTGGGTGCAATACAGTATGCTTGCACTTAATTATCAGGAAAGATGAATAAAATACAAAAAATAAAAAACAAAAAAGGGGTGGTTGCAAAATGCAAAACTTAGCACAAGAGGTTTCAAGGAAAGAACAAGAAAAGATACGGATGAATGAAAGAATCCGTTTACAATTCCTTGAACCCAAATAGCATAGTGTTATAATAAATAGGTCTTTGATGATCAATGAAAAGACAAATAACAGATAACATATGAGATAGATAAAAATATCATAAATCGTTAAGAGATCATATCATGAATAAGATGGATGATTTTGATCTGATCGAAAAATGATATTTATCAGCAAGCCTTATCAGTAAATATCAAAAAGAAAAATAAAAATCAGCTGATGATAAAGGCTGAAAATCAGTCAAAAGGCATGCAATATCTGTTGGCTTAGAGATCGTCAAAGACCTTTCAAACATTATATCACCACCGCTGCTTCTGACATTCTATAAAGGGGCACCCCCACTAAAAGCCCCTTTTTTTTACCACATTAAACGAATTCTTGTCATGTTAAATAATACCTTTTTAAATAAGGGGCAAGATACTTTCCTTATAAATAGGGTTAAAAATATTTTTAATAGATAACCAAGGGGTGTAAAAATGTCAGAAAATACAATAGATGTTACAGATTCAGATTTTGAAGAGAAAGTGGTTGCGCAGTCCAAAGAGCTCCCTGTTGTAGTGGATTTCTGGGCTGACTGGTGCATGCCTTGCAAGATGCTTTCTCCGGCAATGGATACTATTGCAAAAAAGCATAAGGATAAGATCATGGTTGCAAAATTGAATGTTGATGATAACCCTGTCATAAGCAATCAGTTTGGGATAATGAGCATACCTTCAGTCAAGATGTTCAAGGATGGAAAGATAATTGATGAGTTTGTAGGTGTAATGCCTGAAGAAGCGATAGAAGGCTGGATTGAAAAGAACATTTGATTATAATCTCAGGAAACTAAGACCCTTTTCCTTGTCCTCACACTCAGGGTCTTTTTTCCTGTTTTTGTTTGTTTTTCTTAACTTCTCATCACTAAACTTTAAATAATATAGGTGATTTTAGGCAAACAATATAAGGGTGTTTTTATGGATATCAAAGATAACAATAATGCTTCTGATGACAAGGTATATGATATTGCTATAGTAGGCACAGGTCCGGGAGGGCTTAGCGCAGCAGTTTATGCAGCCAGATACAGGATGGATACAGTGATAATCGGAAATCAGATGGGCGGCATGATCGCTGAAGCTCACAGGGTTTGCAATTTTCCTTCATATGTCGAGATATCAGGCATGGATTTTACTCAAAAGCTTGTCGAACAGGTTAAATTTTTGAAAGTACCTGTTATTGTGGATTTTGTAACAGATATAAAAAAAGAAGACAATATATTCAATGTATCGACACAATCAAAAACTTACAAGGCAAAAAAAGTCATACTGGCGCTTGGTTCAGAGAAAAGAAAACAAAATGTTCCAGGAGAAAAAGAATTTCTGGGAAAAGGTGTAAGCTATTGTGCAACCTGTGATGGCGCTTTTTTCAGAGACAAGGTTGTTGCTGTTACAGGCGGGAGTGATTCAGCTTTGACTGCTGCTCTTCTTTTGGCGGATTTTGCAGAAAAGGTCTATATAATATACAGGCGGGATAAGTTTTACAGAGGACAGCCTGCCTGGGTTAGTGCAGTTGAAGAAAATCCCAAGATAGAATGTCTTTTCGAGACAAATCTAAAAGAGATAAGAGGAAGCATGCTTGTGGAATCGCTTCTCATAGAAACTAAAGGAGACGAAAAAGAGCTTCCTGTTGACGGAATCTTTGTTGAGATAGGATCTATACCTAACACAAAGCTTGCTGAAACTTTGGGTATTGAGCTTGAGAATAATTTTATCAAAACAGATAAATACCAGAAGACAAATATAAATGGTGTATTTGCAGCAGGAGATGTTACTAATAACGCAATGAAACAACTAATTACCGCAGCTGCAGAAGGAGCGGTTGCTGTAAGCACAGCATACAAGGAAATCATGAAAGATGAGTGATATTTCCCAAAAGTGATAATATATGGTCGAGATAATAAACACTGAAACTGTCGAGGAACTTGCAGGAGAATTTTTCAAAGAGTTTGAAAATGAGGTCAGAAGCCTTCCTGCAAACAAATTGATAAATGTAGCCCTGTGCGGAGGAGAATCTGTTCCTGGTTTTTACAAGGAGCTTGGGAGAAATATTGAAAAACTTCCTTTTGAAAGGATGCATTTTTTCATGCTTGATGAAAGAATCGATAAGAAAAAGAGAAATTCTTTTGTTGTTGAGGAAAATATAATAAAAGAGATTCATCCGAGACTGGCAGAATTTGTACGAGAGAATTTTCATTATATAGAAGATGTTGAAGAATATGCTGAAAAAGACCCTGAAAAAATCGCACAGTTCTACACTGATATATTAAGAAAATATTCACCTACCCTTACATTTGACATAATAATCGCAAGTTCAGGAGAAGATATGCATATCGGTTCTTTGTTTCCGGAAAGTGATCTTTTAGGCCTTAAGCATAAGGGTTATGCATATGTTTCTGATTCCCCAAAAAGCCCTAAAGAGAGAATTACTTTGCTTCCTGAAAGCATAGTCAAGTCAAAAGTGTCTTTTGCTTTTTTCATAGGAAAGAAAAAAAGGCAGGCATATCTTGATTTTACTACAAAGAATCTTTCTCTCCATAAAGCACCTATAGCATTGCTCAATTCGACAAAGACATATCTTGTCACAGATCTTTAGATTTTAGATTCTTTTATAACTGATCCTGAGGTGATCATGATGGAACCGACATTTGTATTCTTTGGAGGAACTGGAGACCTTTTTTCAAACAAGCTTCTTCCAGCAATGTATAGTCTTGTAAAAAAAGGCAAGCTTGACAAGTTCAAGGCAGTTGCTATTGGAAGAAGATATGATGATCAGAGTGAATATAAAAAACATTTAAAAAAAAGACTCAAGGATGAGTTTGCTAAAGATTACTCTGAAAAGATAGGCGATAAGCTTATCGACAGTTTCTTTTATGTAAAAGCAGATTTTGATGATCCTGAAAAATTTGCAGAAGTATGCAATTTTCCTCTTACAGGCAATTATATCTTTTATCTATCGACCCTTCCCCGATTCTATCATGATGTTGTAAGGATAATTAAGGATTTCTTTTTTACCAACTGCAGGCCAAAAAACAAGAGAATCGTTATCGAAAAACCTTTTGGATCAGATGAAGAATCATCAACAGAACTTGAATCTGCAATAACAGAAAATTTCTTGCCAGAGGAAATATACAGAGTTGATCATTATCTCGGAAAAGAAGCAGTCCAGAACATCCTTATGTTAAGATCACAGAATTATCTTCTAGAGACGCTTCTTTCAAAAGAGCATGTTAAAGAGGTAAGGATAGCTATGAGCGAGAAGAGCGGAGCAGAAGAAAGAGCATCTTTTTATGACAAGACTGGTGCTATAAAAGATATTGTTCAGAACCATCTTCTTCAGGTGTTGTCTCTCATATCTATAGATATACCGTTGAAAGAACTTAAAGAGAATGGTTTCACAGAACATTTTTTTGATCGTGTTTCTGAAAAAAAGATTGAGATACTCAAAAGCATAAGACTGCCAAAAAAAGATCAGATCTACTTAGGCCAGTATGCATCATATCAAAAAGACATAGGTCATGATTCCAATACAGAGACTTTTGTTTCTCTTCCGCTCTATATTGATAACCACAGGTGGGACGGCGTTCCTTTTAAGATACTCACAGGAAAAAAACTTGAGGATAAGAGATTTTATATAGAAATAATATTCAGGGAATTCAATGGCTACAATAACAGGCTAAGGCTTGAGTTCCAGCCAAAAGAGGAAATCTATTTTGTTCTGAATACCAAAAAGCTGGGATCTGGATTTGACTCTGTTCCTGTCGAACTTTCTTTCAACTATTCTCGTGATTTTGGCATAACAGCTCCTGAAGCCTACGAAAACATAATACTTGGATCTGTAAAGGGCTCTAAAGTACACTATGCAGACTATGACTTTATCAATTTTTCCTGGAAAATAGTTGATTCGCTTATAGACAAGATCAAGAAAGACAATGTTCCTTTAAGAAAATATTCTGATTATTCAATATGTCCTTACAAGGAATGGGTTGAATCAGGAGACATTGAAGATTCTGGTTTCTGTGTTGACTGATTTTTTCTGAAAATTATTTATTGAAAATTTCGCATGAAACACAATTGAAACCTTATTTCAATGTGCGTAGAAATTTAAAAAATTTCTTTTCGTTTTTGTGGGGTTTGCCCTGAACGGGTACTCTTCAAGCAGGTAGGGGAATAGCCATCGGTTTGAGTTATAACTATAATGCAAAAGTTCTGAAAGACGAAAAAGATATATCATCATATTTTAAAAATACACTTTCTGCTCTCAGATATTCAATTTAACTTTCAAGTGACAATAACAAAAATGTTTTTATATTGATTTTGATTCGTTCTTCTGTTTTTGAGGTTAAAATGGCAGAATATGATTTTTCAGATTATGATGAATTTGATGCGAATTGTGACGAACCGATAGATAATTCTTTGAAAGCATTCAGAGATATATATCATAAAATCTCTTTGATTTCTGATGAAGATAGAAAAAAAGAGGCTGCTCTTGGTCTGATGTCATCTATTGGAATAAAGATCGATTCTTACATGGAAGAACATCATCTAAGCTATGAGTCGCTTGATAAGACCATGGCTATTGCTCATAATATGGGTGTTGATTCTTTGGAAGCAGAAGTCAGGGGAGAACTTGCTTATTCTGCACATAATCTCAGATGCTTTTATGATCTTTTAGAGGATATTGCTGATAATATCTTTGGACGAGAACTGATGGATGAGATGATTGGAAAATTCTTGGGACTTGATAACGATGATGGCAAAATTTACAGGTTTGTAAATGGAGAATTATATGAGGTTGTCGAGCCTCCTTATGAAAATCCTGATACTATTGAACAGGAAGTTGCAGATAAGATGATTGAACTTAATGAGATGAATGATAAAGATGAAAGCGAATGAGATCTTTCCTGAAGATGGAATAGAGGCTTTGGAATCAATAGACGCAAGACTTGAAGAGATTGAAAATATAAAATATCCTTCCAAAAGAGTGTGTGCTTATTCTGAACTTTATTCTTTTATAAATGAGAAATACAAGGCATATTCTTCTGTAAAAATTAATTTTGACCTAAGAAACAAATCCCTTGAATATTCCAATAATGTGCTTCAGGAAGTAAAAGACAGGGGAATTCTTCTTTCAAGGTTAAGAGAATATATGAAAGATATAAAATATCATCATATACCAGAATCCCGGAAAAAGGATCGATCATATTCTATAGGCATACAAAGGATTATAGCAGACCTTGAAGCAGATTCTCAAATCAGCAGATGGGAATCAGATAATGATTCTAACTGTTGTTAAAACCACGTTTCAGTTACAAAAATCTATTGAAATATATGATTCATCGAGATCTTTTCTTGACTATGAAGATGTTGCAGCATATGGTATTCCTAAATTTGAGTTTCTTTTAAGGGTTTTTGTAAGTCAATCTGGTCTTCTGTCTGAAGATTATTTTCCAAAATTAGTAGAAAAATATTATGAAACACAAGTCAAGCCTATTGATCAATTGAAAGATACGCTTGACTCCTTGTTAAATAAACTAAGACTTCCTGAATTTGCTTATATGCAGCCGTTGGTGGAAGATGCAAAAAAGAAAACTTCATTATCGATCATACTTTATGAGATGATGGAGCGAGATGTATTTGTCATGAATATCGGTGTATCTCTTCAGGTAACTCGGCCTGAATATGACCCTGACAAGAGAACTTTCAGATTTCAAGGAACAATCGGAAATCATTATTATAAACGTAGAACACTTTCTAATCTGTTTCTGAACTCTTTGCAGATTTTTCACAAATTTCAGCAAAGAATTATCTTAAACATCACATATGATGGCTGTATTGATAGCAAGTATTGATAGCCAGTATTGAACCTCCAAAACGTCCCTTGCTTTTTACTGATGATAGATATGATAAATTATAATTAAATAATTCGTACGTGTTCTTTTAAAATGAAAACATTTATATATTTAAAATGAACACATATTCCTATGATATCAAAAGACTTGCTAAATGAGATTATAATTAGGCAGCAAAAAGATCTTTTATTGCCAGTTGGAATTCCCAGAAAAAAAGAAATAAAACCGCTTAAAAAGTTTGCATTAATAATTACCGGACTTAGAAGGTGTGGTAAATCAACTCTTTTGCGACAGTTTCTTCATACAAAAAAGCCTATTTATTATTTGCATTTTGAGGATTTACTTTTATCTTCCTTTGAAAAAATAGATTTTACTAAGTTAGATGAAGTATTTCAAAACACTTTAGGGCAGGAGGGCATATATTTTCTTGATGAAGTGCAAAATGTTGATGGGTGGGAAATTTATGTGCGATCACTGGTTGATTCTGGAAAAGAAGTATATGTAACTGGTTCAAATAGTTCATTGATGAGCAAAGAGCTAGGAACTAGGCTAACTGGGAGACATATTTCTGAAGAGTTATATCCATTTAGTTTTTCAGAATATTGTCTTGCAAATAATAAAAAAGAATCAATGGAGATGTTAGATGAATATCTTATAGATGGAGGAATGCCCGAATATATATTTCAAAAAGATGTAAGAATCTTAGAATCTCTTGTTAAAGACGTTATCTATAAAGATGTCCTGGTGCGTCACAGAATTCGCGAAGAGGCAATAGTAGAACGTTTAGTTTCATATATTTTATCAAATACAGGAAAAGAAATATCTTATAATAAAATTAAAGATATGATGGGTGTTGGATCTCCTAATACAATTATTTCTTTGATGGATGCACTTGAAGATGCGTATTTCATATTCACGATCAATATTTTTGATTACTCATTAAAAAAGCAATTACGAAATATGCGAAAGGTATATTGCGTAGATAATGGATTTATAACACAAACATCATTTCAATTTTCAAAAAACATTGGAAGGCTGCTTGAGAACCTTGTTTTTATTGAATTAAAACGAAAAGGTTTTGAAATTTACTTTTACAAGGAAAAAAATGAGTGTGATTTCATAATAAAAAAGAAAAATTTTTCCGCAATTCAGGTATGTTATGAACTAAATACTGATAATCAAAAAAGAGAAATAAGTGGATTGATAGATGGAATGAAAAAAACAGGCATCAAGAAAGGGTCAATAATTACACATCACCAAGAAGATTCGTTTGAAAAAGATGGAATGATAATAGAAGTTATTCCTGTGATTAAATGGATGAAGCGTTTAAGAACAAAGATTATGTTGTAAAAATTTTTGCAGATACTTATCTCAAAAACCATAATTATATGTCTGAACTAATAGCTGGCTTTGAATTATCTAAACGTCCCTTGCTTTTTACTGATAATGGAGATAGATGATTAATATGGTTCTTGCAACAGTTTTCACACCACTTTCCAGTGACAATTAACCGAAAGGTTTATATACCAGTAATTGCACTATATATAATAGTGGGTGGCTGATCAAAAACGTGCTTTTTTTGATCAGAAAAGGAAATTGTCTTGAAATATGGCAGATAAAATTATGCGACAAAATCATTAACTTTATAAATAACCTCCAAATCCAAGTTAAATACTGTTAATCATTGAGGTTATAGAATGAAAAGAAGTTCAAGACGTTGGAAAAAACCAAGACAGATGAGATGGAAATGGATCAAGAAGAAGATGCGTAAAGAAAACAGACGCAGAGCTGCTTAAGTCCATTAAGATATCAAATCAATTGGGTTATTCCGAATTACATCAAATAATCAATTATATTTCACCACTTGTGATGGAATATAAAATCTTAAAAGCAGCATTCAAAATGGCTGTTTAAATCATGAAAGACAAAAATTTCATTTTTGCCTTCCAAATTTTATTCACTGACAAATTACATTCGATCTTTGCCACTGAATAAAAAATCAAAAGATATTTAAAGAACCTCAATTTCCACATGGATACTTGTCATGTTTGGTAAACAAACATCACATATAACAACTGAGTTTTCAGACATTCCATTTGGTTTGCCTGATATCATCTCCTTAAAAATTTCTTGAAAAAGAAATAATAAATTTTTGTTGTGAGTACGTGAATCGCTATTATATTCATGTATGATGCAGGCAGCTTAAGTGAGATGATGCGATATTGCACTATTTATTATTTATATAATAAGTGGATGTAAGTAATGTGTCATACCAACACTAAATACCTTAGCTAATTTCTTTGAAATTAGAAAAAAATTCTACAAATACAGCTTTACGACCTAAAATTAAGTTCCCGTTGATCCTGCGGGAGGTTGCTGCTATCAGAATTCGATTTAGCCATGCAAGTCAGGGGTTCTTTTAGAACACCGGCAGATCGCTCAGTAACACGTCGATAATCTGCCCTATGGTCAGGGATAACCTCGGAAACCTGAGGCTAACACCTGATAGGGAATTGGTCCTGGAATGGTCTTTTCCTGAAAACTTCTGTGCCATAGGATGAGTCGGCGGCGGATTAGTTTGTTGGTGGGGTAAAGGCCCACCAAGACTATGATCCGTAGGGGCCTTGAGAGAGGTAGCCCCGAGAGGGGTACTGAGATACTGACCCCAGCCCTACGGGGTGCAGCAGGCGCGAAACCTTTACAATGCACGAAAGTGTGATAAGGGGATTCTGAGTGCTCATGCAAAGCATGGGCTTTTGCCAAGGGTAAATACCTTGGCGAATAAGTGGTGGGTAAGACTGGTGCCAGCCGCCGCGGTAACACCAGCGCCACAAGTGGGAACCAGATTTATTGGGCCTAAAGCGTCCGTAGCCGGTTTGGTAAATTTTTTGTGAAATTGTCGGGCTTAACCCGGCAACGTGCAGAAAAGACTGCCAGACTAGGGACCGGGAGGCGTGTGAGGTATTCCTTGGGGAGCGGTAAAATGTTATAATCCTTGGAAGACCACCTGTGGCGAAGGCGTCACACGAGAACGGATCCGACGGTGAGGGACGAAAGCCAGGGGAGCGATCCGGATTAGATACCCGAGTAGTCCTGGCCGTAAACTCTGCGAGTTAGGTGTTGCATATTCTTCGTGAATATGCAGTATCGTAGCGAAGGCGTTAAACTCGCCGCCTGGGGAGTACGGTCGCAAGGCTGAAACTTAAAGGAATTGGCGGGGGAGCACTACAAGGGGTGCGGCGTGCGGTTTAATCTAACTCCACACAGAGAATCTCACCAGAAGCGACGGCAGGATGAAGGTCAGTCTAATGGGCTTACCTGACGAGCCGAGAGGTAGTGCATGGCCGCCGTCAGCTCGTGCCGTAAGGTGTCCAGTTAAGTCTGGCAACGAGCGAGACCTGTGTCCACAATTGCTAATGTTCTTGCTAGAGAGCATGCACAATGTGGAGACTGCCTTGGAAACAGGGAGGAAGGTGCAGGCAACGGTAGGTCTGTATGCCCCGAATCCTATGGGCTACACGCGCGCAACAATGATAGGGACAATGGGATGCAACTCCGAAAGGAGAAGCTAAACCTCTAAACCCTATCCAAGTACAGATTGAGCTTTGCAACCCA
>JBKHIF010000039.1:0-12959 GCA_046538795.1 Candidatus Woesearchaeota archaeon | reverse complement strand
TAGATTAAGCCATGTTTTTCCTTATACTATCTGCAATCTCTTCAATCTCTCCTTCAGAATATAATTCTTTTTTTGGAACCCACCAGTTCTTGTCTTCCCTGTATTTGAGATCATCATTCTCATATCTTGGGACTATATGGAAATGAGCATGCTTTACTGCCTGGCCTGCACTCTCACCATTAAAAATTTCTATCTTATACCCTGTTGCTGACATTGCTTTAATTACGCCAAATGCAACCTTTTTGATGGTTTTCGCCATATTTTCCAGCGTCTCATAAGGAATATCAAGATAAGTTTCATGATGATTCTTTGGTATCACAAGTGTATGTCCTTTTACAGCAGGCATTATATCCATGAATGCAGCAGAGTATTCATCTTCATACACCTTTGTGCTTGGTATATCTCCTTTCACGATCTTGCAGAAAATACAGTCTTCCATGATTGATCCCTCCTTTTGCATGGTGTTAAAATATTTACCAGTCCAATTGAAGTATTGTTAAAAAAATCTAAATCTATCTTTTCCTGATCTTTATGAAATCTCCCAGTGTGAATGAATCTCCTTTTGTTGCTCGGTATTTTTTCTTATGCTCCTCTACGTGTTCTTCAACAAGCTTGATTGAAAGAAGTCTCTCAAGTTTTCTTGCAAGCTCTAAAGGCGGTTCTATATTTCCATTTTCCACATTTTGGATAAGAGATTCTCTCTCAGAAAGCTTTTTTGCAACCTCGATCTGCCGAAATCCTCTTGCTTCTCTTGCTTCTTTTATCTTTTTTGCATAATCAGGTGAGATTAGAAGTAAAAGTTCTCTCTTGTTAACTATCTTCTCAAATAGCTTTTTATTGTCATCTGCGCTTCTTTTTGGTTGTTTTTTTGGTTTTGGAATTGCTTTTCCATATCTTGCACAGGAAGAACAGACTTCCATAGGCACTCCTTCTATAGATACATAAGATGCCTTTACAATCTCTTTTCCACATAGATCACATTGCATGTTTTTCCCCTTTGCAGGTTATAACTGTAGTTCTGATGATTATATAAATGTTGCCATGAATAACTTTCCTGAATCTTAAAACTACTTTAAAGTAGTCAATAAAGTTAAAAAACAAATGTGCTTTTAAGAAAACCATATGGATAATACTGTAGTTCGTGTAACTAACCTTTCGAAGAGATATATCGATAAGCTTGTTCTTAGGGGAATCAATCTGGAAATCAATTCAGGAGAGATACTTGGCGTAATAGGCATGAGTGGACATGGTAAGACAACTCTTCTGAATAGCATAATCGGATTTATAAGGCCTGAGACTGGTGATGTTGAATTTAAGCTTGAACATCTTCTTGAGTATGAAAGCGCAACAGACCAGTTCAGAAGCGTATACAGATGCCAGGATGAAGCAAAAAAGATTTTTGGCTTTGCATCTCAGAATCCCAGCTTTTATTCAGAACTTACTGTAGAGGAAAACCTTGATTATTTCGGCGCATTATATGGCCTTTCAAAAGACATAAGGAGAACAAACACAAAGATACTTCTTAACCTTATAGGTATATATGGTTCACGTGAGGTCAAGGCAAAGAACCTTTCAGGAGGTATGCAGAAAAGACTAGACATAGCCTGCGCGCTTATCCATGATCCAAAGATTCTTATCCTTGACGAGCCAACTGCTGATCTTGACCCGGTATTGCGAAAACAGATGTGGACAATAATAAAAAAGATCAACGAAAAAGGCACGACGATAATCATGGCATCTCACTTTCTGGGAGAGGTTGAATCCTTCTGTGACAGGATTGCAGTAATAAGGCGCGGAGAGATTATCCATGCAGGAACTGCTGATGAGCTTAAAGGAGATATCACAAGAAATGAAGAGATTCACTTGCAGACTTATCCCGGCAATTATCCTTACCTGATCAAGCATCTGAAGAGCAGGAGCCTTAAAATTGACAAGATCATTAATGAAGGACAGCGTATAATAATATATACAGAACGCGCAGAAGAGGTTCTTCACAGGATACTTCATGTTATAGAACATTCAAAAGAGACCCTTGTAGAAGTTAATGTTATGAAGCCAAGTTTAGGAGAAGTATTTGAAGAGTATTACAAGAAACGATAGATGAGATCATAAAATGAAGATAGCAAAAATAATACAGAAAAACCTGAAACTCCTGATGAGGTCAAAGGGTTCGATAATTACAACGCTTATAGGACCTCTTGTCATAATATTTCTTGTGGGGCTTGCTTTTGGAAATATTTCTTCATATAATATCAACGTAGGTGTTTATTCGACTGAATATAATGATCTTACTGATTCGTTTATTTCAAAACTTGAAAACCAAAGTTTTAAGGTGGTGAAATATCCTTTGGAAGATATCTGTATTAATGAGATCAAGAAAGGAACTATACACACATGCATCTTCTTTCCTGACGATTTTGACATTGGTGGAAATAAATCAAGCACTATAGAGTTTTATGTTGATGAGACTAATGTAAATATTGTTTCTATGGTCAAAGAGGCTGTGACAAAACAGGTTCAGTCAAGAATGCAGGAACTTTCAGAAGATCTTACTGCCGGGATATTGCAAAAAATAGATGATGTTAAAGAAAGCGCAAAAGAGCAGACTCGTGTTGTAACTGATCTTATAGATGAAAGCTCAAGAGTAAAAGGCGAAATCGACAGCATCCAGACAGATGTTAATGATCTTGATCTTAATTTTGACAAGGATTCTCTTCAAATTGGTAACCTTGATGATTCTGCTGAAGATGCACGGACAAATATTCGTACATTGAATACAAGAGCAGACAGCGCAGTTGACCTGGGGGAAGACCTTATTGATGATATAAGGGCTCTTGATCATTCTGCAGATATAGAGTCTCTTCTTGACAGCGCAGAAGATGACCTTTCTGACCTTAAGTCAAACATAAATACCAGCTACAGCACAGCTAACGACAAGATAAATGATGTTCTTGCAAAGCTTGCAAATCTTTCCTCTTCAGTTAATGACATGAATACGCGCTTCAACAGTGCAGATGCGACCAAATATGGCATAAGAGATGATCTTTCTAAGGTGAAAAATGATCTTGTTTCATTCGGGACAGAACTTGCATCGCTTCAGGATCAGATCAATACAATGGGCGGAAACGTTGATAATGTAGAAGTAAAGAATGCACAAGGAATTGTCGCTCCGATAAAAGTTGTTGTGAAACCTGTTGTTGCAGAAAAAGCACCTCTTCATTATATGCTACCTTCATTGGTTGTCCTTGTAATAATGTTTATCAGCATGATGCTTGCAGGAACCATGGTTATTATGGAAAAGACATCAAGCGCTTATTTCAGGAATTTTGTAACTCCAACTGTCGATGTGACTTTTCTTTATGGAATCTTTTTCACAAACCTTATTGTAGTTGGTCTTCAGATGTTCCTTGTGCTTTCTGCATCAATGGGCGTTTTCGGAGCTTCTATCATGAATAATATTGTCGCAATCTCTATAGTTGTCGTGCTTTCGATTGCAATATATACTATAATAGGTATGATAATAGGACATTTGTTTACTACGCAGGAAATGGTAAGCCTTGGCGGAATATCAGTGGGAAGCCTTTTCCTTCTTATGTCAAATGTTATATTCCCTATAGAGAAGATGCCTGATTATCTTCTTAAGCTTGCCAATTACAATCCTTTCAATATTTCAGAATATCTGTTGAGGCAGGTTCTTCTTTTCAATACAGAAATAGTCTATCTCATGGATGATATCTTTACTCTCGTATTGATGATCGTTGTTCTTTTCCTAATACTTGTCCTTGTGCAGAAATTAGGAAAGATGGTCTTCCTTACAGGAGTGCATTTTTTCAAGCACAAGAAGTATTCAACTATAGATAAAGAAAAGCTTGAAGAGATAAAGAACAAAGGAGCTTTAGCTGACTCAGGCGAAGATGGAAAAGATAAGAGCGAAAAGGTAAAGCCAATAGATGATCAGACAGATGATCCTGATAATATGGAGTCTCCTGACGAAAATACAGGATTTTTCAGGAATCTTTTCAAGAAGACAACCCATGTCTTTGAAGAGCCCAAGCTTCTTAAGGATCAGATTAAAGAATTTGAGCAAGAAGAATTCAACGAAGAGGATAAAGGCAAATCAAAATCTAAAAAATCCAAAAAGTCAAAGTCTGAAAAAAATGATGACGCAGACAAAAACGGAAAAAAAGTAAAAGATATAATAAGCAGGATCACAGGAAAGAAAGGAGAAACAAATCCTCTGTTGGCAAAACTTGAGCCCCACCAGTATTTTGTTCTTAGCTCAGGAAATATAGTGAAAAGCTACAAAGATCTTGTTGATATGCTTGATTCCATGGATGATGATACTTTCAACTATCATGTCGGAAAAGACAAGAATGATTTCTACCTTTGGATAAAGAATGTTCTTAAGGTAGATGAGATTGCAGATAAGATCGAAAAGGTTCAGGATAGAAAGCAGATGCTTAAGATACTTAAGAAATATATCTAGAGCCTTTCTTTATTATTTCTTCTATGCCTTCAGGAAAATATGTGAACTTGAGTTCTTCTGATGCAATATGTGTTTAATATTCTTTTAGGTTTTCAGGAAAGAGCTCTTTATTTTGTACTTTTCATACAAAGCGATTTTTCATTAATATTTTATACTATTTATGATTTAATCACTATATGATAATCGCAGTCACAGGAACTCCGGGAACAGGAAAGACGACGCTTGCAAAAAAGCTTGCAAAACGATTAGGATATAAGCTTTTTGATGTTAATAAATTTCTGGATGAGAATAAATCAGCAATATCCGGGTTTGATTACAATCGAGATTCAAAGATAATAGATGTGAATAAGCTTACTAAAGATATAAAGCGGTTTATCAAGGAAAATGATATAAGAGATATTGTTATCGATTCGCATATGTCCCATATTCTCCCGAAAAACATTGTGGATCTTGTGATAGTTGCCAGAACCAATCTCAAGGTTCTCAAAAAAAGACTTGAAAAAAGAAAATACTCAAAAGAAAAAGTAAGAGAAAATCTGGATTCAGAAATATTTGAAATCTGTCTTAACGAAACCATCGAAAAAAAACATAAGTTTATTCAGATAGATACCACAAACAATATTGATAGAAGTCACCTCTCTGAAATAGTGAAATTTATGGGAATTCTACACAAAACTTATAAATAAACCACATTTCTTTTCAGATCATGATAAAGGGAATAATCTTTGATTTGGATGATACTTTATTCGACTGTACAGGAACATTAGTTGATGCTGCGAGAAAAAGAGCAGCAAAAGCTATGGAAAAGGCCGGTTTTCCCTTATCATCTGACAAGATATATGGTGAGATCAACAGGCTTTCTTCTGAGATGGGAGCAAAGGCTGATGTATTTGGCTTTATGTGCAGGGATAAAGAGCTTGACGAGAGAAAGACAGATGATATTGTAACTTCTGCTGTTGCAGCTTATAATTCTGATACTATAGATACTGAGATAAAGCTTTTTGATGATGCAATCCCCACTCTGAAAGCGCTTAAAAAAGACTTTAAGCTTGCTCTTATAACATCAGGTGCATACTCAAGGCAGAAAAAAAAGGTAGAGCTCCTTAAGCTTGAGGACTATTTTGATGTCATTTTTATAGATTCTGAAGAAGGCAAGACAAAGACAGATTATTTCAATGATTTTTTGGATAGATTTTCTTTGAAGGCAAAAGAAGTGGTTTCTATAGGTGATCGTGTTGCATCAGAGATAAAAGCAGGAAACCGTCTTGGCATGATAACCATCCAGATGCTTCATGGGAGACATAAGAACGTAACTCCCAAATCAGACCTTGAAGAGCCAGATTACAGGATAACAAAGATTAGCCAGGCAATATCTATCATTGATTCAATAAGATCAAAAGAAAAGAGCCTTTCTGATCTTAACATAGTTTGCATCGGAGGCGGCACAGGCATGCCAACAGTTCTTGAAGGGCTTAAGAAATATACAAAGAACCTGACAGCAGTTGTTGGTGTTACTGATTCTGGAAGAAGTTCAGGTATGCTAAGAAAAGACATGGGAATACCCCCTCCAGGAGACATAAGAAACTGCCTTATAGCATTGTCAGGATCAGAAAAACTCCTAAATGACCTTTTTCAGTATAGGTTTACTAATGGTTTGCTAGAAGGCCATTCTCTGGGGAATCTTCTTATTGCAGGTCTTTCTGAAGTTACTGGAAACTTTGAAAAAGCCATTAATGAAGTGAGCAAGATCCTTAATATAGAAGGAGATGTTGTTCCTGTTTCGCTTGAAGACACTCATCTTTGTGCAGAAAGAAAAGATGGAACTATCTATGAAAGCGAAGATAAGATTACAGAGAGATTTGTAAAAGGCAAGTGTGATAATCCTATAAAAAGAATATTTTTGAAAGAAGAAACAAAAGTCAATCCAAAGGCAGTGGATTCCATTAGAAATGCAGACTGCATAATAATAGGTCCTGGAAGCCTTTATGTAAGTGTCCTTAATAATTTCCTGCATAAGGACATAAGAGACGCGATAAACCAAAACAGGAATGCAAAGAAGATATATGTCTGTAATATAGTAACACAGCCTTTCCAGACAGATGATTTTACTGCATCAAGCCACGTTAAAGAAGTTCTTAAGTATCTTGAAGGAAAGCTCGACTATGCTTTGGTAAATACAAAAGTTCCTGATAAATCCTTGCTTAAAAAATATGAAGAAGATCATTCATTTATCGTAAAAGATGATTCTTCAGAGATTGATACTCTTGGAGTAAAGCCTGTCGAAGCTGACATTATTGAGGAGATCAAGGAAAAAAGGATTCTTTATGCAAAGCGTGAGCTTCTAAGGCATGATTCAGACAAGATTGCAAAAGAGATAATCAAGATATTCAATTCAGACATAATAAAGAACCAAGTTTCTGATCTTAAACTCAGGAAAGCAAAAAAAGATGATGCAAACGAGATAGGAACAGTCCTTAATGTGAGCTTCAACATAGATTCAATAGAAGAAGGAAAAAAGATCTTTTTAGATGAATCTGATTCGTCAAATTATATTGTTGCAGAGTCAGAAGGAAAGATTGCAGGTTTTGTTTCCTGGAAGATGCATCACGAACCAAAGCATGAACTGGCTGAACTTGACAGGATAGGAATTCTTCCTGAGTTCAGAGGGATAATGCATAAGGATAAGAGTATTGGAAAACATCTTTTTGAAGCCTTGATAGAGGATGCGTGTAAGACATACAAAAAGTACGGACAAAATTTAAGGAAATTGTATCTTCTTGTGCATGCAGATAATACTCGTGCAAGAAAATTCTACGAGAAATGCGGGATGAAAATGGAAGCTACACTTCCAAGCCACCTTTATCCTGGACGTGATGAGTGCGTTTATTCTGTTTATTTTGACAAAGAGTATTGATTTATAGTGTTATTTCTAAATTTTGGGTTTACCCTAGAAGGGTACTCCTTGAGCAGGTCGGGGAATAGCCATCAGTTTGAGTTATTTTTGGAATAGATTTTTATATCTTCTCTTTTTCTAGAACCAGTATGCAGGCAGTAATAATTGCAGCAGGTAAAAGTACAAGAACATATCCGTTGACAGAAAATAGACATAAGGCTCTTTTACCTCTTATGAATATTCCTCTTCTTGAGTCAACTCTGAATAATCTTAAGACTCTGCCTGAGATAAATTCTGTTGTGATAATTGTAGGTCATATGAAAGATGAGATAATGGATCATTTCGCCCTTGATTTTAACGGCCTAAAGATATCTTATGTTTTCCAAAATGAACAAAAAGGAACAGGACACGCATTGGCCTTGTGCGAGAATTTCATAAAAGACGATGAATTCATCTGCATGTACGGAGATGACCTGTACTCTATAAAAGACATAAAGAAACTTGTAAAGATAAAGAACGGAGCATTGGTAAAAAAAGTAGATGATCCTTCCAGGTTCGGTGTTTTTGTCCAGGAAAAAATGGTCGCAAAAGACTTGGTGGAAAAACCAAAAAAATTCATATCAGATCTTGCAAATATTGGTGTTTACAAATTTACAAAGGATATTTTCGATTATCTGAAAGATGTCAAAAAATCTCCTCGTGGAGAGATTGAACTTACTGATGCTGTTTTTTCTCTCATGAAAAAAGAAAAATTTATTCTTAAAGAGGTTAAGGATTACTGGATACCTTTAGCTTATCCATGGGATCTTTTGATTGCTCACGACAGGTTCATGAAACAAAAGAAAAAGGACGAGATCAAGGGAACAATCTCAAAAAAAGCAAAAATCAAAGGACGGCTTGTTCTTGGAACTGAATCAATCATAGAAGATGGAGTTTTTATCTCAGGTAATGTTTCAATAGGAAAGGGATGTGTTATCGGAAGAGGTTCAAAAATAACTGATTCAATAATAATGGATGGAACAAAAATAGGATCTGATTCAGAAATAAAATCTTCAATAATCGCAGAAAACTGTGTTGTTTCTGAAAACGTAAAGATGATTTCTGAAAACAAGCGCGGAAAAATATTTTCTTTTGTTAAAGGAAAAAAGGTGGATATCTCAAGGGAAACCTTCGGATGTGCTGTTGGCGATAATGTCAATATAAAATCAGGTGCTATAATCTTTCCTGGTGTAAAGATATCTTCAGGGAAGACGATCAAAGAAAAATCAAGAATAAAAAAAGATATCTGAATTCTATATTTTGTGTTAGCGAAATCAATATAAATGATCTCTTTCACTTTATCTTTTGGGGTAATTATTAATGGACATAATACTAAAATCATCTACTGGCGGTGTTTCTGCAAAAAAGGATGCTCTTGAATTTGGAAGAGCAGCTGCAAGAGTATGTTATTCAAAATTTGATTTTGATTCTTTATTGGGAGAAGAAGACAAGCGTGATCTTATAGGAACAACTCTTAAGGCAGGTCATCACAGTCCATATGAACACCCTCATCTGACCTTTTATTTTGAGAGTATCCCCAAATTCGGAGCTATGATACTTAATAATGAAAGACCTTATGTTACTTCAGAAAAATCTGCAAGATACACAAAGATGCAGCTTGATGGTCTTCAGAAAGAATTATATGATAAATGGTCAGATATTTTTGAGACAGAAATTAAGAGGACATATGATTTTCTCGATGAAGTTAAAGTAAAAAAGCTTGCTCAGGAAAATGCACGTTATCTGACTTCTGTATTTACTCCGACAAAGATGCTTCACACTCTTTCATTCAGGCAGTTGAATCATCTGATGCATTGGTTTGATGATTTTGTAAGCTCTGCACCAGACAATGGATTTAATAATCGTGTGAAATCTTTCATGAAAGAATTCAACACACTTCTTCAACCATTCTATGAAGAAAGGATAGATCCTGTCATGAAAAAAAGACGCTTAAGGATATTTTCAGCAAGAAAAGATCATCCTGAAGAGTTTGGTGAAAATTACTCGACAACATATAAGATTTCATATGCAGGGCTTGCACAGGCGCACAGACACAGGACTCTTAATTATGAGATTGTTGATAACAATACACAGGAATTTTTTGTTCCCCCAATAATAAAAGATAAAACCGAACTTTCAGGCGAGTGGCTGTCTGATCTTGAAAAAGTTGCTTATGATTTTCCGCAGGGAACTCTCATAAAGGTGCATGAGTTCGGAAACTATGAAGATTTTTTGTCAAAGGCAGCAGAAAGGATGTGCGGACATGCACAGTGGGAGATAATGGATCAGACAAGAAAGACCATGGAACTATACGCAGAAAAAACAAAAGACTCAAATCCAGAACTTTATAGTCTTCTTTCAGGTTATATAAACGGCCCTAAGTGCACCTTTCCTGATATAAATTGTCCTGAACCATGTCCTTTTGGTCCAAAAAAAGGGCTTGACCGGTTGATCTAGACTATTTTTTGTTGTGTTTGGAAAATAGTAACAAAATAATTTAAAATAAAGTTCTTTAAAAATACATAATGGTGTATAAAGATATCAAATATTCTAAGATAATGGAGTCTTCTCTTGAGACTTTGAAAAAAAACAAGATAATATTTTTGCCAAATATTCTTATGGTTCTTATATCTGTCTTCTTGCTTTGGATACTCTATAACGTAAGCGGACTACAGGAGCTTCTTACACTAAAACCGTTCATACTTGATGATAAGATTGTGTTTGGAGAAGAATTGGCACGATTGTTCATGACTCCCAGATTTGCAACATCTACGATAATATGGTTTATAGCAGAGATTCTTCTTGGAGCATATTTTGTTGTCATGAAATACGGCATGATAAAAGATGTAATACTTCATGGAAGGACAAGTTTCAAGTCAGGAATGGAATTTGCAGATAAAAACTACCTGAGATATTGGGGAGTTCATATAATGTCATATCTTTTGATATATGGGCCTTTGTTTATACTTTTAGGACTTTATACCCTTTTCATAAAGTATAATGTTCCCTCTATAAATTTCAGCTATCTCATACTTGGAATTTTCATACTTGTCTGGTTTGTCTATAGTCTTCTTATGTTTGTGAGAATTTTCTATATATATCCTGTTATGACATTTGAGCGGGAGTCTGTGTTCAAGGTATTTGATGATGATTTTCATTATGTAAAAACTCACCTTGGGCATACTTTTCTTTCTATACTCATTTTTCTTGCAGTTGTTATTGGCTGGGTTTTTCTTAAGGACCAGATCGATATATTTTCGGCAAGTATAAGAAGTGCTCACCTGATAACCATCATAACACTTGTCATGCTTGCCTTAGAGATACTTGTAACCACCTGGGAACATGTATTTATATTCAGATCTTATGAAGAAGGAAAGAAGATAAAAAAAGCTACTAAAGAAGCATCAAATGCAAAGGCCAAAAAAAAGAAAAAGGCAAAATAATGCCTGCGTTTCAACGAAACATTTAAATATTAACTGCTTTTTCAACAAGTTTAAAGAAAACAGATAATTCTTGTTGAAATTTAAGATTGATTCTAGGGAAGGTGTTATAAAAATGGTGATACAGGAACAAACGTATAACAATCATGAAGCGATAAAGACAGGCACGACAACCCTTGGCATCGTGTGCCGTGATGGTGTTGTGATTGCAGCAGACAGAAGAGCCACTGCAGGTCATTTTATATCTAATAAAAAAACACAGAAGGTTTTTCCTGTCGCAGATAATGTTGCCATAACCATTGCAGGTCTTGTTTCAGATGCTCAGCTTTTGTCAAAAGTATTCAGGGCAGAGCTTAAGCTTAAGGCTATCAGGGCAAAACATACTGTAACTGCAAAAGAAGCTGCAAATCTTCTTGCAGGTATGACTTATGAGAACATAAGAAGGATGTCCATGGTTCCAAGCATTGTTGGTTTCCTTTTGGCAGCAAATGATTCTGATGGGTCTCATCTCTATGAGATTGGTGTTGATGGAAGTATCTTTGAGCGCGATGATTTCTGTGCAGATGGTTCTGGTTCAGTATTTGTCTATGGAGTGCTTGAATCTCAGTACAAGAAAGATTTGGTTGTTTCAGAAGGAATTGAGCTTGCAAAGAAATCTTTTAAGGCTTCGATAAGCAGAGACTCTGCATCAGGAGACGGATTTGACATTTTTGTTGTCGATAAATCCGGAGTAAGAAAAGTCCATTCACAGGAACTTTCCTTGAAAGAATAGACAAAAAAGAAGAGGTCGAAATAACAATAAAAGAAAAAATAATTTCTATATGTTATTTAAGCTAACGCATCGTAAAGATGCTGTTTTTTTATCTTTGATCATTTTTATAATATTTTTATATTATTTGGTGATTGTTTTAGATTATATTAAGCTGATTTTAATGAATTTTAATTTTTTAAAGAGGTTTGTCTGAAAATGGTAAGTATGACAAGTAATATATTAAAAGAAATCATGAAGATAGTTCCGGAAGACAAGATAAGTGAGGCCGGTTTTGAAGGTGCAAACATCGTTCTTTATACAAAGGATAAGGATTTTTTTCTTGAAGACCGAGGCCTAATAAAAAAGGCGGTCCACGAGTTCAAGAAGCGTGTTGAGTTAAGGCCTGATCCAACTTTATGCATGGGAATGCAGCATGCTGAAGATATAATAAAAAATATGCTTCCTGAAGAGGCGGCAGCAGACAATATCATATTTGATCCTCAAAGATCCATAGTAATAATAGAGGCAGAAAAGCCCGGACTTGCGATAGGAAAGCAGGGTCAGAACCTAAGAGATATCAAAGAAAAGACCATGTGGGTTCCTGTGATAAAGAGGACTCCAGCCATACGTTCTCAGCTTATAGAAGATATAAGAAGCGTTCTTTATCAGAATAATGATTACAGGAAGAAGTTCTTAAACCAGACTGGCCATAGGGTATATGACGGCTGGATAAGAGGGAAAAAGAATGAATGGGTTAGAATATCTTTCCTTGGCGGAGCAAGACAGGTAGGAAGATCATGTCTTCTTTTGCAGACTCCTGAATCAAGAATAATGCTTGACTGTGGTATTGATGTCGCAGCAAATGATTCAAGCGCATATCCATATCTGGAAGCACCAGAGTTCAAGATAGATGAGCTTGATGCAGTTATAGTATCCCACGCTCACCTTGACCATTGTGGACTTATACCATATCTTATCAAGTTCGGCTATAAGGGACCGATATACTGCACGACACCTACAAGAGATGTGATGGCTCTTCTGCAGCTTGATCTGATAAAGATAATGGTTTCCGAGGGAAAAGATCCTCTTTACAAAAGCGATGACGTGAAAGAGATGGTCAAGCAGACAATAACCCTTGATTATGAAGAGGTTACTGATGTAACTCCTGATGTCAGGATAACCATGTACAATTCAGGACATATCCTTGGAAGCAGCATGATCCATCTTCACATAGGAAATGGTCTTCATAATCTTCTTTATACAGGTGATATGAAGTTTACAAGAAGCGCTCTTTTAGATGGTGCAATAACAAGTTTCCCAAGGCTTGAGACACTTATAATCGAAAGCACC
>JBKHIF010000038.1:0-13407 GCA_046538795.1 Candidatus Woesearchaeota archaeon | reverse complement strand
TCTCAAAGAGAAAGGTTTTTAAATAAAATCAAAACTCTTAGATTAACATGGCAGAACTAAAGATTGTTTTATCACATAAAGGAAAAGCAAAGCAGATTGAAGCTAAAGATGATGTTGCTCAGAATCTTTTGGGAAAAAAGATAGGCGACAAGATAAATGGCGAGCTTTTTGACCTTACAGGCTATGAATTTGAGATAACCGGTGGAAGCGATGAAGCAGGAAAACCTATGAGAAAGGATCTTGAAGGCCCTGTCAGGAAAAGAATTCTTGCAGTTTCTGGTGTAGGTTTCAAAAAAGGCGAGCATGGTCAGAGACAGAGAAAGCTTGTTGCAGGGAACACTATCTTTGAAAAAAGCGCTCAGGTAAACATGAAGGTTGTAAAGGAAGGTTCAAAACCTCTTTTTGAAGAGCCTTCTAAAGGAGATGACTCAACTGAACCTAAATCTGAAGAAGCTTCAAAATCCGAAGAGAAAAAAGAATGATTTTTCAGTTTAATTAACTTCTTTTTTAATTTCTTTAAATCGTTACTTTTTTATTTTAGTTCTAATTTGTTTTTCGAATTATGAACAAAAAACTTTTGACACTGGGTTTGGCTGGTATTGTTTCTTTGTCGCCGCTTTATGCGTCTGATATGACTGATGCAAGTATTTCTGGTTTAGTTTCTGACATGAGAGAATTGCCTTATACTGAAACTCACGATGAGGAAGAAAGCACTGTAACTCATACTAAACTTTTTGAAAATCAAGTTATTGATGGCAACAGGTATGATCTTGTCTATGTATTTTATTCTGAAAGTGATATTCCTGCAAAACGTCTTGGTTTTGTGCTTATGAAAACAAATTTTTTGGGTGTTCCTGAATATGGACAGGTATATATGGAAGATGATCATCAGGAAAATATGATAGATGGGAATCTGGATTATTGGGGTGAAAGACAGTTTAGCCTTGATGAACAGTTAGCTCTTATCTTTTCTCAGATTGCGCCTCAGCTGGATGGGATGAAATCTTTTATCAAGTACTGTGGTCCGGGAAACAATGAAAACCAAAGAATATATGATTTGCTTTTGGATAGATATGGAAATCTGATTGATTGATATTATGCTTGCAAAACCTTTATAAATAAGGTCAAAAATCATCTTATATATCGCACCAGTAGCTAAGTGGCCCAAGGCGTCCGCCTGCAGAGCGGAGATCCCCGGTTCAAATCCGGGCTGGTGCTTTTTTCTTCAAAAAAAGCATCCGGCTTTGAACCGTTTGGTTCACACTAAAAATTCTTTCAGAATTTTTGTGCACAAAATCATAGATTTTGTTGAATCCAGACTGGTGTTTTTTTCTTCAAAAAAAGCATCCGGCTTTGAACCGTTCGGTTCATGCTCAAAATTTCTTTGAAATTTTGGCACGCGCTTCACTTCGTTTCGCTAGCGAATCCAGACTGGTGTTTTTTTCTTCAAAAAAAGCATCCGGCTTTGAACCGTTTGGTTCACACTAAAAATTCTTTCAGAATTCTTGTGCACAAAATCATAGATTTTGTTGAATCCAGACTGGTGCAAATCGAATAATATTATTTTCTTCGAAACTATTTTAAATAAAACTTCTTTTTCTTTTATCTATGAAACTTAAACTCTACAACACATTAACACGCAAAAAAGAGGAATTCACACCAATGGATGGAAATCATGTGGGTTTCTACAGCTGTGGTCCTACTGTTTATAATTATGCGCATATTGGAAATCTAAGAACCTATGTGTTCAATGATGTTCTGAAAAGAATCCTGAAATATAATAATTTTGACGTAAAACATGTCATGAACATAACTGATGTGGGTCATCTTACTGATGACGCAGACTCTGGCGAAGATAAGATGGAAAAAGGCGCAAAGCGCGAAGGAAAGACTGTATGGGATATTGCAGAGTACTATACACAAGCTTTCAAGGATGATATCAACAAACTAAACATACTTGAACCTGATGTCTGGCCTAAAGCTACTGATCATGTACAGGAAATGATTGATATAAACACGAAAATTGAAGAGAATGGCTATGCCTATAAAGGAGAAAACGGGAATCTTTATTTTGATACAAGCAAATTCAAAACTTATGGTGAACTGGCAAAACTCAACCTTGAACAGCTGAATGAAGGAGCAAGAGCAGATAAGGATCCAAACAAGAAAAATCCGACAGATTTTGTGCTTTGGTTTACACTTGAAGGCTCAAAGTTCGGCGAATCTCATTCAATGAAATGGGATTCTCCATGGGGAGTCGGTTATCCAGGATGGCACATTGAATGCTGTGCAATGTCATCTAAATATTTGGGAACTCAGTTTGATATCCATACCGGAGGAATTGATCATATTCCTGTGCATCACACAAACGAAATTGCGCAGGCTGAAGCTGCTTTTAGTGTCCACCCTTGGGTAAAATACTGGCTTCATGGAAATTTCCTTGTTGTGGAAAAGGGAAAGATGGCAAAATCAGGAGAGAATTTCCTTACCCTTAAGCTTCTTGAAGACAAAGGTTATGATCCTTTGGCATACCGGTTTTTCTGCCTTGGCGCCCACTACAGGTCTGAACTGAAATTCACATGGGAATCTCTGGATTCTGCAAAAGCAGGATTTGAGAGATTGAAAAAAAGGATAATACAGCTAAAAAAAGAGCTTGATTCAGAAAATGGAAGCAATCTGATTGATCCTTACTTAAATAAATTTGATTCGGCCATAAATGATGACATGAACATGCCTGTTGCTCTTTCAGTTGTACAAGAGCTTCTTAATGATAATTCAGTGAATCAAAAAGCAAAATATGATGCTCTTCTTAAGTTTGATTCTGTTTTGGGATTTAATATAGATTCTTTTGAAGAAGAAAAGGTTTCATTGGATGCTGAACTTGAAAAGCTTGTCGAAGAAAGAAATCTTGCAAGAAAGAACAAGGACTGGGCTAAAGCTGATCAGATAAGAGACGAGCTTAAGGCAAGAGGATATGAACTTATAGATACTCCTGAAGGGACTAAATGCAAAAAGATATAGAGAAATTTGTTTACTTAAGTATTCCATAGCCGATGAGCCTGTATCTTGTCCCTATCCTTCTTGAAATCGTGACTCTTGCGCCTTCTGATGCGCAGACAGGGATCTTTAGTTCAGCAGAAAACTTGTTCTTTTCGATTTTTGTGACTATTCCGACAGTAGCAGAAGAGTTCACATTAAGCATGAGTACTTCATTTGGCTTGATAGGTTCAACCTTAAGATCTTCTTTGGTTCCTACAACCCTTTCAAGAAGATATGTCTCAAGAATCAGATCATTTCTTACAGGTGGAAGCTTTCCAGGATATCCTGCAATGCAGCCTGAAAGACTGTCTGATTTGACTATGCTTGGATCAAGAAAAGTGAGAACGCCAATAGATCCGCCTGGGTGAGCTTCTTTAACAGAATTTCCGCCTGTATTTATGCTTTTGATCTTTGTCTTTACAGGCCTGAATGTTGATTTGTTATGCTCAACAATCTGGACTCCAGGAAGAAGCTCGATCTCGTCTCCTATCTTAAGTGTGCCTTGCTTGATTGTTCCGCCTATGATTCCGCCTTGTATATCTGAAGGCTTTGCTCCAGGCTTATTTATATCAAATGATCTTGCAACATATAATAATGGATCAAGGCTTGCATCTCTTTCAGGAACCTCGAAAATATCGTTGATGTTTTTAAGAAGTATGTCGATGTTTACCCTGTGCTGTGCAGATATAGGTATGATTGGTGAATCCTTGAATTTTGTATCTTTAATAAATTCGTTTATCTGTTTATAATTTCTCAACGCCTGATCTTTTGATACAATGTCTATCTTGTTTTGAACAATTATGAGTTTATCTATTCCGGAGATCTCAAGAGCCATGAGGTGTTCTCTGGTCTGCGGCTGAGGACATTCTTCATTGGCAGCAACCAAAAGTATTGCTCCATCCATGATTGTTGCACCAGAAAGCATTGTTGCCATAAGGCTTTCATGACCTGGTGCGTCAACAAAACTTATCTTTCTTACAACTTCTGTTTCTGATTTGTCATTAGGGCATTTTTCAAGAGTCGTGAAACATTCAGGGTCAGAACATTTCTTGCATTTTCGTATTATGCAATCTGCATATCCTAACCTTATTGTTATTCCTCTTTTCATCTCTTCAGAATGAGTATCTGTCCATTTTCCTGATAGTGCTTCTGTTAGAGTTGTTTTTCCGTGGTCAACATGTCCAACAAGACCTATATTAAGCTCTGGCTGTGATTTAAGAATGTCTGATGTGTTCTCTTTTGTCTTTTTAGCTGCCATCTAGCTTAAGAAATAAGAGTCTATTTAAAAAGTTAACCCATTTGGATTCATCCCATAGAACAAGGAACTCCTGAAATGTTGATCTTCTGGTTTCCAAGACCTATAATATCATCTCTTCCGGTAATATCAGATATATTTATGATGTTGCCATCTCTGTCTTCGAAAAAGATGCAGAAATCACCCTTTATGCCTAAAGATGCCTTTAACTCTTCGTAATCTTTACCAAGTAATTCAGGTATTCTTTCTTCAACAACCCGCCCTCCCTTGACTATGGCAAGATCCTGGCCAGGAGAAAGAGATGAGTCGTCTGTTGTGGTTAGCTTGTTCAAAAGAACCTGTGCTTCCTGATTAAGCTGCTCGGTTGTATCCTGCTGAGTGTTTTTCGTAAGTATTGCAAAAAATATAGTGAATACTACAAGAAATATAACAACTCCTATTATTGTATCCAGAGAAAAAACCTGTGCTTTCATCTTATTAATTTCTTTATCCTTTTTGTTTTTATAATTTTGGTTTTTTTTGGCCTTATCAATAGAATTTGTTTTGCTGTTATTTTTTTTTGAATATTGCCTTGACTTGGAAGTTTTGTTTTTTTTAACAGCAGAACTACTTGAATTAACTGATTTTTTATTTTTTGAAGTATTATTTTTACCCATCTTTTTTTTTAAAGGATCCTATGCTTATATATTTTTCTGATTATTAATAGTTGACAAAAGTAAACCATATGATTTTTTAGCAAACTGTGCCATTTTCTAAATTTTGGCCTCTTATTTGAATATTGCATCTCTTCATCTCTATGCAGAAAAATCGTTTCGTAAGATTTAAATAGAATATAGATTTTGTTTTTTAGATGGTTGAAGAAAACAAAACCACGGATGAAAAAGCAGATAATTCTGCGCCAGATGATTTTGCAGAGATCGATAAACAGCCCTGTCCTATGTGTTCTAAAAATGAGCTTACCTTGAGAGAATTCTCACGAGACATACCCTTTTTTGGAAAAGTATTTGTTTTTTCGATGAGCTGTTCAAACTGCGGATATCATAAATCAGACGTCGAGCCTGCTGAACAGAGAGATTCTGCAAAATATTCTATGGATGTTTCAGGCGAGGAAGACATGAATGTACGCATTGTAAAAAGCGCTTCTGCAACAGTCAAGATACCAAGAATCACAACTATAACTTCAGGTCCTGCATCAAACGGATATGTGACAAATGTCGAGGGTCTTCTCAACAGAGTGAAAACGATTATCGAGCATTTAAGAGATGAATCAGAAGACAAGAGTGAACGCAAAAAAGCAAAAAACATGCTTAAAAAGATCCAGAATGTCATGTGGGGGCGTGAATCCATAAAGATAACTATTGAAGATCCTACAGGAAATTCAGCAATAATAAGTGAAAAAGCAGTGAAACAGAAATTATAGATCTAAGAACTATTTTGCTTTGTCTGTTTGTATTTATTATATTATGTGTTTGTTGTGGTTTTTAGCTTTACAAGTATTAGCAGGTGATTTTTTTGAATGATTATGTGAAAAACATAATTGAAGCAGTGAAGGAAAGAGAGCGCAAGATCAAAGAGAAAAAGCAAAAAGAGCTGGAACTTCAAAAACAAAGAGAAATCCAGGATGAGATGGATCGTGAGATGAAGGAGGCGCTTTCTGCAAAAAATAATGCGAATAATATATCCGGGAAGGAAATGCCTGAATCTGTACAGAGTAATGCAGGCAATCCTTATGAACCTTATATTAAGCAAGATCATGCAATTTCAGGAGATGATACTGGTTCTGTAAATGCATCTTCTAATAATAATGTGATCTCACCTGAAAAAGATCCATCCGGCATGGTTGATCTTGGAAATTATTTTACAGCCCGCAGTAGTTCTGATAATCAATATCCAGATCCAGACGCTTCGTCCCAGATTCAAACTGTTAAGGACAACCAAAATCCAAACCAAGCATCTGTGCAAAATAATCAGTCTCAAATAAATACAACTCCTGCAGATTATGTAACTACAGATCTAAAAGAAAATATTCCTGATTTGAACCTTGATTCTTACATTAGGCGTGTTCCTGACTTTCCCAAGAAAGGAATACTGTTTTATGATGTTACGACTCTTATGAAAGATACTGTTGCATTCAGGCAATCTATAAGGCTTTTGGCACAAAGATATAAGGGAAGAGGAATCGATGTCATAGTGGGTGTTGAAAGCAGGGGTTTTATAATAGGTTCTGCTCTTGCATATGAAATCGGTTGCGGTTTTGTGCCTGCAAGAAAACCCGGAAAACTTCCTTCAAAAACAGTAAGGGCGGAATACACCCTTGAATATGGAACTGATGCAATTGAAATTCATAAGGATTCGATAACACAAGGGCAAACTATCCTTCTGGTAGATGATCTTATCGCAACAGGGGGAACTATAAGAGCAGCTGCTTCACTTGTAGAGCATCTTGGGGGAAATATTCATGAGATCGCTTTTCTAATAGATCTTGTAAACCTTCATGATAATCTGCCTTATCCAAGTTTCAGCCTTTTAAAGTACAAGGTTGATGAATAATTATTCTTTGCTAAGGCTTGCTTTTCAAAATATTTATAAATAATTTCCCAAATGATCTTGAAGTGAACATAAAATGCCTACTGATTTTAAAAAAAAGATACTTGATATTTTCAGACGGGATATTCCTGACATAAATGTCGATAAAGACATGCTTGAAAAGCCAAAAGATGATTCTTTAGGAGACTTTGCCCTTCCCTGTTTCATATTTGCAAAAGAACTTAGAAAATCACCTCAGGTAATTGCTAATGAAATCTCTGAAAAAATCAAACCTGGAAAATATATTTCTTCAGTGAAAGCAACAGGCCCTTATCTTAATTTTTTTATCAATAAGGAGATACTTGCAAAAGAGGTTCTTGAAAGCATAATTTCTGAAAAAGATTCTTTTGGGATGATTAAGAAAAAGACACCTCATAAGATGATGATAGAGTTTTCTTCACCAAACACAAATAAGCCTCTTCACCTAGGACATCTTAGAAATTGCTTTTTAGGAGATTCAGTATCTAAGATAAAGCAGGCAATGGGAAACAAGGTGATCAAGTCGTGTCTTGTAAACGATCGGGGAATACATATATGCAAATCAATGCTCGCATATAGAAAATGGGCTGAGAAAAAAGGCGAAAACCCCGAAAAGAAGGGTCAGAAAGGCGATCATTTTGTGGGAGAAATGTATGTTCTTTTTGCAAAAAATGAAACTGACGATTTGAACAAAGAAGCTCAGGATATGCTTAAAAAGTGGGAAGACGGAGACAATGAAACTGTGAAATTATGGAAAAAGATGAATTCCTGGGTTCTCTCTGGATTTGAAAAAACCTATGAAAACATAGGCATAAGCTTTGATAAATATTATTATGAATCTGACATATATAAAAATGGCAAGGATATTGTAAGGACTGCGCTTAAAAAAGGAAAGCTATATGAGAAAGACGGTGCAATATATGCTCCATTGGAAGAGAAGTATAAAATTCCTGATAAGGTTCTTCTTAGATCTGATGGCACATCTGTATATATGACTCAGGATATATTTCTTGCCCTTAAGAAATTCAGCGACTATGATCTTGATGAATCTGTATATGTTGTTGGTTCAGAGCAGATACTTCATTTTAAGCAGCTTTTTGCAATACTTGATCTTATTGGAGAAAACAAGGCAGGAAAATGCCACCATCTGAGCTATGGCATGGTATATCTCCCTGAAGGCAAGATGAAATCAAGGGAGGGAAAAGTTGTAGATGCCGATGATTTAATACTTGAGATGGAAAACCTGGCTTCTGAAGAAATAACAAAAAGAGATCCCAACATAGGCTCTAAAGAACTTAAGAATAGATCTCATAAAATTGCTGTTGCAGCACTAAAATTCTTCATGCTAAGAATAGATCCTCAGAAAGATATGACATATGATCCTAAAGAATCTATATCTTTTGAAGGTGAAACAGGTCCTTATGTGCAATATGCTGCAGTAAGAATAAAAAGCATCCTTGATAAAAAAGACAAAGGCATAAAGATAACAAGTCCTGATTTTTCGTTGTATAATGAAAATGAACAGCAGATCGCCCAGAAACTATCGGCCTTTACTGAAGTGATAAGAGAATCTTCTGATTCATTCAGACCTTCTTTGATATGCAATTATCTGGTTGAGCTTTCTCAGAGTTTCAATACCTATTATCATAAGTATCCAATATTGAAGGAAAAGGATAAACAAATAATTAATGCTCGTCTTTATCTGATAAATTCTGTAAGACAAGTCATCCTTAATGGACTTGCTCTTCTTGGAATAGAAGTTCCTGAAAAGATGTGATTTTGCTTTGTCTTGTTCTTATTGAGAACTAGCAAAGAGGTTTTGCTAAAAGAGTACCCTTTTTAGGCAATACTTCGACATTTAGGTTGATAGTTTTCAATTAGAAAATTCAACAAGCAAACACTCCTTTTTTAAGATTAGATAGCAGTTGTATTCTTTATTTCTCGATGAAAAAACATATGTATTTTGGTTTGTTTATAAAATCAAACGATACCTTTATATATGTGTGATACCCTAATATACTAAAAAGTATACTAATATATTGCAATCTCGAGGAGAGAATCATGATGGACAACAAAAAAGCTGACATGGCTATAGGAACATTGATAATATTTATCGCGATGATTGTTGTAGCTGCTATTGCTGCAGGAGTAATCATCCAGACTGCGACAGCTCTTCAAAACAAGGCTCTTCTTACGGGCGAGAAGGCAAAACAGCAAATCGGTACAGGCATTTCAACAATTCTTGTCTATGGAGAAGATGGTTCTGATAAGACGCTTGAGTCATTCTATATAAAGATGAAGCTTGCTCCGGGTTCAGATGCGCTGAAATTCAAGGATCTACTCCTTGAAGTTGATACTCCAACTTCATCGGTTGATGCTATATATGGAGAAAGACTAAGAAATCTTGATTCTGATTATGTTGCTCTTGACAATTATATAGTTGACCTTAATAATGATGATTTTGTTGATTATGTAAGATTAAATGGAAACTCCTTGCTTTTCAACATCTCAAACGGATCTGTCTCTTCAAGAATCATGGCTTCGCTTGCATTGTCGGTTTCAGGAGATATTTCATCAGCAAGTACTGCAAATCCTGTTGAGATTAGCACGTTCAATTCATACATAACAAATGGAACAACCAAGTACGGAACTGCAAGTGTTGTAGGAAAAACAAGCACAGCAGGTGTCCTTGACGATGAGGTTTTAGTTATCATAGGCGAAGGAACGTCCTATGAGCAGGGTGCATATTCTGTTGATTACCTTATGAAATCAAGCAAGTATCTTGAAGGATATTTCCAGAGAGGAGATGTAGTAAAGCTTGCGCTTATCGCTCCGCATGCAATACATGAAGATGAAGAAATTGATGTGCGTCTTGTCCCTAAATCAGGAACTCCAAGAACAGTTTCAATTGTTGTTCCTGATCTTGTCAATCAAAAAAGAGTATATATGTTTTCATAGTTAGATGATACTAATGATTTTTACGGTGATGTTTTATGCTTATGAAAAAAATGAAAAACAAGAAAGCTGACATGGCAATTGGAACACTGATAGTCTTTATCGCAATGATAGTTGTTGCAGCTATTGCTGCAGGAGTAATCATTCAGACTGCGACTGCTCTTCAAAACAAGGCTCTTCTCACAGGAGAAAAGGCAAAACAGGAGATTGGTACAGGCATTTCAACAATTCTTGTCTATGGAGAAGACGGATCAGATAAGACGCTTGAGTCATTCTATATGAAGATGAAGCTTGCGCCAGGATCTGATGCCCTTAAATTCAAGGATCTGCTTTTAGAGATAGATACTGCTACAACTTCAATAGACTCTGTATATGGAGAAAGGATACATGACCTTGCTATAGATGGTGATCCAACTAATATAGATAATACGACCTGGTTTGCGTTGGACAATTATATTGTTGACTTCTCAGGTGATGATCAGGTTGATTATTATGCTTTTGTCAATGAGACCCACATTGGATTCAATATATCTAATTCATCAAATTCCTTCCTTTCATTTGTACGTCTATCTTTTGATTCTGGATCAAACCAGAATATATCATCTGCGTCAGAATCATCCCCAGTACATTTCAGGACATTTAATTCAAGGATAGAAGATGGTGATGGAGTAGCTTATGGAACATTAAGTCTGGTCGGATACAGTACTACAGCAGGAAGACTTGATACTAACACTCTTATGATAGTAGGTGAGGGTACTGCTTTTGAGCAGGGTGCATATTCTGTTGATTACCTTATGAAATCAAGCAAGTATCTTGAAGGATATCTTCAGAGAGGAGATGTGGTAAAGCTTGCGCTTGTCGCTCCGCATGCAATACATGAAGATGAAGAGATGGATGTGCGTCTTGTTCCTAAATCAGGAACTCCAAGGACAATCTCAATAGTTGTTCCTGACCTTGTGAACCAAAAAAGAGTTTACATGTTCTCCTGAGGCAGGTGATCCTGTTTTAGGTTTTACTTTGAAAAACAGGAGTCAAATATGTTTCAATCATCTTTTTCAAACATGGAAATATATTTCAATAATTTTTTTAATAGTTTAAGCTATGCATATGGGGTTATCATGCAATGGGATTACAGTCTTCATATAATCCTTGCAGCAATTTTATTGGGTGTTTTTGCAATCTTTGCAAATATCTATGCATCATTTTATTCCAGAAATGAAAAAGAAATGTTCAGTGTTTTCAGAGAAACAAGGATAGATGAAAAACCACTTTATATAAGACTAAAAGGTTATGACAGCATCCTGAGCTATACAGGACTCATGCGTGGACGAAAAACCATATCAAAGATAAGAGAATGTTCATATTTTTCGCTTCCCTTATTGTTTTCAGAAGAGAGCATGAAAAAAAGCATACAATATTATATGGACGACATCGGGCTTGATACTCCGCACAAAAATATTGATTTTCTTATACATAATCTTAAAAAATTATTCTCTATAATCGCTTATTATGATTATTCTGATCTCAAGATAAAACAGGTGCTTCTTGATCATGGATGGGATTTCCATATGGTGAATTCTTCTTTCAGGGAGATTGAAAATGAGCTTGATAACATGATACGCGAGTCTTTCCTGATTTACCCAAATTCAAATATATATACAATCATAAAGAAAATCAGGATAATCTCTGCTTCAGGCTTTACTATTAAGCAGGTTTTATCTTCTCTGGGAAGGTTTGGTTATTCAGATAATTTCATAAGAAAGATAAGCCATAATATAAGACTCAGCCAGAAAGCAAGCAATTTTCTTGTTCACACGCATTTCAAAAACATAAATGATGGGCTTAGAGGAAACCTTTTCAAAAAATCATTATTTTCACGCATTATTGCTGTTTTTACCTTTAGATTTTCAAAGACCATTCAAAACCTTTAAATAATTCTCGAAATGTACATTATTTTATGAGATGCCCATACTGCGCTTATGAAGAATCAAAGGTTATCGATAAGAGAGAGACTGGAGAGAATCAGGAAATTACAAGAAGACGGCGTGAATGCCTAAAATGCAACAGACGCTTCACTACATATGAAACTGTTGAAGATACGAACATAATGATCGTAAAAAAAGACGGACGAAGAGAGTCGTTTGACCGTAACAAACTTCTTTCTGGAATCAAGAGAGCCTGTGAAAAACGTCCGGTATCAACAGAAGATATCGAAAAGATGATGGCTGAGATCGAATCTGAATTAAGAGGCAGGAATTCTTCAGAGATTCCAAGTTCTGTAGTTGGTGAAATCGTAATGAAAAAGCTTGAAGAGACTGATAAGATTGCATATATACGGTTTGCGTCAGTCTATAGAGAGTTTACAGATCTTAAGTCATTCAGTGAAGAATTGACTAAATTATTGAGCAAGAAAAGATAGTTAAAGATATGTTTTTTAAATCAGGCTGAATGGGTTTGAGGTATAAAAAAATGGTTGATAATATGGAAGATAAGATTAAATCAGTTATTGAAAAGATAAGGCCTGCTCTTCAGGCTGACGGCGGAGACATTGAATATGTTGGTTTTGACGATGGTATCGTAAAGGTTCGTCTTACCGGGGCATGTGGTCATTGTCCTCATGCAATATACACGCTTAAATTGGGCGTTGAGCATGCTATTGTGGAAGAAGTTCCTCAGGTGAAAGAAGTCCAGGCTGTGGAGTAAAAATAAGTTATTATTATTATTATTTTTATTATTGTTTCATCATTTTTCTTATCTCTTCATGGAAGTTTTTTGTTCTTTCCCCATATTCAGGTCCTATTTCTTCTGAAAAACGCTCAACAACATAATTTTCATCCATGACCTCTGTTCCTTTTATCCTGTTGTCTGCATAGCAGATTATCTTTTCTTCGTTTGTTTCAGGAACATAATCCTTGACAGGAAGAGGGAGCTTTTGCAATATTATGTCTTGTTTTGTTATTCCTATGCCTGTGTGTCTTTCTGCTATGTTTGCGCATTTTGGCAGGTTCTCTTTAAGAAGAATCTTAGATCCTGTTATGCCGTGTTTTATGCTCTCTTTTCCTGGTGGACAATCAAAACGCCCTATGTCGTGCAAAATAGAGCCTATCTCTATTAGGTGGATATCTATCTTGATTTCAGGCTTAAGGTTTTTGCAGGTCTTTAATGCAAGTTCTTTTACAGCCCTTGAGTGCTCATAGACAAGAGTGAAGGCTTTTTCATCTCCTTTAGAATGTTTTTTCAGAAGATCTATTGCTTCTTTTTCTGTGAGAAAATCATCTTTAGACATTTTGGTGATCAGATAGCAATCTTCTTTTGGATTTCTTCTGCAGTCTTGTAGTATTTTTCACATTTTTTATAGAATTCTTCTATTGCTTCAATTATATGCATTAACCTATCTGTAATCTGTTTCTGGATCTCAGAAGGTGTTTTATTGAGATTAAGCTTTTTAATTTCATCAATTACCTTTTGTCCTTTTCTTTTAAGAGTGTGTTTTACCTTTTCAGCAAGATGTTCTGTTTCTTTTCCAAGATGTTTTAATTTCTCATATTTCTTAAGCTGTTTTTCTAGATTTTCAAGTTGCGCTAAAACATCAT
>JBKHIF010000002.1:0-42022 GCA_046538795.1 Candidatus Woesearchaeota archaeon | reverse complement strand
CAGCCTCGGCGCCATTTTCTTCAAAAATGGCTTGATTCTGGAATTTGAACATCATCGGAAAGCAAAGCTTCCCTCGAATTTTCCTTTGCTTTTGCAAAGCAAACTAATCCCAGTCCTTGTGCCATTTTGGTATCGGCGTTCATTTTCTTCAAAAATGACTTGATTCTCAGGATTATTGTTAATTTCATAAGTCCTTATTTTCCATAATACTATCGATTGAGACTCTTTTTTTGAGTTTGCCAGATTTGTTAAAGCTAATGTTTATATAGATTTTCATCTTGATTTTTTGAAGGGGTGATATTTATGTCTATAGATAATTTAGCTCTTGCAGAAGAAAATGAACTTGAATCAGTTTTACCAAAAATAAACCAGGGAAGAGAATATACAATTGATTCTGTTGGGTCTTTCTTGGATAATTATATGAAAGAAAATAAGGTTTCGGCAGATGGTGTTTTCGCAAGAATATCTTCAGTAGAGTTTCCACCATTATCTTTCAGGAACACACATGACACGTCATTTTCAAACGCACATTTAAAAGACAGTGTCTGGCTTGAACTATATTCTCCAATGTCCAAAAGGCAGATAGGAATAAGATTCTCAAAACCAGGTTATGATAAGGAATATCTGGGAAACTCAATCATTGCAAAATTGATAACAAAAGGCGTATCGGTTTTTGAATATGACCTGAACTAAGAATTATTATTTTTTAATTTTAGATATTATGCTATCAAGAGAAAGCGTTTTTTCTTCTCCAGAAATCATGTCTTTGAGCTTAAACTTGCTTTCTTTCAGTTCGTTTTCTCCAACAATGAGTACATAGGGAATGCCTTTTGAATTTGCATATTTTAAATTCTTGCTTATCCCTCTTCCTGTAAGATCAATCTCAGAATTAATTCCAGATTCTCTTAATTTTTCAACGATAGATATTGCTTTTTTATCTAATCCTATCGGAACAACAAATACCTTTGTAACAGTCTTTTTTGCAGCCTTTTCCTTGTCTTTTAAAGCATCATATATCCTGTTAAGCCCAAAAGATATGCCGACTGCAGGAAAGTCCATTTTTGAATCAAGAAACTTTGGTATTATATCATCATAACGTCCGCCGGATGCAACAGCTGATTTGATCTCATTGTTTACTAAAAATGTTTCAAAAACAGTTCCTGTGTAGAATGCAAGACCTCTTGATAAAGATAGTTCAAGATCATAATTCGTTATGCCGTATGAGTCAAGAAGACCAAACAATTCTTCTAATTCTTTAACTCCTTCTTTTCCTTCCTGATCAGTTATCTCTTTTGAGACCGCTTCAAGCTTTTTTTTGTTGCTTCCTTCAATAGAAAATATTTCTTTTATTTTTTTGATCTGTTTTGAATCAAGACCTTTTAGAGAAAGTTCTTTTGCAAACTCCTTATCAGATATCTTTTTGATCTTATCTATAGTAAGTATTATGTCTATCTTTTCATCGCGTGTTTTTACTCCGAATGAACCAAGCAATCCATTCAAAACTTTTCTGTTATTAACATTTATCCTGCACTTAAGGCCAAATGATTCCATTGCTTTTTTTGCAATCGCTAAAACTTCAGCATCTGCCATCATTGATTTTGTTCCCACAAGATCAACATCACACTGCCAAAATTCTCTGTATCTTCCAAGACCAACAGGACCATCACGCCAGACCTTATCGATCTGGTATCGCTTAAAAGGCATCTTCAGATCAGGATTCATTCCGACAACTCTTGCAAAAGGAACAGTCAGGTCATATCTTAGTCCTAATTCTCTTTTTCCCTGATCACTAAGCTTGAAAGTTTCTTTTAAGATCTCTGCTCCGCCTGCATATTTTGATGCCAAGACATCAAATCGTTCAATAACAGGCGTATCTATAGGAGAATAACCATAAAGCTCAAAGATTGTTTTCAGATCATCCATGAGTTTTTGTTTTCCTATTTTTTCTTCAGGAAGAGAATCTCTTGTGCCTTTAGGGAGTGTTAATTTCATTTTTATCAAGAATTGTTAATTATCTTTTCATATATAAAAGGAGAGGGTAGATGCCGGGAATTGAACCCGGTCCTGAAGCTCCACAGGCTTCCACGCTACCATTACGCTACATCCACCATTGTAATTTGAAAAATGAATCAAAGGTTATTTAAAAAGGTTTTTAAGAATTAGTTTTTAAATGTTTTGGTGATTTGATCAAACACGTTCCTTCAACCGTTTTATCTTATCTCTAAGCATTATAGCTTCTTCAAAATTAAGTCTTTCTGCTGCTTCTTTCATGTCTTGTTCCAGTTCAACTATCAGATTTGGAATATCTGATTTAGGAATGTGTTTTGTATCTTTTATTTCAACCTGTTTCTCTCTGATCCCTTTTACAATAGTCTGTGGAACAATACCATGTTTTTTATTGAATTCTATCTGAAGATTTCTTCTTCTTTTAGTCTCATCTATCGCTGTTCTCATAGAATCAGTCATCTTATCAGCATATAAAACAACTTTTGAATCAGAATTTCGTGCAGCGCGTCCTATTGTCTGGATCAAACTCCTGTGGTTTCTTAAAAAACCTTCCTTGTCAGCATCAAGTATTGCAATAAAACCAACTTCGGGGATGTCAAGACCTTCTCTTAATAGATTGATCCCTACAAGAACATCAAACACTCCCAACCTTAACTCTCTTATGATCTCGCTTCTTTCAAGCGTATCGATATCTGAATGAAGATATCTTGTCTTGATCTTTTCACGTCCTAAAAAATCAGTCAGTTCTTCTGCAAGTTTCTTTGTGAGCGTTGTTATAAGAATACGATTATTTTTCGCAATTGTTTTTTCAATCTCTTTTTTTATATCATCTATCTGTCCTGAAATAGGTCTTACTTCAACTACTGGATCAACAAGACCTGTAGGTCTTATTATCTGTTCTACAACATCTTCTGATTTTTGATCTTCATATGGTCCTGGTGTTGCAGATACAAAGACAACCTGTTTCATATATTTCTCAAATTCATTAAATTTAAGAGGTCGATTGTCAAATGCACTTGGAAGCCTGAAGCCATATTCTACAAGAGATTTTTTTCTTGAATAATCGCCTTTATACATACCATGAAGCTGAGGTATTGTCTGATGGCTCTCATCTATAAACAGCAGATAATCATCAGGAAAATAATCCATCAAGGTATATGGCTTTTCTCCAGGTTTCCTGAAATCAAAATGCCTTGAATAATTTTCAATCCCTTTGCAGTATCCTGTCTCTTCAATCATCTCCATGTCATACATGGTTCTTTGGCGCAGCCTGTGTGCTTCAAGATCACCAAGTTTAGGAAGTCTTTCTTTAAGCTCGTCTTTTATCTGGTCTATTGCTTTTTCCTTGATATTGTCAGGGATGACAAAATGTCTTGCAGGATATATCGCAACATGCTCAATATGGTCTGTTATTTTTCCTGTCTGTTTTTCAACATGCATTATGTTTTCGATCTCATCACCGAAAAGTTCTATTCTTATTATGTTATCAGAATATCCTGGGATAATGTCTATTGTTTCTCCCTTTACCCTGAATCGTCCAGGCATAAGTTCTGTATCGTTTCTTTCATACTGGATATCGACAAGACCTTTCATGAGTTCAGAACGTTTGATCTTTTCTCCTTTGGCAAGATCAAGACCCATATTCCTATAATTGTCAGGATTTCCAAGACCATAGATGCAGGAAACAGAGGCAACGATTATGGTATCATTTCTTGAAAGAACAGATGCAGTTGCACTCTGCCTTAACTGTTCAATCTTCTGGTTGATCTGTGCATCCTTTTCTATGTACTGGTCTTTTTGAGGAATATATGATTCTGGCTGATAGTAGTCATAGTATGAGACAAAATATTCAACACGATTATCTGGGAAAAGTTCTTTGAACTCATTATATAGCTGTGCTGCTAGAGTCTTGTTATGTGCAAGAACAAGAGTGGGTTTTTGGATCTTGTTTATTACATGAGCCATGGTAAAAGTCTTTCCAGAACCAGTCACACCTAAAAGTGTCTGCTTTTTCATGTTATATTTCAGATTATCAATTATTTTCTTTATGGCCTTAGGCTGAGAACCTTTTGGCTTGTATTCTGATTTTAGGTTGAACTTGTGTTTATCGTTCATTTTAATCGTCTTTCGTCTCAGTTAATGACTTTTTTCTTAATAATCTGTTGTATGTTATTGCAAACCTGTGCGCTTCATCTCTTATTTCCTGGATATATTTAAGCGCAGTATCCTTTTTTGAAAGTTTTAAAGGAAACCTGCTTCCAGGAAAAAATATCTCTTCTTCACGTTTTGCAATAGATATTGTTGGGATATTAAGACCTAGACTTTTTATTTCATTTATAGCACTTGAAAGCTGTCCTTTGCCTCCGTCTATTATGATAAGGTCAGGCATGTCAAGATTTTCCTGTTTAAGTCTTTTGTATCTTCTTTGCACAACTTCAGACATTGACTTGAAATCATCAATATTTTCAACAGTCCTTATCCTGAATCGCCTGTAATTGCTCTTGTCAGGACGTCCTTCCCTGAACTGTACCATGGATGCGACCGTGCTTGTTCCTGATAGATGTGATATGTCAAAACATTCTATGACATGAGGGTGCGTAGGAAGCTTTAGTTTTTCTCCAAGTTTCTGAACCTTTTCAATACCTCTGAAAAATGTCAGCTTGATATTTCTCTCAACAAGATCAAGAAGTTTTTTCTTTTCACCTATTTTTGGGATATTTATCCTTACTTGTGAACCTCGCTTTTCAGTCAAGTATTCAGCAATAGAAAGATCAATATCTTCAGGAAGTATTATCTCTTTGGGGATATTATTTGATGAATAATATTGTTTTATGAAATCCTCGAAAAATCCATCGATGTGGTTGAATATGAATTCTTCCTTATTTGCTAATGTGCCCTTGTAGACATTAAAAACCATCAGGTAAACCTTGTCTTTTTCAATGTGATAATTTATTACATCCTCATCAAAGACCTTTCGCCTTTCCATATTTTGTTTTTCATTTAAGCTTATCAATGCCTCAATCTTGTTTCTCATATCGAGAGCAACTTCAAAATTTTGTTCTTCTGAATGCTTTTTCATATCTGATTTCAGTATATCGATCGCATCTTTAGTATTTCCTGAAAGAATTTTTTTTGCATATTCTATTCCTTCCATATAATGATCTTCTGTAACGTTTCCGATGCAGGGAGCTTCGCACCATTTCATATGGTATCTCAAACAAGCCTTTTTTGGAAGTTTTTTACATGTTCTTATCTTGAAATTTCGTGTGAGAAATTCAATCACATAATCTCTTTCACGCGCAGAAACAAATGGGCCGAAATATGTTCCTTTTTGTATTACATCGCGCGCAATTACAAGTCTTGGAAATTTTTCATCAGTAAGAAGGATATAAGCGTAACGTTTTGAATCCTTAAGATCTATGTTATATTTTGGCTTGTTTTTTTTGATAAGATTATTTTCCAGTATCAATGCTTCAACTTCACTGTTTGTAGCGATGAAATCAACAGAATCAATTGCTTTTACAAGAGCTTGTGTCTTTGGATCATTATCTTTTTTCTGGAAATAGCTTGATACGCGTTTTTTCAGGTTTTTTGCCTTTCCGATATAGATTATGTTTTCTCTTGAATCTTTGTAGATATAACATCCAGGACTTTTTGGTATTTCTTCAAGATTTATCATTTTGATTGTTGTACATATTCGGCTTGGATTAGACCACAAATTACAGCATCTTTTTAAGGAATTGTCCTGTATAGCTGTGCTTGTTTTTTGCAACGTCTTCAGGCGTTCCTTCTGCAATTATTCTTCCGCCGCCGTTTCCCCCTTCGGGTCCGAGATCGATAATATAATCAGCTGATTTTATTATGTCAAGATTGTGTTCTATTACGATAACAGTATTCTTTTTCTCGACAAGAGCATTAAGGACCCTGATAAGCTTGTTCACATCATGAAAATGAAGTCCTGTTGTAGGCTCATCAAGAATGTACACAGTATTTCCTGTTCCTACTTTGGATAATTCTCTCGTAAGCTTTATCCTTTGCGCTTCTCCTCCTGAAAGTGTGACAGAACTTTGTCCTACCTTTATGTATTCAAGACCTACTTTTTTGAGTGTCTCAAGCTTTCGTCTTGCTGAAGGAATATTTTCAAATAATGTGTGAGCTTCTTCTACACTCATGTCAAGCACATCAGCAATAGATTTCCCCTTATATTTTACTTCAAGGGTTTCTTTATTATATCTTTTTCCCTTGCATTCTTCACATTCGACATATACGTCAGGGAGGAAATTCATCTCGATTTTTATGACACCATCGCCCTGGCAGGCCTCGCATCTTCCGCCCTTTACGTTGAAAGAGAATCGTCCAGGCTTATATCCTCTGATTTTTGCCTCTTTTGTGTCTGCAAATATCTTTCTTATCTCATCAAAAAGTTTTGTATAAGTTGCAGGATTGCTTCTCGGGGTTCTTCCGATAGGACTTTGATCTATTTCGATAACCTTATCTACTTTTGAATCAAACTCGATAGAATCATGTTCACCTGGTTTTTCTTTTGAATTATGAAGCATTTTCATAAGACCCTTATGCAGGATTTCATTAGTTAATGTTGACTTTCCTGAGCCGGAAACACCTGTGACAACAGTAAGTGTTCTTAACGGGAATTTCACATCAATATTTTTCAGATTATGCTGTCTTGCTTTTTTCACATGCATGAAATCTTTCGCAGGACGCCTTTTATTAGGAAGATCAATCTTTTTTCTTTCAGAAAGATAATCGCCTGTTATAGATTTAGTATTTTTTTCAATTTCTTTAGGAGTTCCTTCAGCTATGATGTGTCCTCCATGAATACCTGCGCCAGGTCCCATGTCTATCACATGATCTGCGCTTCTTATTGTATCTTCATCATGCTCTACAACAACAAGAGTGTTTCCAAGATCCCTTAATCTTGTCAAAGTATTTATGAGCTTTTCATTATCTCTCTGATGAAGACCTATGGATGGCTCATCCAGGATATATAAAACACCTACAAGGTTTGATCCTATCTGTGTTGCAAGTCTTATTCTTTGTGCTTCTCCTCCTGAAAGTGTTCCTGCATTTCTTGAAAGAGTCAGGTAACCTAAACCAACCTGATCAAGAAATGTAAGCCTTTCATTGATCTCTTTTAGTATCTGTATTGAGATCTCTTTTTTTTTATCGTCAAGCTTGAGGTTTTTGAAAAACTCAAGAGATTCAGATATCGACATCTCTGTTGAATCAATTATAGATTTTCCTGCTATCTTTACAGAAAGAACCTTTTCTTTAAGCCTTTGACCTTTGCATGAAGGACAAGGTGTTACTCTCATGTATTTTTCAAGCTCTCTTTTCCTGTAATCTGATTCAGTCTGGTGGAACAATCTTTCTGATTGAGGTATAAGGCCTTCCCAGCCGTTTTCCATGTTCATGCTCGCACCATTAGACCAAAATCCTTGAATTGGTTCATTTGTTCCATAAAGAAGAACATCAAGCTGTTTTTCTGAGAAAAAGGATATTGGGGTAAACATGTCAAATTTGAAGTGTTTTCCCACTTCCTGCAACTGTTGAAGTCTCCATGACATATCCATCTTTCCATAAAGCGCTATTGCTCCGTCAATTATTGATTTTGATTTATCAGGAAGGATAAGATCTGGATCAAAATCCATCTTTATTCCAAGACCATGACATTCCTCGCATGCACCAAATGGGCTGTTGAATGAAAACATCCTTGGCTGCAGTTCTTCAAATGTGAGTCCGCAGATAGGACATGCCATTTTTGACGAATAAAGAAACTCTTTTTTATCTTCAGAAAGTATTATTACAAGACCCTTAGATCTTTGTGATGCGTTTTCAATTGCTTCAACAAGTCTTGACCTGTTTTCAGGATCGCTTGGATTAAGCCTGTCGATTACTATTTCTATGTCGTGTTTCTTGTATCTTTCAAGTTTTGGTTTCTCTGTAGTCTTTATTATTTCCTTATTTACTCTTGCTCTTGAATAGCCTTCTTTTTTCAGGTCTTCTATGAGTTTTTCATAAGTTCCCTTTTTCTGCCTTACTATAGGTGAAAGGATTGTTATGTTTTCATCCTTTCCCTTGAACTCTTCTTCAATCTGATCTGCAATCTTTTCAGGTGTCTGGGATTCGATCTTGATATTGTGTTCAGGACAATATGCAGTACCAACCCTTGCAAATAAAAGCCGTAAATAATCATAAATCTCTGTAACAGTTCCTACAGTTGATCTGGGATTTTTGCTTGTTGTCTTTTGCTCAATAGATATTGCAGGAGATAATCCTTCTATACTATCAACATCAGGCTTGTTCATCAATCCCAGGAATTGTCTTGCGTATGAAGACAAAGATTCAACATATCTTCTCTGGCCTTCTGCATATATAGTATCAAATGCAAGCGTTGATTTACCTGAACCTGAAAGTCCTGTTATCACTATGAACTTTTCTCTTGGTATTTCCACGTCAATATTTTTAAGATTGTGCTCTCGTGCGCCTTTTATCTTTATGTTGTGTTCCATGTGTAATCCGGAAAAATTTCGGATTGTTTTTATATTTTGCCCTTAAGAATGTCCAGTGTCTTGTGGTTTTTGAAAAAAGTTCTATTTCATTTTTGCTGCTTTGAAAAAAAGAACTGCTTCAAAAGTTGCCAAAACAACACCTATGAAAGTTGCAAGATTGCTTAGAAAATATGTTGCAAAAAGAAGTCCTATCATCATATATGATGTTCCTATGGCTGTTGCAAGATTTTTGAATTTATTTTTAAGCCTGAACATTTGATTTCCAAACATGATCAGGGCAACTCCTGAAATAATTGTTGCAGTTACTGCTATTGTTTCCATTATATTATTTCCTGTAAAACCAGCAATCTCTGAAAGAATGAATGCTGCAACAGAACTTATTATTGAGATATAAAGATATTTTGAGAAATTTTTTAGCTTGTTTTCTCTTGCGATTATCAGATAACCATTAAGAACAGATATGAGTACAATAAAATTTATCATGATGGGAGTTACGTAGAATATGGGTGATACAATCTGTTGTGTTATTACTCCAAACAGTGCAAGTATTCTGTATATTCCAATGTTTCGTGGAATGAGTGTTGCTGCATCGATAATAGATGCCCACGAAGCAGCCTTCAGGCCAAGTTTTTGATTCATCAAACTTTAATTAAGGACACATGTATAAAAATCTTGTTGAAATTGATTCAGTTCAAAAATGCGATCGCAATATTCAATGCAGATGCAAAAGATACCCATAAGATATATGGTATAAGAATAAATGCAGCCCATCTGTTTATCTTATATGATGAAATAATTGTAAGAAGTATAAATGTCCAGAGAAGTATTATATCTACAAATGCGATCACCGGTGATTGAAGTCAAAAGAAAAGAATACTACACAAGGTATTAAGCCCAAGCTGTATGAAAAAAAACCGTAAAGCAAATTCATTCTTTTTTTCTTTAAGGATAAGATATAATGATATGCCCATCAGAAAAAAAAGCAATATCCAGACTGGAGCGAAAAGCCAGTTTGGGGGTGTGAAAAATGGTTTTTCTAATGTCTTGTACCATGTATCTATGCTTGGAGCTGTAAATATTGATCCTATTACCCCTGCAAGCTGACAGATAACTATTGAGAATATCAAAGTCTTAAAATCTATTTTTTTAAAAAATGAAGTCTTATGCATCATAATTGTTTAAATGATGCTGAACTATTTATTGGTTTTGGTTGTTGGTTTAGATATTTATCTGATCCTCAAGCGGAAGTTCTATTTCAGGAGGAAGATTATCTTGCTTTTTGTTGTCATACAAGCTTTTTTCCAGGCTATTCATGTACAGTTCAAGCATTCTTCTTGCAGTTTCATAATTTCTGTTTTCTATCTGATCAAGAATAAGCCCATAACTTTCATATATCCCCATCTGATATTCTTTTACTAAATCAAAAATTTCCTCTTCCTGCTTTCTTACATATTGGTTTGCTCCTTCGCTTATCAGATAGAATGACCCAGCGGCAAAGCCTGCAATTCCTAATGATAACAGTAAACCTGATCCTTTTTTCATTCGAGAATAAGTTATTGGATTATATATAAAACCACTGTTTTATCAGTTTATTGATGGATGTTCAAATGCCAGTTCTTTGTTTGACTTATTTATTTCTGAGATCAGGCTTTGTTTAAACTGTTCCAGTACTATGTCATCTAGTTTTACTATTTTTTCTGGTTCTTTTGTTTCATGATTTATCTTATATCCATTTATAATAATATAGCCTAATGCAGATTCGTCAGATTCTTTTACTCTGTTCGCGATCTTTTCAGCAAATCTTTTGCAAAGAGTTTTGTAATATTGTTTTTTTTCAAAAGAGTGGTCATAAATTATAGAATAAAACCTTGAGCCCATTATAAGGTCATAGTTTTCTTTGGCAGATTCATCTTCAGATTCTTTGCCAATCAATATTGCTATGTTTTCCATCTTTATTCTTGTTAATCACATCATTTATTAATATTCTTTGTTTTAATTGATTTGTCACTTTATCCACAAACAAAAACTTAATAATAAAAACCAGTTTTCTGCACGTTATGAGAACAAAAACAGGTATTCTTTTAACTTTAGGGCTTATTGTCCTTCTTCAGATTTTTATAATATATCTTTTGGCATTTCCTATGGATCCTTCTTCTTTGAACCTAGATTTTGGACGAAATGATCTGCTTATCATAGGCGAAAAAATGCCTGATTTTTCAGAGCTTGCTTTTGTTGACGGCAATATAACTGAATTTTCCTCAGAAGACATAGTTTCAAACTGGACGATAATATTTTTTTATCCTGCTGATTTCTCTCATGTCTGCCCGACTGAACTTGCCGAGCTTGCAGAAAGGTATGATGAGATAAGGGATCTGGGTTCTGAAGTGATAACTATAAGCACAGATACTGCTGAAATGCACGAAGAATGGGTTAATTCAACACCTATGCTTTCCGGAATCAAGTATCCTATGCTTTCTGATCCTGACAAAGATGTGAGCAGAAAATTTGGTGTTCTTTCTGATAAAACAGGGCTCGCCATGAGATCAACCTTTATCTTCAATCCTGAAAAAGAGGTTATTGCGATGGAGATAAACGAAGATAATGTAGGACGATCTATTGCAGAAACAATAAGGACCCTTGAAGCAGCTCAACTAACATACGATCTCGAGGGAACAATGTGTCCTGCTGAATGGAATCCAGGCGATGAGATAATAAATATTTCAGGCGATAATACGCAGTAATTTTCTTGAACTTTTGCTTTTTTAAGCGATTTTTAGGCAAAAACCTAAGATAAATACAGAATTTATAAACAGAATCATCTTATTTGGGTGTATGGCAGAAGGATTTAGCGTATCAAAGTTGAAATATGCGATTGTTGCTGTGTGCCTTGTTTTTCTTATTTTGAGCATAAACTTATATCGCGCTTCAGCAAGCCTGTATGATGAAAGAGAATCTCTAGATGGTACTCTGTACGAATCAGAAGACAGGCTTATGAATCTTTATGATTTTCTTTTGAGATCTGATGAGATTACTGATGATTATTATAAAGGCAATGCTACTTCAGGATATCTTTCAGAATATGATTCTATCTCACAGAGATTCAGGCTTGAAAGCGCAATGCTTGACCTGATGCTTAGGGATGATTCCATGAAAGAAAAGAATGCCTATCTGATCGCAAACTTCTTTGAGTATGATTCGCTTTCAAGAAGGATACTAAGATCAGAACCCAAACATCCGGAGGTATTATCTATAGAAAACAAAAAAGAAGCTGTCCTTTCAGAGATGCTTGTACTTATAAGAGAACTTAAGGATGATCTGGAGCCAAAGATTGAATCAAAGGTTTCAGATATAGAAGATAAAGAAGATTATCTTTTGTTTTCGGTAATATTGCTTGTAGGATTTTCAGGCATATCTCTTGCAGCATCTCTATTCCTTTTATTTAGGCTTAAGGAGCAGAGGGACTATGCAAAAGAGATAGATGAAGACCTCGTGAAAGTCTTGCTTTACACTGAAGGAAGAAAGATAAAAGGCCTTGAGACCACATTTTCAGACATCAAAAAAGAGTTTCATCTGACATTTCCTACAGTACAATCAAGGATAAATGAGCTTGTCGAGAAAGGCATGCTTGTTGTAAGAAAAGATGGCAGAAATAAGCTCTTGTCTGTGACTAAGATAGGCGAGTTGGTAATAAACAAATATTCAAAACCTGAAGCTTCAAGAGATAAAAAGCAAAGTCCTCCTAACATGGCCGAAAAAGCTCTTATCGATTCAGAATACAATGAAGCTTTAGGTTACTAGAATTCATTTTCACCCTGCCGGGAATGTTATGCTAAATTCCTCATCCTTCGCCACACAGACACCAAAGGAATTTTTTCTTTTCCGGCAGGTTTTTTTATTTTTCTTTATTGAGGATATATCATGATTCCATTTAAACTCATAAGGGTTTTCTCAGCCTATTTCTAGAAATCTTTTTATATAATTGTGTCATTATTATTTATATGGATAGTCTGATCTTAAAAGACTTGTTTGTAATTTTTGAGAAGTTTTTCTTTACTTTTCAGTATTTTTTTGGGTTTGACTATTCATTTTTCGGCTGCTAAAAACAAAAGTTTTGGGCCGAAAATGAATTCTTACATGATTTACGCGAATTGATATCTTTTTCGGTCCAGATGGAGGACCAGATGGATGAAAAAATATGGAAACTGATCGAAAAAAATCCAAGAGGACTTGAACTTCTTGTTTCCTGGGGAATAAGTCCAATATCAGATGAGGACATAAAGCTTGTAGAAAATCTCGCAGATGTTGAGAAATATCTTTCAGAATCAGATACTGTTACCGCTGGAAAATATTTTAATCGTGCATGCGTTCTTATGCAGAACAATAAATTATTAAGAGAACAAAGCAAAGATTATCTTGACACATTAAGAAAGGAGATATATAGGATAAAACAAATCTAATATCCTGCCTTTTCAAGAAGGAATCTTGTGTTTTTTGGCTCAGAAACATAATCTATGGTGGCAGATGTATACGGGCGTACACCTCTTTCTTCAACTAGTTTGACAAGGCCTTCTGAAGACGGCATATAACATGTAATGTCTTTTACTCCAGACGAGCCATTTTCAAGAGGTGTTAATGATATTCCTGCAACAGGAAGATTGGCTAATCCCATGACTTCCAATTTTTCATCTTTTTTTAGTTTTTGTCTTGTCATTGACTCATAAGCAGTAAGTATTTCTTGAACATCAGCATTCATTGCAACTGATGCGAAGTTTACCTGGCCTGTCTCTCTTTCATCAATCAGGAATATGAATGAAGTTGAATCAAGATAACTTAGATTAAGTCCAAGTTCTTCAGAACATTCGTTTTGTAGTGTTGTTATAAGTGGATCAGGCTGGTTTAGATATTTTGCATCAACATTTCCTGCAACAAGTCCAGCATGGATTTGTCCTGAACCAAGAGCTTTTCCTTTGACCTGTGATAATAGATAGTAATCACCATTAATTTTTACAGGAACGATAAGAGAAACACCTGTCATGTCTGGACTTATTTTTTGAACTTCTTTTTCAGATACTTCATTTTCTTTTACATAATCTCTCATTGCCTGGCCTATAAGATATCTTGTAGGGGCAATATCGACTGTAACGAAGTTTTTTCCGTTTACAGGGTAAGATTGAATTTTCGGTGCAGAACTCATAAGACCGTTGAAATGTTTTTCTCCTCTGGCATCTGCTTCTTCAGATGTTTTGGGGCGAAGATCATAATTATTGTCTTCATATATTTGTCTTATTCTTTCATCTATTGCAAGCTCTCCTTCAGAATCAAAACGTCTTTCGACAGGAATGACATTTACTTTGATTTCATCGATGTTTTCGATAGATATCTTTGCCATGTATTAAAGAAGATTAGTTTTATTTATAAATGTTTGTTTTTTACACCTGTTTAGTAGTTAATTTATTTGTTATCAAGACTGATGAAAGTTTTTTAAATTTAAACTGATTCTTGATTTTTCTTTTAAACAATGGAAACCAAAAAAAAGATCCACATAATGGACACAACCTTAAGGGATGGAGAACAGACAGAAGGAGTTTCTTTCAGTACAGAAGAGAAGCTTTCTATCGCAAAGTATCTGCTTGAAAAGGTGAAGGTTGATTCGATTGAAATAACATCTGCAAGGATTGCAGAAGACGAGTTCACTGCTGTAAAAAAGATATCGCGATGGGCTGATTCTGTTGGAAAACTCGACAAAATTGAAGTTCTTGGTTTTGTTGACAACTGCAGATCTATTGAATGGATCTATAAGGCAGGAGCAAGAACAATAAATCTTCTTACCAAAGGATCTTTAAGGCATCTGGAAAATCAGATAAGAAAGACAAAAGAAGAACATGTTGAAGATATAAAGAAAATCTTCAAATTTGCAGAAAAAAATGACATGCGTATCAATGTCTATCTTGAAGACTGGTCAAACGGAATGAAGGATTCAAAAGATTATGTTTTCTATCTTGTTGAAAACCTCATACAACTTGGTGTAAAAAGAATAATGCTTGCAGATACTCTTGGAATACTTGATTATGACAAAACGTATGAATATGTAAAAGATATCAAAGAAAAATTTCCTTCTGCTTGGTTTGATTTTCACGGCCATAATGATTATGACATCTCTGTTTCTAATTCTCTTGCTGCCCTTAAAGCAGGAGCAAATGGTCTTCATACTACCATAAATGGACTTGGAGAACGTACAGGAAACACAAAGCTTGCTTCATTGGTTGTTGCAGTTAATGATCTTTCAGATTATATGGCCAACATAGATGAAAAAGAGCTTATACCAGCAAGCAAGCTTGTTGAGACATTTTCAGGTATAAGGATACCTGAGAATATGCCTGTTGTCGGAGAACATGTCTTTACGCAAAACTGCGGAGTCCATGCTGATGGAGATAAAAAAGGAGGTTTATATTGCACGCTTATTAATCCTGAGCGTTTTGGAAGCAAAAGAAAATATAGTCTTGGAAAAACCTCAGGAATCGCATCGATAGACCAGAACCTTAAAGAAATAGACCTTGACTCAGACCTTACAAAAGAGCAAAAAAAGCTCGTTCTTGAAAAAGTAAAGTCTCTTGCGCAGAAAAAAGAAGCAATCTCTTCAGAAGATCTTCCACTTATAGTTGCAGATGTTATAGGAAAGCCAGCAAGAGAAAAAGTAAAAATTCTTGATTATGAGTTCAGGATCGAAAGGGGATTTTCGCCTGAAGCAAGAGTCATAATAGAGATAGAAGGAAAAGAAAAAAGAGGAAATGCAATTGGAGATGGACAATATGATGCATTTATGAATGCTATAAAGCGCATCTTTGAAGAAGATGATTTCCAGGTGCCTGAACTCGTAGATTATGTTGTAAGAATTCCTCCTGGTGGAAAAACCTCTGCACTGGTTGAGACCATAATAACCTGGAATACAGGAGAAAAAATTTTCAAGACCCGCGGTGTTGATTCAGACCAGCTCTTGGCGGCAATAGAAGCTACAATAAAGATGCTTAATATATTAAACTGAGTTTTTCTTGTTCTCGTCGTTATTTTAACTATTTTTTAACTATTCTTTTACAACGCTTTAACTATTTATTAACTTGTGAGTGACTATTTTTGAATTATGCTTTTAAAAGCACTGATCCTAGCATATCATAGGCGTTTTCAATCTAGAAAAGCGCCAAAAGGTGATTTGCTATGAACGTAAAAAAAGCAATAAATAAGATTATCGCATTAGGAGCTGGTGTTGCAGTTATGGGCTCAACTATATTAGGAGCAGCTGCACAGCCTGACCTGGCTAATTTCCCAAAGCCATTTGTTGAAGAGGGCGCTTACAATTCATGGATTGTTGTAGGGGAAAATGCTCAAGTGCCTGATGTGATTGGAGCAATAGATGTAGCTACAAGACTTCAGTATGAAATGAATGTTCCTGTTGACGGAGACGGTTCAGGATCTGTGGTTGTTGTGGGAGACAGCGCAAAGGCAGAGACTGCTTCAGATATTTTTGAGATAGGAGAATATCTTGGTAATGTCAAGGAAGTATATATAGATTCAAACCTAAATGCGCTTGAGTCAGGTTCTGTAAGAAACTCAAAAGGAACTTTTGCATATAATCAATACATAGAGTTTCCGGCTAATGCAGGATTGAAAATTGATTTTGTAGAGGACAGCGACAGGGATGAATTTGCAAACTATCTGACTATAGCAGACGAAGAAACACTATATACGTATAACCTTGAGTTTTCCACGCCTCTTGAGTCAGACATAGACAGTGAAAACAATCTTGAAGATATTCAGGATAGATCCATTACTATAATGGGCAAGCAATATACAATAACCAGAGCAGAAGTCGATACAGATGCTGATGACATAACTCTTGAAATTTTGGGCGGAGAGGCATCTGAAACTCTTGAAGAAGGCGCTACAAAGACAATAACTGTGAACAACAAGGAATATGATGTAACCGCATCATATATAGGAACTATATCAGGTATTACAAAAGTCAAGTTTACAGTGACTTATGATGGAACAACTGAGATTACAGACAGCATTGCAGCAGGTGAGACATATGTTCTTGATGATGGAACTGAGATAGGTGTTAGAGAAGCTCTTGTTCAGGATGGATTCAGTGGTTTTCGTGATTTCACAGAATTCTATCTGGGAGCAGACAAGATGGTGTTGACAGATTCTGACTACACCAGCACAGCTCAAGGTTCAGGTTCTCTTGAAGTGGGTTCAGAGACATTGTCTGATGCAAAGGTAAGCATAACTGCTGATGACACAGACTCTGGTGTTCTCAAGATAAGCAGAATACAGGTGAATGTTGCATCTCCTGACGATATCTTTGTTCCTGAAGGAGGATCTCTTTCAGAAGAGCTTGAATCTGATGAACGAGGTATTCTATTGGGAAATAACTTTGACATCAGGTTTGAAGGTATAACTACACCTTCAGGAAGCGAAGCTGAAATAAGCTCGTCAGGTGATGACAACTATGAGTTCACATTCGTGAACAAGGCCGGAACAGAGATTACTGTGCCTATATGGCATGCTTCAGAGGATAATCTTGGCTATGTAGGAAATGAAGACGGACGCTTCTGGACAGCTTACAATGCAAGCTCAGATCCATTCATATCTGCTGATGACATGTTTATCGTTGGAGATGGAACAAAAGATGTCGAAGACAGATATACCTATGTACTCAGATATGATGGATATGATTCTGACGACAGGGAGCTTAGCTTTGAAGACCTTGGAACTGGCAATACTCTTCAGTATACATTGAACCAGGATGATGAGGCTAATATCCTTCTGGGTGGAAAGCAGTTCAATGTTGCTGTGTCTGATGCGTCTTCAGATGATACCATGATCTGGGCAGATCTTGATGGAGACGGCAATGCAAATGCAGTATCAATGCCTGCAACTACAAGATCTGGTGTATGGTTTGATCTTCCTTCAATGAACCAGAGCAATCCGAACATCTTTGAAAATACTGCAGAGACTGTCGAGATGACTTGGAATGTGCCTGCTGAGAAGATGGATGATACATCATCTGATACAGGAACAATAACCTTTGATGTTGCAGCATCTGATGCAGAAGTCGACATGAGCATATCAGGAATCAATCTGGGTGAGATAGGAAACTCTGACAAGTTTGTTGGCTATACACCATATGGCTTGCATTTTGAGAACGATAGGAGTACATCATCTCCTGACGAATTAAGCATAACAATACCTGAAGAGCAGGTCAAGGCACAGGTTTTCCTTACAGCAGGAAATGTTGAGTCAAGAGACATTGAATCAAGTGATGCAGTACAGATAGCTCCAATAGCTGTCGGTGCAGCAAGACTTGACTCAGATTCTCAGGACTGGAGAAATCACAACGTTATCGTTGTTGGAGGACCATGCGCAAATACTGTTGCTGCAGAGCTTCTTGATGTTGAGTATGGAAGTGAGGCATGCAGAGCAGGATTTGAGCCAGGTCAGGCAATGATTAGGTTGTTTGAGAACAATGGAAATGTCGCAATGCTTGTTGCAGGATACAACGCAGAAGATACCCTAAGAGCTACAAAAGTAGTCCATAATTACATGGATTATGATGAATTCAAAGGAACTGAAGTGATTGTTTCTGGAACAACAATGTCTGACATTGAAGTATCTCCTGTGGAATAGAAAAACTAAACACCTCGCAAAAAATCAGCCCGGACTATGGTCTGGGTCTTTTTCTTTTCTTTTTTTTGTTAGGTTTGTTTCTTTTTGTTTTACAAATTCATGCTTGACCGCATTGATTTGTTTATTTCTAAATTTTGGGTTTGCTCTGAAAGAATACTCTTTTGGAGCACCCCTTCATCTAGGTAGGAGAATAGCCATTGGTTTGAGTTATTTATAAATTGTTTTGTAACAAAGCCTATTCTAGAAAAAACCGTTCTATAAGTCTGTATATAGGACCGTTTTGTGTAAGCTCTGATTCATATAATGAGAATGACTGGATATTTCCTTTTATGACTTTTTCAATTTTATCCAGATGATCCAGCAGATCCTGCTTATCAAAAATTGTTTTCACCCTGGCTATTGTTATATGGCTCATGAACCTTTTTTCTTTCTTGAACAATCCCTCAAGCGAATCATCTACTGCATTTTGGAGCTCAAAAACCTTTTCAGGACCTAATGTAAGCCAGATTATTCTTGTGACTTTTTTTGAAAAAACTCCTGCCTTTTTAATCTCTGCATCAAAACTATGAAATCTTATTTTTTTCAGCCGATTTCTTGTCTTTTCAATTGTTTCCTGGCTGATCTCGCCGAGAAATTTAAGAGTGAGATGGATGTTTTCTTTTTCAGTGAATTTTCCTCTGAAAAGCTCTTTTTTTCTTATATTGTCCTGAATTTTCACTACTTCTTCAATCATTTCAGGAAGCAAATCAAGGGAAATAAAACATCTTTTCTTATCCATAAGATCAATCAGAATATTTGCATATAAATAACTTTGTTTGATGTAGTTATGCTTTGCAAAATATAGTCCTTAATAGTTATATTTATAAATGTAGGATTCCAAAAAAATTATATGGCAATAAATCCAGAGCCTAATTCAGATAAAAAAAATAAGAACAAACAAAGCCTAAAACTCAAAAGCAGAATATTTAAGACAGAACTTCCAATGCTTTCAAGCGTACTTGTTTTCATAGTTCTTATTTTGGTCTTTGTATTGTTTGTGAACAGCGCCTTAAACTATTATTTTGCAAACAGATTTCTCGAGGATGCAAATCCTGAATATTGCAGGATGGTTGCTGAAGAATCAAAAGGATCATGTTACATCTATGTTGCTGTTGAAAGAAAAGATATATCCTTTTGTTCAAATAAATATATTTTAAATGACACCATACAGAAATCATGTTTCATGAATGTAGCGGCAGAAGCAAACATGCCGGGCGAATGCACGCGCTTTGAGAACAAAGATGATAAGGACCGTTGCTTTTTGCTTGTAGCAAAAGAAACAAGACAATATGGCATATGTGAAAATGTTGAAGATTCTTATTTAAAACAGAAATGCCTTCTTGGACTTGAATAATTATTTCTGATTTCATTAACTATTTAAATGACCCGGCTTCTCTGGATATGCATGGAAACCAAAGATCAATCTGCAAAAAAAGAAAAAGTAATTATGGTAATTCGTGATGGTTGGGGAGAGAGGCAGTCTAAAGAAAATAATGCCATAATGCAGGTTAACACTCCTGTTGATGATGTGCTTAGGGAAAAATATCCAAGCACGCTTATTGATGCTTCTGGAAATGCAGTTGGCCTTCCTACAGGTTATCAGGGAAATTCTGAGGTTGGACATATGACTATAGGATCAGGAAGGATAATCTTTCAGCCTTTTGAAAGGATTAACAAATCAATTGAAGAAGGCAGTTTTTTTGAAAACAAAGCGTTTACAGATGCTATAAAGAACTGCAAAGATAATAGTTCAAAACTGCATATTGCAGGCCTTCTTCAGGTTGAGGGTGTCCATAGCCATAAGGATCATCTTTTTGCGCTTATAGACCTTTGCAGACAGCAGGATTTTAGAGATGTTTATTTTCACATATTTACAGATGGCCGTGATTCCCCGGTGAATGCAAGTATATCTCATCTTGAGTCATTGAAAGAAAAGCTTTCTGAAACAGGTATTGGGGAAATTGCGACAATTTCAGGAAGATTCTATGCTATGGATCGTGATAAGAGATGGGACAGGACAAAAAAGGCTTATGACTGTGTTGTTTTAGGAAATTGCGAAACAGAATTTGAAGATGCCTTATCTGCTGTGAAAGAATCCCATAATAAAGACATAACTGATGAGTTCATCGTTCCTATGAAAAAGCAAGGATTTGGAGGCATCAATAACAAAGATTCATTTATCTTCTTTAATTTCAGGACAGACAGGCCAAGACAGCTTACAAAAGCATTGGTTGAGGACGAGTTTGATGGTTTTGAAAGAGAGAACAAAAACCTTTTCTATGTTGGAATGACCCAGTACTACAGGCCTATGAATGGCAGGGTTGCTTTTGAGGATGTATCATTCACTAATCTTTTGGGTGATGTTATAGCAGATAATGGTCTTAAGCAGCTAAGAATCTCTGAAACTGAAAAATATGCCCACGTGACTTTTTTTTTCAACGGCCAGAAAGAAGAGCCATCTGAAGGAGAAGATCGCATCTTAGTACCATCTCCAAAAGTAGAGACTTATGACAAATCCCCTGAGATGAGTGTTAATGAGATTACTCAAAAGCTTGTCGAACAGATAAATACAGAGAAATATGATCTTATTGTAACAAATCTTGTGAACTGTGACATGGTAGGTCATACAGGAGACGTTGATGCCATAGAAAAAGCGATCAAGGCTGTTGATTCAGCCACAGGAAAAATAGTTGATTCAGGTCTTTCTCATGGATATACAATACTAATATTCGCAGATCATGGGAATGCAGAAGACCAAAGTCTGGAATGGAAGACAAGCCACACTATGAATAAGGTTCCTTTTATAATTGTATCTGATGATATGAAAGGATCTGTGCTGAAAGAAGATTCCGGATTATCTGATGTTGCTCCAACAGTTCTTACGCTTATGGGTCTTTCAGTTCCTTCAGAGATGACCGGGAAAAGCATTGTTGAAAAATGAGCATTATTTTATTGAAAAGTTCGCATGAAACACGATTGAAACCTTGTTTCAATGTGCGCAGAAATTTAAAACATTTCTTTTCGTTTTTGTGGGGTTTGCCCTGCAAGGGTACTCTTCGAGCAGGCAGAGGAATTGCTATCGGTTTGAGTTATTGTTGATATGATTTTTAGAAAAACAGATTGTGTATTCCCATTATTATCATATTGACACCGATAGCTCCTACGAAAAACCCATTAAGTCTCAATAATATTTCCATCATCCTGTCGAAAACCAGCTTAAATTTCTTGGTTTCTATATTTTTCTTGAAAAATTTAAGTCCAACCACTATTGCATATGTACTCATAAGAACTACAAGAAGACATATAATTCCATTTATCTTATCAATTTGTTCGCTCATAAGCATTGATAGAGAAATTGTTCCAGCACCTACCATGAATGGAAGTGCTATCTCTGATGCAAGATCGTCTAAATCTCCTTTCATTACTATCATTGCCTTTTCTCCTTTAACGATATAGTAATAGGCAAATGAAAATATGACTATGCCTCCGAAAATCCTGAATGATTCAAAATTTATCCTGAATATCTGGGTAAAAAAGAAATCCGTAGAAAGGAAAAATATTACAAATATGCCAAAAGATATCATTGTTGCTTTGAAAAAAACCTTAAGAAAATCCTTATCAGAAAGATCTTTCATGATTGGAGAAAGATATAGGAACAAAGCAAATGGGTTCAGCATGATTAAAAATGATATTACAAAATCCAGCATAATAGTTTTTTTTAGTTATTTATTATTTATAGTTTTTGGAAGTTGCGGCTTTTGCTTAGGTTAGTTTTTTAAATGATATTAATATTCTCTGAATTTATGAAGGTTGCGCTTGTAGACAGGGACATAAAAAAACTTATCGCAGATAAGAAAATATCATCAGCTTTTGGCTTTGATCTTGATGGACACACACAGCCTGCGTCTATAGACTTGCCTGTTGGAGATTTCGCTTATGTCTTGAAGCAGAAATTTCTTCCTTTCAATAATGACGTCGATTATATTCTTGAACGATTCACTATTGAAAAGGTTGATCTCAGAGAATCAGGAATACTATACAAGGGAATAACATATCTGATCCCTACGATAGATGTTAATCTTCCTGATGGAACCTATGCCAAGATGAGCCCAAAAAGTTCCATAGGGCGGGTTGATCTCCTTGTGAGAAGTATCTTTGACCGGGTTGGCCTGTATGACTCTGTCCCTCCTGGCTCGAAAGGGCGTGTCTGGATAGAAGTAACTCCACAATCATTCAATATAAGGCTGAAAAAAGGCATGCCATTGAACCAGATGATGCTTTTTGAAAATATAGGTGCCAATAGTTCTGATCATCGCGAAGTTTTAAATTCAGCCTGTCTGGGCGATGATTGTTTTGTTTACGATGAAAACGGCTATCCTCTTGATGCAAATTTCTATGAAAAAAAGCTTCTTATGACGCTTAATGCTAAAAAAGGATCTTTTGTAGGCTATTCTGGAAGACACACTAATGAGGTTATAGATCTTTCAAAAAAAGATGAATATGATCCAAATAAGTTTTTCAAGAGTATTGTTACAGGAAATAATGATCATGGGAAGCTTACGCTTGAAAAAGACAGGTTTTACATATTATCTACAAAAGAAAGGATTTCAGTACCATTAGATTATTCTTCAGAAATGATACCTTTTTTCAACCAGGTCGGGGAACTAAGAGTGCATTATGCGGGTTTTTTTGATCCTGGTTTTGGATATGGGAAAGAAGGAGAGGTTAAGGGATGCGTGGCTGTTTTGGAAGTAAGGCCGCATGAAAATATAACAATATATGATGGTCAGCCCATATGTCTTATGGAATTTTTCAAAAATAAATCTATGCCTGATAATCCTTATGGTTTTTCTAATAATAATTATTCTTCCCAGACAAAAGTCAGGCTTGCAAAATATTTCAGGCAGTAGAATTACCAGAAACACTAATTTTATAAATGAGCTTTTCAGTTAAATTCATATGGCTTCAAAAAAGCACAAGTTATCAGCAAAAAAGAAAGAGCATATCAAAAATCATCTTCTTAAATATTCCATATTTGTTGTTGCTGTTTTAGCTTTTGTTCTTTTTGTCTCAAAACCCTTTGATTCTGGTGAAGTCGCAGATGATTCTAATTTAAGTACATTTGATGAGGACTTGTCAGATCCTGGTTCTGATGAACCAAACAATGATATAAGTGACACAGATGACGATTTTGCTCCAAGCCCGCAATATCTTACTGAGACAGGCATATTTGAAGAATGTCATAAGAGGGAGAGAACATACCTTGCAACAATGATCTACTATGATTCAGGAGTTCTTAATGTGAACATAACATCCACTCTGTCTGATAAAGAATCTATACTTCCATATTTATATCGGTTCAGCAACTGTACAAGCAATTTTGATTATCCTGAGGGGCATAATCCTGATATTATGATAAGATTCTCTGATACAGAAGGAAATGATCTTGCAGAAGAATATCTTTCTTATGAAAAAAAAATGGATTTTATCACAGGACAGCTTTCTTACGAAAGCTGGATTAAATCATTTGATTAAATTTTGGCTTGTTCTTCTCACGAAGTGATTTTACCCCCTGCCTGCCATCGATTTTATGAAAAATAAATGCAAAACTTTTTAAATACGACCCATCCTCTGTGTAAACAGCGGGATGGGGCAGGCAGGAGTGCCCGTCGGGCTCATAATCCTGGCATGCCAGATCCAATAAATCGAGGACATACCAGTGGGAAACCCGGAGGTCGGAGGTTCAAATCCTCCTCCCGCTATAATTTTCTTAACAATTCTTATAAGTTCCATCTTTTTGATCAATTTTGATTCCATTGGATTCTACTTAAATGTATTTCTTGATTGAATAATGAATAAAAGCTGTAAATTGATTTTTAGTTTCTGATGATTTCTTCTTTAATCAAATTTTTTTAATTTTTCCGGATTTTTTTTAGAAATATTGATATTTCATGAAAGTCTTTCTGTTGTCTCGAAAGATTTTTCAAAAAATATGAAAAATATCCTGATTTTTTACAAAAAGATCTTTTAATGTCTTTACTTTTGTTTATTTTATGATAGTCAATCTAATATCTGAGCATAATCTTAGAGGTTATGCATTTGAACATGTAGCAAAGATTGTTTTGCGAAGGGAGAAAAAGAATAATTTCATATTTCAGGTAGTACAGTTTGATTCAATTGATGACATCATAAATAAATATCGTATCAGTATAGATAAATCAAAAAAGAGATTGCTTTATTTTATCAAATATCTTAGAGTTGAATGGGGTCGATGTGATCTTCTTGAATTTGTACTAAATAATAAACACGATAGGGTTCTGGAAAACATTGTTGTATATGAAGTAAAATCAAAAATACATACAGTAAAAAGAAGCTATATTGAAATGTGTCAATCAAACCATATATTTGTGCAAAATTGCAGGAAACTATTGATTGATGTGACTGTTGTTTCAATAATGCTTTTTGATCGCTGGCGTTTTAGTTTTAACCTTATTCCATATGAGAAACTAAATGTAAGAATATATAGTAATTATAAAGAAAAGTGATTATTTAAATCATCCTTCCTCATAAGAATCTTCATAACCTTTCATAAAACCTTCTTCATCTGCTTCAATCTCGTCGCCTTTTCTTAACTCCTCTGCATCTTCTTCTGAATAAGCATCATCATTTGCATCTATTTCTTCTCTTTCAAATCTATTTTCTTCATCTGCCGGAGTTATATCATTTTTTGTTACTTTGTCATCATGTTTTTCATATCTCATCTTATTCACCTTTACTTATTCACCTTTAATTGTTAAGAAGCATATTAAATAACAGAAACTATAAACTAAAAAAATAAAAAAATAAGACTAATTTTCTTATCTTCGTCTTGTTCTTCTTGTATATCTTTTCTCTTGTATGATGCTTGCGATTACCAATATGACTATTATAGCAAGCACAACAACTCCTCCAACAAGAAGACCAGTATTTATTCCGGCAAGTAAACCACCATTATCTTCTTCCATCTGATCGTCTTCTTCGCCATTTTCATCAGTCTGATCATCTTCGCCATTCATCGGAGGTTCCTGTGTTTCATCATCCTGCTGGTCATCTGTTCCATCATCAATTGTCTCTTCTTCACCATAAATTGCAAAGTAGCTGAAACCATCAGTAATTGATTCATATGCCTGATAACCTTCGACCATCCTGTCAGGAACCATGGTTGTCGCAAGATCAGTCCATCCCTGATTTGTCATTCTGTACAGGGTTATTGTTTCAGGATCAATATTGTTTGCATCAATCCAGTCTGAATCAACATAAAACTCAATTACATTGTTGTTTATGTTTTCATTAGTTATTCCAAGAGTCTCTATCTGAAGATATGAATAAATATTCTCAACATCTCCTAAGGCTTCTAAAAATTCAGGTTTTTCCTGATATGCTGAAACCATCATCTCAACGTCACTATATACAGTTTCATCTTCTCGATCAACTGTATTAAGATTTATCTCAGTTATTGGTATGTCTTCTTTCTCAATAACATAAAGCCTGTTTTCTCCTGGCTCAATTTCACTCCAAAGCATAGGTATTGACTCTATTTCAAAGTTTCCGCCGACCTGCTGGAACAACAGAGGTATATTTTCCTGGCATGATATTATTCCGGGATATTCATCTTTGTTGAAGTATATATCAAGTTCTAGATCTTCTATGCCGTATACGTTTTCATCGTTGACTTCGTAGGTGCAGGCATCATCTTCAAATTGATCGATCATATCAAATGTTATGATAAGAACTTCCGGACATGGCTGCAAATTTTCTGTTCCCACATTTTCTTCGTCTAACATTATTTTTTCATCATCTGCATCAAAATAGCTATTGTCCTGCAACTCATAATTGCATTTGAAATTATCTCCTGTTTGCGCACGCGCACTTGGTGCAAGAGCAGGAGTCATAAAAACAGCAGAACCAATCATAAGTATAATAACTGCTGCAATAGCTTTAAATGCAGACAAAACAGGTTTTTTTATAGACTTTTTTGTCTTACTCATTATAACCACCTCAACTAAATCAAATGCAAGTCATTTTTATATAACTTGGGAGCGTTTATTTGCAAAACATCAAATATAAGCGGTTGATTTTTGTAGGATGTATAAATGGGCAGGTTATTTTTGTGTACAGTTTTTCTTCGACAGTTTTTCATAATGAAAAAAAAAGGTACCTGAATTTTCATAAAGATTGTTTTTTCTGGCCTAAGGTTAAAAAGTATGCCTATTTTAAATAAATGTATGGCAAAGAGATCAAAATCAGTTTCAAAAAATCCAGAGGACAAGGTCGGTTTCAGAGATTTCACAAATGTTTTTGAAAAACTTGAAAAAATAACATCAGATAATTCTTTGAGAGAGCATGTTTCTGATTTTGTTCAAGGACTTTCATCTGAAGAGGTAAGGATATTTAGTTATTTTGTCCTTGGAAAGATTGGTCCTGATTTTGATGATATTGATCTTGGGCTTGCTGAAAAGATGGTCAAGAGAGCTCTTTCTGAAAAGTTTGGGAAAAGTCTAAAGGATATCGATTCAGTTCTGAAAAAGACAGGTGATCTTGGAGAGGTTGCTGAAAAATTTTCTGCTGCGAAAGGCGCAGACCTTACTCCTGGATATGTTTTTGATATGCTCTGGAGAATACAAAAAGCAGGCGGAGAAGGAAGCCAGGAAAAGAAACTTGATATCTTAAAGAAAATCCTTGATTATGCGTCAGGAATTGAAGCCTGTTATGTCATAAGAATAGTGCTTGGAAAACTAAGACTTGGAGTGGGAGAAAAGACTCTTATTTCAGCATTTTCACATGCTTTTTCAAAAGCCGATGACAAACCTGAAGAGGTTAAATCTGTTATAGAGGATAAATACAATATTGATCCTGACATTGGTTCAGTTGGAAGAATCATGTCAAAAAGCGGTCTTAGTGGCATCAAACGAATTCGTATTTCTATTGGAAGGCCCATAGTCCCTATGCTTGCACAGCGTATAAATTCGTTTGATAATCTTCTAAAAAAGATGCCTGAGGATATCGCAGCAGAAGAAAAATATGACGGTGAAAGGGTGCAGATCCATAAAGATGATGATAAGGTGATCTTGTTTTCAAGAAGGCTGGGAAATATTTCATCACAATATCCCGAAATAGTCGATGCTTCGAAAAAGAATATCAAAGCAGAAAAATGTATCTTGGATGGTGAGATTGTTCCCTTTGAGAAAAACAAGATAGGTACATTCCAGGAACTTATGCAGCGTCGGAGAAAATATGATGTAGAGAAATATGCAAAAGAAATCCCTGTTGCAGTATTCTTGTTTGATCTGCTTTATTTAGAAGGAAAATCATGCATAAGAAAATCATATCCCAAACGACGAAAATTGCTTGAGTCTGTCATAGATAAATCAAGGTACATAAAACTTGCCGGAAGGATTGTTTCTCAGGACATCTCAAAAATCAGAGAATTTTTTAAAAAGTGCCTGGATAAGGGGCTTGAAGGTATCATTGCAAAATCAACAGCAGATAATTCTCTCTATAGGGCAGGAAAAAGAGGTTGGTTGTGGATAAAATGGAAAAAAGAATATGCCCATGAGATGCAGGATACTTTTGATCTTGTTGTCATAGGAAGTTTTAGAGGAAAAGGAAGGAGAAAATCAGTGTTTGGTGCATTGCTTTGTGCTCTATACAATAAAGATAACTCAAGATTTGAATCTTTTACAAAAGTAGGATCAGGGTATACTGATAAAGATTTCAGGGATATCATGGATGAACTTGAGACTCATAAGACTGATAAACAGCTCAATGATGTGGTTGTTGAAAAAGAAATGCAGCCTGATGAATATTATGAACCAAAAATAGTTATTGAAGTTGTGGGAGCAGAGATCACAGAAAGCCCTTTGCATACAGCCGGAAAATCAAGGTTGAATAAAGAAAAGGGTCTAGCTCTTAGGTTTCCGCGCTTCATAAGGATTAGACCGGATAAAAAACCCAAACAGGCAACATCAGTAAATGAAGTAATAAAGATGAGGACATAAGATGAACAAGAAGATTGTAAAGCTTTTCAACAGGGTATCTGATGCTCTTGAGATAAAAGGTGTGCAATGGAAGCCAAGAGCATACAGAAAGGCAGCACGCGTTATAGATTCATTAGATGAGGATGTGAAAGATATATATGAAGACCAGGGGATAAAGGGTCTTTCAGATATTCCGGGTGTGGGGAAAAGCATCGCAAAACATATTGAGGAATACATAAAAAAAGGAGAGGTGCAACAATTCAGAAAACATCTGAAAGGTTTTTCAAATGGTCAGAGTGAGCTTCTTGATCTTGAAGGCATGGGACCTAAAAAAGCCAAACAGCTCAAAGACAAGCTTGGTGTAATTGATATTGATGATTTGAAAAAAGCAATAGATGAAAATAAGATAAGGAAACTTGAAGGCTTTGGAAAAAAATCTGAAGAATCTTTCAAAAGATCTATTGAAATACATGAGAAGAGCAGAAAACGGACTCTTCTCGGAGACGCATATCCTGCGGCAATCAGCCTTGTCAAAGAGCTGAAAGATAATTCTCCAGTCGGGAAGATAGAATATGCAGGATCTTTAAGACGTATGAAAGAGACTGTGGGGGATATAGATATACTTGTGACTTCAAAAAAGCCAAAAGATGTGATGGATTATTTTGTATCTATGAATTCTATGAAACGTGTTCTTGCAAAAGGCAATACAAAATCAAGCGTAATACTTGATTTCGGCATACAGATTGATCTGCGCGTGGTTGAAGAAGATAATTTTGGAGCAGCTCTTCAGTATTTTACAGGAAGCAAAGACCACAATGTCGCATTGAGAAAAGAGGCCATAAGTCAGGGATATAAGTTATCTGAATACGGGCTCTTCAAAAAAAATAGTGGAAAAAAGATAAGGTGCAGGACTGAAAAAGAGCTTTATAATAAACTTGGTTTTAGCTTCATACCCCCTGAATTAAGAGAGGGACGAGATGAGCTTGAGCTTGCTAAAACCGATAAGATTCCTAAAATCATAGAACTGAAAGATATCAAAGGAGACCTTCAGATGCATACAAAATATAGTGATGGTCAGGAAAGCATAAAAAAGATGGCAGAGGCCGCAGAGGAAAAAGGATATGAATATATCGCTATAACAGATCATTCTGTCTCAGAAAGGATTGCTAACGGCATGGATGAACATGAACTTGGAAAGCAGATGAAAGAGATTGACAGGCTTTCAGATAATTTTAAGATAACTATTTTGAAATCTGCAGAAGTTAACATATTAGACGATGGCTCTTTAGATTATCCAGATAATGTTCTTAAAAAACTCGATCTGGTTGTCGCATCTCTTCATTCAAGAAAAAAGATCTCAAAGAAAAAGCTTACTGAAAAAATATTGAATGCCATAAAGAACAAGCATGTATCTGTGCTTGCTCATCCTACAGGACGCTTGATACACAAAAGAGAACCTATGGAATTTGATCTTGAAGCAGTTTCAAAAGAGGCAAGAAATAATAATGTGGCTTTAGAGATAAACTCTGATCCTCGCAGGCTGGATCTTGAGGTTTCAAAGATAAGGGCACTTAAAGAAACAGGTGTGAAATTCTCGATCAATACAGACAGCCACATCTCAGGAAGCCTTGATAACATGAAATTTGGAGTCGGCCAGGCAAGGAGGGCAGGATTATCAAAGGCCGATATAATAAACACATGGAGTCTGTCAAAACTTAAGAAATGGAGTAAACATTGATTTTCTTTATCTTCTTGTTTTTGCTTTTATGGTTCTTACTGATGTATAAATTAAGGCACCTATGCTTGCTGAAGATACATCTCTCATAAGATTCCACCACTTGCTTCCTCCTCTGTCGCCTTTTCCAAACATGAATATGCCTGGTCCTTCTCCAAATACATTATATCCAATCCATTCTATCATTTCGTGAAAAAGGCTTATTCCTATGGTAAATACTATGATGAGCAAAAATTTTTTTCCTAAAGGCATCTTTTTAAAAAAAAGCCTGTCTGTGATCATCGCTATGGTAATTCATCCTATGAAATGCAGGATCACATCAAAACGTATCCCAAAATAAGTATTGCCATAGAGGTAAAGGTTGTGAAGTGTCAGGACAACTAGTATCATCACATAACTAGGACTATTAAGGTTCATCTTTTTTTCCATGAAACCTGCAAAAATAAGAACAGCAATTGATAAAGCCACATCTGCTATAAGTAATGGATTATCAGTATCGATTTGTATATATATCCTTTATTCGTGATATTTTTCCGACTTTATATGATTTTTCCATGCCAAGCACCTATTTTATGTTTAGATGATAATATTTATGCAGTTCCAAGGTCATAATCAAATTCATGCCATCCCGGAGTAACTTTTCTCTTGTTTTCAGAGAGGTTATCCAGTCTGGACATATCCTCTTCTGATAGCTCAAAGTCTGTTATCTCGTAGTTTTCTTTCATGTGTTCAAATGAACTTGCTTTTGGTATCACGATCATACCTTTTTGCATGAGCCATTTTAAAGTTACCTGTGCAGGCGACTTATCATATTTACTTCCAATCTTTTGTATAATATCGTTCCTAAGCACATCGCCTCTTGCAAGCGGAGAGTATGCAGTTATGACAATCTCTTTTTCTTTTGAAAAATCTAGTAATTCTTCCTGATTCAGGAACGGATGATACTCTACCTGGTTTACTGTTATCGGAACACCATATTTTCTTGAGATGGGCATTGCATCAAGTATGTGTTTTCGCGTAAAGTTGCTTACACCCATTGCTTTTATCTTTCCGGAATCTATGAGTTCTTTAAAACCCCTAAATACTTCATCCATATCTGCATTCTTGTTAGGCCAGTGTATTAGATAGAGATCAAGATAATCTGTATCTAATCTCTCAAGTGAATCATTACATGCCTGGATAAGAGAATCATAAGACAGGTTTGCAGGCTGTACTTTTGAAGTTACAAAAAGCTCTCTTCGTGGTATTCCACTTGACCTGATACCTTCGCCAACTTCACTTTCATTCCCATACATCTCTGCAGTATCTATATGTCTATATCCAAGAGCAAGCGCCCTTGTTACGATATCTGTGCAATTATCTCCTGTAAGCTGCCATGTTCCAAGTCCGAACACAGGCATATCTATTCCTGTCTTAAGTTTAATATTATCTATTTTGACCACCTCCACACTTTAAATAAAGTCTCTATTGCTCTTTTTTATAACCTCATAATCAGATATTGCCTAAAACAAAAACAATTCGCATATTATTTGCAAATGGAAGAAAAACATTGTGGTTGACTTATTGCTTATTAAGAAATATGGTCTGTGTAGGATATGCAAAATCAATCTTTTCTTTTTGGAACCTTTCAACAAGACCAAGATTCACATTTTGCTGGATATTCATATATTCATTATAATCAGGAGAGTTCACGTAATATGCAATCTCATAAACAAGGCTTGAGTTTGCAAATTCTTTGAAATGAACTCTGTCAAGATCAGCCTTGTCAGTTTTTTCAAAAAGATCTTTCACGATTTCAGGTATTTTCTTTAGCTTTTTTACAGGAGTTTGGTAAGTAACACCTATGTGGAAGTGTATCCTTCTTTTCTCCATCTTCTTGTAATTATTTATCCTTGTTGAAGTAAGTTCATTGTTTGAGATAACAATTTCCTGACCCCATAGACTTACAAGTCTTGTTGTCTTAAGACCTATTTTTTTTACAACACCCATATCTTGACCAACAATTATGAAATCTCCTGGCTTGAATGGTTTGTCGAAATATATTGAGATTGAAGAGAAAAGATCTCCTAATATGTTTTGAAGAGCAAGAGCAACTGCAACACCACCTATCCCTAGTCCTGCAATAAGCGATGTTATATTTACTCCAAGATTAGAAAGTATGAGCATGAATGCTATAATCCAGATAACGCCTTTGATAAGTTTTGAAAGAAAATCCACTATCGAATCATTGTCTTCCTGATCTTTTTTCTTGTAGTATTTTATTATGCCCCCTATCAGCCTGTTGACTGTTTTTGCAGCATAGTATGTCATTATTATTATGAAAATATAGTTGATCCATCTCATTGCAGTATCTTGTATAGATATAAGCCTGAGAGAAAAGTAGAGGGGGACAAAAATATGGAACGGCCATCCGATATCTTCTATTACATGAACTGCGATATCATCAATCTTATTTGATGATTTGTCTGCAATTACCTTTAGTTTCTTTGTTACAAATGTCTCAAACAATCGCATGGTTATAAGTATTGCAAAGAAGGTTCCTATGGCTATAAGCCATAGTTGTACTTCATTTCCGAGAAAATTCAGGTTTAATATTTCGTTTAAATCCATCAGCACCAGCTTTTATAATGCTTATCTTTCACTGCTATATATTATTTTTCATTTAGAATTCAGATTATTCAAGAAGCGGAACAAAAGAATATTGCTCATCTGTATATTCTGTCTTGATGTTATGTCTGTCCTTTGTTATGATGAGTATTGGCCCGTTTTGGTATGGGCAAATTATCTTTCCCTGGTCTTTTAGAAGATTGACTGCCATCTTTTCCAGGATAGTTTCCTGGCCTGGCATGATACCTGCGGTAATCATGATTGTATCAACAGTAAGATTTTTTTCTTCAATCAGATCAAAGAGATTCTTTTTCTTAAAATTAAGATTTTCAAAAGAAATACCTTCTTTTTCCATTGCTTCCTTGGAATTATTCCATGCTTTTTTTACAAGGCTTTCTACCCTGTCTATACTTAATACTGTTCCCGGATATGCAAGAAATGCCATTATAGAGGCATTCCAGCCAGAGCCTGAACCCACTTCCAATATGTCTTCTCCTGACCTGATTTCTGCAAGTTGTATCATGCGTGCAACAGTAGATGGTTGAGAGATTGTCTGAGAATCTCCTATAGGAAGAGCAGAGTCGATATAAGAGTAAGGGTTATTTCCAACATAATGTTTTCGATCTACTTTTTCAATCGCATTTAGTATCCTTTGCAATTCAACCATGTCCTCAGGCCCATCTACAAATCGTTCTATATAAGACCTGATGTCAAAGATTAGATTTCCCATATTTTTGTTATATTTATTATATTCAGACTCTTCTTTCACTCCATCAAAATCTAAATTGTTAACTGTTTCTCTTTTTTTGTCTTCAGATTCCATCATAATCATCCTTTACTTTTTGTCTTAATATTACTATACACCCGCCTCTGCAATCATTGTCTGGATATCTGAAGGCATGTTTGACTTTATATCATCAAATTCTCCTTTTCCAATCTTTAGATATATTATCTTTATGATCGCTTTTGCTGCACTTTCAGGATCAATTTCTTTATTCACAATTCTATCATTAATTGTCCTGTAGAATCCATTTTCTGACATCTTTTCAGGTTTTCCTCGTGGCTTATAGCCTTCATAATACATACCTTTCATAAGCATGGGCAGCTGTTCTGCCAGATGAATGGCTTCGTCTATAGGAAGTCTGTCTCTTAATGTCTGAAGAACTGCTTTTGTTGCGATATAAACATCATCTTTACTTTCCCATTGAAGTTCTTCCTTGATGTTGTTGAGCCACTCGTTTGTTTTTTGCACAGTCAAATCAAAACTTTTGTTGCCTGTATTTGTCACAATATCACCCCTCGTTTATTTGAATAACTACAATATAACTAAAAAAATAAATCTATATTAAATCTTGTCTTTTCAATATCTTCAGAAACAAAAAAGTAATGCGGTTGATGTTATTTTTGTGTAATCTGATTAGATCAGTTCAATCAGATCATCAATCTCTATATCTGTCTTTATCATCTCTTTAGAAAAATGAGTCCTGCAGGCCCTTTTTCCTTTTTCGTTGATCTTTGAAATGAGTCTTTTGAACTGCGGTACTGAATTTTTCTTAAGGCTTGCAAGCCTGTGTACATGATAATATTTTCCGTCAAAAGAAGATTCTTCAGGAATCTCTTTGATAAGATCTATCTTTGATGCAAGGGTTTTATCCCAAAGATTTCCAGAATACATCTTTCCGGCAACAACACAGTTTTTATCATCTGTGCAGTTTTTGTAAGAGTAATTGTAACCACATGTTTTTTTGTCATAAATTAAATATTTGTGATCTGAAATTATTTCATTGCATTTTTCTTTTGATTTTACAGCCTTGAAAAATATCCTGAAATAGTGGTGTTTTGAATAAGAAAATATTGGATAAAGTGCTTTTTCATACTGTGCCCCGACAAGTTGAACTTTTCTTATGAGTATCCTTAACCCAATAATGTGTTTTAAGTCATTTCTTAGAGGGGTTGAGTCATAATTACGCATGCAAACCTTTGGATATGTGCCAGAGAGAGGTGCTGTGTCTGTTGCAGTTATTGCTAATATACCATTTCGTGATATGCGCTGGCATGAAGAATCAAGGAATGGATTTGGTGTTCCATAAGGATCAATATCAATATAATCAAAACCCTTGCTTTCAAGAAGGAAACTTTGCGCTTCTTCCTTAAAACATGTAAATAACTCATAATTATTTATCTTGTTAAGTATAATATTATCCATTATCTTTCTTACAGATTCCTTGTCAAGATCATTAAATGAAACATGTTTTACATACTTAGGGCATTCTAACAGGAACCTTATTCCTCTTATTCCTGAACCGGATAATGGAAGGGCAACCCTTAAGGGCTTTTTTTTGCTTGCATAATTTTTGATAATTTCAATAGATAAATCTCTGTTAAGTTTCATAAGCGGATTATAGAATACAGAAAGCTTTTTTGAGATCAATGTGGAATCATCAATATCAATTTTTGCCTTTCCTTCGGTAATCATATGATTTTTAGAGAGAAAGGGGTTTTTATATTTTTGGTGGAACTGGAGTATGATTATATCCTATTTGGATCTAAATTAACGGGCAGAACCATAATTTTAAATAATTAAACTCTATTTCTTAAGATCATGCTTAATGACAAAGATTATGATGATTTTCTTGCTGCAGGAAAACTTGCAGGTAGAGCAAGAGATTATGGTGCAAAACTCATAAAAGTAGATGCATCTTTAGAAGAAGTTACAGATGCAGTTGAAGAGTTCATTATTGAAAATGGCGGTCAGATGGCGTTTCCCGCACAGCTTTCAAGAAACCAGATAGCAGCGCACTATTGTGCTGGAAAAGATGATCCTATGAAGTTTGAAAAAGGTGATCTTGTAAAACTTGATGTTGGAGTGCATATAAACGGCATGATAGGAGATACTGCAATTACTGTTGATCTTGGCAGAAATGAATCTCTTTTAAATGCATCAAAAGAAGCTCTTAATAATGCTGTAAAGATGCTTGAACCCGGGATTGAAAATGGTATTATTGGGAAAGAGATTGAAAAAACAATAACCGGGTATGGTTTTTCTCCAGTTAATAATCTTTCAGGACACGGTCTTGGCAAATTTCAGATACATACTAAACCTTCTATCCCGAACTTTTATTCAGGAGATACTTTCAGGATCGAACCCGGAACTACGTTTGCAATAGAACCATTTGCATCAGCGGGCGCAGGTTATGTTGTAGAGGGCCATGATGCAGAGGTTTTTGGTCTTGAACAGATAAAACCTGTGAGAAGCCCAATTACAAGAAATGTTCTTTCAGAGATAAGAAAATACAATGGGCTTCCTTTTTGCGGAAGATGGCTTGCTAACAAGTTTGGAAAACCCAGAGTCAATTTTGCTTTGCGTGAACTCATGAATATTGATTCAGTAAGGATGTATCCTCCTCTTTCTGACAGGAATAATGGATTTGTATCACAGCACGAGCATTCAGTTCTCATGGAAGAAGATAAGGCCATTATTACAACCAAATAAACTTATTTTCTTTTATTCCTTCCTCTCTCTTCGACCTTTTCAAGTCTTTTTAGAATATCTTTAGAATCAGGATAATTTTTTTCATATTCTTTTAATATTGTTGAAAAAGATCTTTTCCATATTACATGATGCTTGCTTTCAAGTGCCTGTCTCAACAGATGGAGATCAACTGCTTTGTCTTCTGATTTTTTTGAAACAAAACCAAGTCCGAAATCGACAAAATAAATATTTTTATCAGACAAGATAAAATTAGATGTTGTCAGATCTCCGTGGATAATATCTTTATCATGCATAAGAGCAATCTGTTTCCCTATAATTTTAGAAATTTTGAGGTAATTATTTTTGTCAAGTATATCTCTTATCTTTTTACCTGAAATGTGCTCCATTTCAATAATCATATCAGTATCATCAGAATTAATGACGCCCGGAACAGGGATTATGTCTTTTAATTTTTCAAGTAGTTTTGCTTCTTTTCTTGTCCTGTATTTTCTTATTGGAATATCGATTTCAGATATTCGATAGCTCTTTGAAACCCGTTTTTTCAAGATAGAATTGTCTTTTTTGTAGATAACTGCTTCAGCTCCTGATGAAATAATACTATCCATAGAACAAGTTAAAGTTGTGATTGTATAAAAATTTAATCAATAAGAAAAGAAAAAAAAACAAATCTTACCTTCCTCTGGACATGATAGCTCTTGAGACATCGCCATCCTTGTCAAGGAAATATAGATAACCGGACTCTTTTGCAACATTAGCCTTTACAACCTTTTCTGTTGCATTTTTTTGTCCTTTAGCTCCGCCTCTTGCCATCTTTGCTCTTGAGACATCGCCATCCTTGTCAATGAAATATAGGAAACCAGGTTCTTTCTGGACTCCAGCCACATGTACTTTCTCAGCCATATAAAACACCCCTCTGGATATTGATACTAATTTCATAAGAGGAGATTATTTATATATTTTTCTAATAATACGTCGAGAAAATTATATTTTACTAGAATTTGATTAAAATATGAAAAAAATTATTCATCTGATTTTTTTTCAGATGATCCTGATTTTTCGTGAGCATTCTTTGCATCTTCTTTTGCTAGAGCTTCTTCCTTGGCTTTCTTTTTTGCTTTCATAACAGATTCAAGAAGTGCTTTTTCATTTTCAGAAAGTTTATAGACTTTTGCTTTTGCATCATTTTCTTTCTTGAAAGCCCTTATAGTAAATGTTCTTATCGGGTAAATCTTTGCGATATTGCTTTTGATTTCCCTAAAGAATCCATCGTTTACTGTGAGATTTACAAATTCGCCGTAAGTCATATCCTTTATCTTGTTGAAAAGATATGCTTTCATGAATTTTCTTAGTGATGAAAGAACAGACTGGTTTGTATTTGATCTTGTAAGAATCATAGGTTTTATCCTTACCTTGACATTATCTTTTGTAAGTATTACGAAAGAATCATCAACCCTGTCTTTCCTTCTTCGAACCATCCTTTTAATAGATGATGGCACCATCTGATAATCATCTATCTCTGTTATTGCCTTGTTGTCTTTTATTCCAGTAACTTTTAGTCTTACATTATAATTCTGTTTCTTTATGTCTCGTGTAAGATTCATAAGGCTTGTCGTAACACATTTGCCTACAAGGCTTGATGCTTCATATGCTGTAGTATCTCCGACTTTTGCTTCGTTAAATTGCTTAGGAGCAATTATCTGGAACCATCTTTTCTTTTTCTGTTTGGTTGATGCTTTTTCTTTTGTTGCCATTTTTAATCAAGATTTTGTTAATTTTATTTAATTATCACTATAATTTTGTATTTGGAAATCCAGCCTATTTAAAAAAGTTTGCATTCTGCAACCTTTTTTAAAATAGTCAAACTGCATTTGACATATTTAAAAATGTTTCTCTTTGAGAAACAGCATTAATCTGTTTTAGATTCATTTGAGGAATCCATCCTGTAATTCTTAAAGATCAAGATCGACTGCTTCATGGGCATGTTCTTCAATAAATTTTCTTCTTGGTTCTACTTCCTCACCCATGAGAATTGAGAATATCTCATCAGCAGCGACTGCATCATCGACATTAACCTGCTTAAGCATCCTGTTTTCAGGATCCATAGTAGTATTCCAGAGCTGGTCTGGATTCATCTCTCCAAGACCTTTATACCTCTGCACAGAAACACCATTGTAGTTTCCTTCGAATTCAGACCTGATCAATCTTTCTTTTTCGTTTTCAGTATATGCATATATCTTTTTTGCGCCTTTCTTGAGAAGATAGAGCGGCGGCATTGCAATATACAGGTGGCCGTTTTCGACTAGTTTTGGCATATATCTGTAGAAAAATGTGAGCATTAGCGTAGTTATATGATTTCCATCAACATCTGCGTCTGTCATGATGACAATTTTGTGATATCTTAATTTGGAAATATCAAACTCTTCGCCGAGTCCTGTGCCTAGAGCAGTAATTATTGCTATGATCTCATTATTGTTCATCATCTTGTTGATCCTTGATTTCTCAACATTCAGGATCTTTCCTCTCAGCGGGAGTATTGCCTGGAACTCTCTTGATCGTCCCTGTTTTGCGCTTCCGCCTGCTGAATCTCCCTCAACGAAATATATTTCGCATTTTGTCGGATCCTTTTCAGAACAATCTGCAAGCTTTCCGGGAAGTGTTGTTGATTCAAGGACAGATTTTCTTCTGGTAAGTTCTTTTGCTTTTCTTGCAGCTTCTCTTGCCCTTGCAGCGCCTATCGCCTTTGAGATTATTGTTTTAGCAATAGCAGGGGTTTCAAGAAAGAATGTATTAAGAGAGTCTGAAACAACAGAATCTACAAGTCCTTTTACTTCTGAATTTCCAAGTTTTGCCTTTGTCTGGCCTTCAAATTGTGGATTCGGAACTTTTACTGCAATCACTGCGACAAGTCCTTCTCTCACGTCGTCGCTCGTAAATCTTTCCCCTTCTTTTATAAGCTTGTTCTGAACAGCATAATTATTCAGGCTTCTTGTAAGAGCTGTCTTAAATCCAGAAAGATGAGTTCCCCCTTCAGGAGTATTTATATTATTAACAAAAGAGAAAATGATTTCATTATAACTTTGGTTATATTGCATCGCAATATCTATTGCGATATTTTCAAGTTCCTTTTCGAAACGTATTACCTTGTGAAGAGGTTGTTTTTTTTCTCCAAGTCCTTCTACAAAAGATGCTATTCCCCCTTCATACTGGAAGCTTTTTTTCTCGTCAGTCCTTTCATCATGAAGTATTATCTTTAGACCTCTATTCAGGAACGCAAGTTCCCTTAGGCGTTTTGCGAGAGTATCAAAATTATATTCAAGAACTTCAAATATTTCAGAATCTGGCTTGAATTTCACTTTTGTGCCTGTTCTTTCAGCAGTGCCTTTTTCCTCAACTTCAGTTACAGGATTTCCCTTTTGATATTTTTGTGAAAAGACTTTTTTGTTTCTTGCAACAATTACTTCGCAATCTTCTGACAATGCATTTACGCATGAAACACCCACGCCGTGCAGTCCGCCTGAAAACTTATAAGAATCCTTGTCAAACTTACCTCCTGCGTGAAGTTTGGTCATGACTATCTGGAGAGCAGAAACATTATATTTAGGATGAAGATCTGTAGGTATTCCTCTTCCGTTGTCGACAACTGTTATGGAATTATCTTTATGGACAACAACCTTTACTTTGGTACAGTAGCCTGCCAAAGCTTCGTCCACTGCATTATCAACAACCTCCCACACCAGATGATGGAGTCCTGCTTCAGATGTTGAGCCTATATACATCGCAGGCCTTTTTCTTACTGCTTCAAGCCCTTCAAGCACCTGGATATTCTGAGCATCATATTTTTTCTGTATTTCTTCCATCTTTCCGTTTCCATCCTTTTTTAGTTCAACAGAAGATGGTATTGATCTGTTATCTTCAGAATTCTCTGTTTGCGTCTGTGTTTCCTGATTGATATTTTCATCCATTTTTATCTGAATCCGTATTATTTTTTGTTATTTGTATCTCAATAATCTAGAGAATTTTGAGCGATATTTAATATTTCTTCAACTTGTCTCAAACACCCTTATTTTAGAAAAAAAGAGATGTTCACTCTTTATAAATATTGTGGTTGTTGCGTGATTGATGCGCACTTATTTGCTTATATATCTTGGATTTTTATTAACTGTAGTATATTCTGGCCTTTTTTAACGAAAAATATTTATAATCTTGTCACCTAATAATTTTTGAAATGGCAGAGACTATAGTCTTGGTCCTTGGAATAATCGCTGTTCTTATAGTTCTTGGGATATTGAATTCAGTTCTTGGAATAATTTCAAAGATCAATGTAAGAAACATACTCATAGTGTTGGTTATTGCAGGAGGACTTTTCTATATTTTTGGCGATTCTGATGTTTTTAGAGAATTTGATACTAGTTCTGTGGGCAGGATAAGTGGTGCAGTAGTAAATAGGATTGGAAATGCCCTTCCTGAATACAGAAATACAAATGAAACCTGTTCAGAGATTGAAGATGAACAGGATCTTCCAGACAGATACAAAAGAATAAGATGTGATTCTGTTTGCGGTGAAGAGAGAAACGTCGGAAACAGGTGTATAGACGATGCATTCTTCTGTCAGTGCTGGTAATCTGAAATTAAAAAATAACAAAAATATCCTCCCTTTAAGCAGGCTCATCAAAGAACTCGTTTGCAGATGGGTATTCTTTTGCATTGCTTTTCTTGTACCTGCTTTTTACCTGGGAGATTATATCTTCAAGCGCTTCTCTTACAACAGTTACCGGATTCCAGTGTTCTTCTCTTGATGCTATTATTTCCACACCAGGATATTTGAGCCTTGCATGAGCTTCGTACCTGTGCTGTTTTCCCTCTTTTTGGTGCTGTTCCACATGCAGTGTGAGATCAAATACGTTGTTAAATTCTCTTTGCATTTTTTCAGCATATTCCGGAGCAAGTTTTTTTATTCTTTCTTTTTCTCTATCTTCTATATACAGATCATTTATACCCACAAACTGAATGTTTGATATTAGTTGTTTTGTGGCATTAATGTATTTCAGAAGTATGTTTTCTGCTTTTATCAATTTTCCAGTATCTTCTTCCACTGCAATAACAGATCTTTGTTTCGCCATATCTCTTGCGACTTTTCCAAGCTTTTCAGATATTGGATAATGCAGCAAGTTCCGGTTTTCCATGAAATCTGTTACAGGAAGATCAGAAAGTTTTGGCGGTTCTGGCCTGAATGATCTGGTTTTAGAATCTATTGTAGCCTTTCTTTCAGATCCTGTTCCATACATGAGAAGATAGTTGCTCAGAAGATCTGTGTGGGAGATCAAACCAATATATTCTCCTTCAGATTTTACAGGGATCTCAGCTATCTTATGTTCTTTCATAATCTCAAGAACAGTCGAAATTTTCTCATTCTCATTTACTGATATTTTTTTTTCTTTTTTCAAGTCCATTAATCTTGAATCTTTGATTTCAGGAATATCTTTTATCTTGTCGAGAACTGAGAAAATATCTATTACACCAAGAAAATCATTATCCTTATCAAAAACAGGCAGGAGATTTGAATCGCTTTCTATCATTTCGATAACGACATCTTTTAATTCCTGTTCTTTATCGATCCACGACACAGATTTTGAATATGTTCCTGCATCAGTTTCTGATGGAGACAACTTTGACTTAAACAGTTTTGTGTGTGAAAAAACACCTGCAAAATCACCTTCATCTATTATGTATGCTTCTGAAATTCCTCTTTTCTTCATGCTACCTATAAGATGGGATAATTTCTCATCAGATTCAATACCTACTGGAATTTCACTAATCATTTCTTTTGCTATCATAGCAATCACCCCAAAATTGTCAATGCTTGTTTTGTAATATGTTGCTTAAATCAGATTATACTCTTATTAGAGAATCG
>JBKHIF010000037.1:0-13854 GCA_046538795.1 Candidatus Woesearchaeota archaeon | reverse complement strand
AGGTTTTGGTTTGTTTCTTTTAGTTCGTTTGCAAGTTCTATGTTTTGGTAATAAAGAAATGATACTGTCAAGATGATTACAGAAAGAATTATTATGGAAATAATTGCAGTATTATTATTAGTATTTTTTTTAGACATTGCTTATTTCTTGTTTCATCAGGTATAAAAATATTTGGTTGAGTTATATTTTTTTAACATAGCATACAATATCGATTTTTTCCTCAGGGTACCATCTTTTCCAGACAGTTGTATTTATTCGTGAATATTCTTTGAATCTATTTTTAATCCAGAATTTTTTGTTTGGATTAATTCTTGTTTCATAGCTTGCAGCATAGATTTTTTTTACATTGTTTTTTTTGCTCGTTCTTCAAATTTTTTCAAAAGTTTGCTCCCATATCCTTTGCCTCTTACTTCTGGGAGAAGATTTATATGGATGTGTCCTGAATTTTTTGGAGTACTAAATTTTGCTTCTTCTGAAAATCCCGTTAATGCTTTTACTACAAGAAGAATCTGCTCATTCCAAAAAATCCTGTCTTTTTTTGCCAGAAACCTGCTTTTTATGAAACTGCTTAAAAGATTGATTAATTGTTTTATTTTTGATTCAGATTTGTCGTCTAAACTTCCAAGAATATACCCTCTAATTTTTCCTTTGTCTTCAAGGACAATTATGTTTTCAGGTTACTTCTCAAGATAGTGAGTTATATTTTTGTTCCACAATCGGTTATCAGAAAGAAGTTTTGACATGGATTTTCCGATGAATCCTGTTTCAAAATGTATCTTTTCAACGCTTTTTTTATCAGATTTGTTATATTTTCTGATTTTCATATATTTCTTTATGGTTTGATATTATATAAATCTGGCTTTTTCATAACAATTAAAAACAATTATAATTTTCTTTTTTCACATGAATGAGATTAGTTTCTATTTAATGGATATAGATGAAGTTGAGTTTTTAAGAGAAGATTATTTCAGACGTGGATGGAGAGAATTAGAAACCAGTTATCTTTCAGAAAATATATTTGATGATTATATTATCTCTCCACGAAATGGGAAATTGTGGAGTCTTGAGGAATGCTTAAATGTGCTTTCAGGCAAACTTGTTTCAGGAGATAATTATCAGACACAGGCTCTTGATGTTCTTGATTTTTTCATCTATTTATACAATGAGGGGTTTTATGATCCTAAGTTTGTAAAAGAAAGGGGTCTTTTGACTGAATAGCTATTTTTCGATCTCTTTTCCCTGTTCAATTGAAAAATTGCTGTTAACAGAATCAGTCTTTTTGTTTTTTCTTTTTATAATATAGAATATTATTGGGATTATTATTCCTGCAAGAAAAAAGAATCCAAAGACAGCAATTACAATGATTTCTTTTAGTTCCATCTTTATCATTTGTGCGGCATGTATTTTGCAAGTTTCATCGCAAGGTTTGAGATAGGCATGCTCTGAAGCCAAACCTTTCCCGGTCCTTTTAGTTCTGCAAGAAATAATCCTTCTCCTCCGAAAAAGACGTTTTTGAATCCCTTTACGCTTACAATATCATATTCTACAGATGCCTGCATGAAAGCAATATGTCCTGGATCAACTTTTAAAATCTGGCCTGGATTAAGAACATATTCTGTTATTTCTCCTGCAACTTCCAAAAATGCTGTGCCTGTTCCTGATATTTTCTGCATTATGAAGCCTTCTCCTCCGAAAAGACCTGCTCCAAATTTTTTCTGAAAATGAATGTCAAGCTTAACTGTGTTTTCTGCAACCATGAATGAGTCTTTCTGGCATATTATGCTATGTGTCTCTCCAAGTTTCATGGGAACTATCTTTCCGGGAAACTCGTTTGCAAAGGATATTAGGCCCTGGCCTGACTCACACGTATATGTGGTAAGAAACATTGATTCTCCGGAGAACGCTCTCATTATGCCTTTTCCAAGCCCTCCTTTCATGTTAGTCTCCATCTTTATATTATCGCTCATCCAGGACATCCCACCACGTTCAGTATAGATAGATTCGTTTGCAGAAAGCTGTATATCTGCAATCTGAAGTGTTGTTCCTCTTATCTTATAGTTCATATGATTCACCCTTGAGTCCTTATGTTTTATTGTTTTTCAGAATTCTGTGTCTGCCGCCCTCCAGTATGTTCCAGGACTTGACATTCCCAGGAGATGTATGAGTTTTGTTTTTATAAGAGCACCTCTCTGCGCCGAGAGATCTGCAAAGTTTTTGTCAAGTATGTGGTCTATGAACTGGCCTTTCTGAAAATCTTTCATGTCGCTGAATCTTGTTGCTCCAACATCTTTTAGCCCATCAACAATAGCATTATGAGCCTTATCTCCAAGGTAGTTTGAGAGGAAATATTCTATGTTTTTATCTACAACATAATGCTTTGGCGTGGTAATTGCGTCCCATACCTCCTCTGATGTGTTCTTTACGTTGTAGAAGCTGAATGCTATAAACAAAATTGATGAGTAGATGAGGATTATTGTGAGATCAACAAGAGGAATAACTTTGGAGCTTACAAGCGCTATAAAAAGAAGATTTAGTATGAATATAACTCCCCAGTTTATTGCGATTTTCAGTATCTTCTTATCTTTTAGCTTGACATAATAATTCATGAAATAGAAAAAGAACACTATGCTTAATGGATTTATCATGTAGACATTATTCATTGCTTGCTTCATGTATATATTAGGGACGTTTTGAGTGAAAAAAATCTCAAGATAAACAACAAGTCCGAAATATACGAGTATGAGTGGCTTTGCCTGTTTTTCTGGAAGAAGCAAAATAAGTGTTCCATGAAGAAAAAATAGGATAAAAGATACTGCCATTATTATATTCCTTATGAGGATAAAAAGCGAGTTTTCTGGTGATAATTCTGCAAATGCAAAGATGTCTAACAAACAAACAATCGCCCAGATTATAAGGCCTATGCTCCAGTAGAAAAGAGTGTGTCTTTTTTTTTCTTTCCAGTCAGAATACATAAGAAATCCTGAGATTGCTAGAAAAAACGATGCAAGAAGTTTCACTAATACTTGGACGACATCAACAAACATAATAGTTTTTTTATTTTTAAACTTAATAAAATTTTTTATTTTTAAGGCATGCAAATGAGCTATGCGAAACATTTAAAAAAGAACCTGAACCTCAAAGCAAGCGGGTGATTAAAAAATGCCATTTGACAAAAGTCTTGATAAAGTATTGTTTTCAGAAGATGTTGAGTTTGAGATGACCAAAATAACAGTAAGTGTACATTCATATAATGATGGAACTCCTAAGCTTCAGATATCAAGGGTTAACAGGAACCAAAATACAGGTGACTGGACATTTTCAAAGCTTGGAAGAATGACAAAAGAGGAAGCAGAAAAGGTTCTTCCTATCTTACAAAAAGCAATTGAAAGCATGTAGATTAATTTTTTTAATTTTTTTACTTTTCTATTTTTTCTTATAATTCCATCGCTCTTTTTATGACATCAAAATCATAAGATTGCTCGCTTTTATCGACTAACAGACTATTTGGTCCTTCAATATATTTTTCAGAGAATTTATTAAAACGTTCTTCACGTTTCTTGTCGATCATCTTTTTGATAGGTTTTTTTGCAGCAAAATAAGTTGCAATACCTGTAACGATTGCAAAACCAAGAACAGTAAAGACCCCTTCCATGCCATCTAGATATTCTGGATTTGTGTTTTTAAGAATCATTCCGCCGAAAAGTTCACCAAGGAGTCCGCCGCCAAATCCTGCAACATATTTGATTAAATCTTTGTCTTCAGCAATTCCTTTGTAAAGAGACTCAATGAAGGATTTACTTTTTGAATAATCCATTTTAAAGACATATGTTCCTTCATTATTGCTAGTCTTGTTTAGACCCTGTGGAAATATGTATGTAACAACACCATTGTTGATTTTCATTTCACTAGGAAATATCATCGGTAACGAAATAAAACCTTGTTTTCTAAAAACTGTAATGATGTCGCGGGCATCATTTTTTTCAAGATATGTATTGCAAGCAGACTCTAATTGCGATATTGTGTTGATATCCTTTTTTGCAAGGAATCTGTTAAACTCTTCTTTAGAAATTGTTTCAAGACCGTTTACTTCTGCTGCAGATTCAATATAATCAGAAAATCTGTTTTTGTTTGCCAGAGTTTCAATAAGCTCATTTTTTATTAATTCCATCTCTTGCGATGTTGGCTCTCTTTTGTATTTATTTTCAAATATTTCAGTAGGATCATAATTCATGTTTTTCATCTCTTGGCTTTAAGTTACAGAAAAAGGAACTTTAGTAAATTTATAAGCATTACTTATTTATTAATAAAAAAAAACTTCACGAAATAAATTAATTTTCAAACTCATAAATCTTATCAATAAAATAAAGCATCTCATAGCAGTGTGATGTTATCTTTCGTAGTATCATCATGATAGAAGCAGGGTTTATCTTTTTTACATAATCATCCATAAGCATGAGTATTTCATCTCTTATCGCAAATGTTTCATCTGCAAATGTCTCAAGATAATCATCGTAAAGTATGTTTATGTTTTCCATGAATTTTATAAGCTTTTCAAATATTCCCAGAAGTTCTGAGTTTACCTGGCCCTTTAGCTCTTGCTTGTATTCTGAATAATCTTTCTTGTTTATGTTTTGTATTATGCTTATAAGATCATATTCCAGCGAAAGCATATTTCTTATATCAAACATCATGTCCGATATATCTTCTTTTTCCAGATATATGCAGATTCTTTCAAAAAAATAGCCATTGTCGTCTTTTCTTTGGATAAGGGCGTCTGCAAGATTCTCATCAAAATCATTTCTGAACATCCCAAAGATAAGCCTCATGTTTTTTACACAGACAGAAAGCAGGCTTTGAAATTCTACATCTTTGATCTTATCGAGTTCCTTTTTCCGCTCAGCATCTTTTTTCAGGATGAAATTAAGATACTTTGGATAACCATCTTTACCTAAAAACCTGTTCCTGAAGCGCCTGACATAAGAATTGCTTTTGATAACCTGATTAGTATATGAACATTTCATCAATCATTTTTATGGGTTCGATCATTATAAAGTTTTCTAAAAAAAGATATTTCTAAATCAAAATAAATCAAACTGATCTTTATACGGATTACACAAAACTTTTATAAATGCTTCTGGTTTCACCTTTTTAGTATTTATTTGATTTTGCTGTTAGTTAGATGCGATTTATTGTAAGCATGATATCATGGTTTCCATTATATTGCAGTTATACAGCAAAACTGAGGTGAAAAAATGAGCCTAAAGAGAAGTGAGATGAGCAAAACGCATACTTCGGCAGATCAATATTTCAATAAATCTTCTGGCGATTCTAAAACATTGAAGCTTGTATTGGCAGTGCTTGGGATACTCCTTGTAGTGTCTGTTTTCACAGGCGGATTCAATGTGGGTTTGACAGGTAATTTTATTGCAAACATGTTGCCTTCAAGGTCTGATTTTGAAGGTGGCGGTAATGAAGCAAAAGAGTCATCTTTTTCAGGAGAGAAAGTTGAGCTTGAATTTTATGTCATGAGCCAGTGTCCATATGGTGTACAGGTAGAGAATTCTATTGCGCCTGTCCTTGAAAAGATGGGTGAAGGCGTTGATTTTAAGCTTGATTTCATAGGTACCGATCTTGGTGATGGAAATTTCCAGAGTCTTCATGGCGAACCTGAAGTTCTTGGAAACAAGGTCCAGCTTTGCGCTATAGAATATAACCCGGACAAGTACATGGATATGATAAAATGCATGAACCAGAATGCTGCACAGATACCTGATAACTGGGAATCCTGTGCAGAAGATTCCGGACTTGATGTTGAATCTATCAGATCATGCTATGAAAGTGAAGAAGGAGATGATCTTCTGAGAGAGAGTTTTGCAAGAGCGCAAGAAAGACAGGCAACCGGTTCTCCGACCATATTTCTAAACGGAGAGTCATATTCCGGCGGACGTGCTGAAATGGATTTCATGAGAGCTTTGTGCAATGCTTTTGAAGGAGAAAAACCTGAAGCGTGCGATGAGATCCCGGAACCTGTTGCAGTAGATGTTATTATCTTAAACGATAAAGAGTGCAAGTCATGTCCTACAGCAAGTCTTGAGTCTGCTATAAAGAGGCTTTTCCCTGGAGCAGAATTTAAGTTTGTAGATGTGAATGACGAAGAGGGAAAAACTCTTGTTGAGGATTTAGGAATAGATATTGTCCCTTCGTATATCTTTGAAGGAGATTCTTTTATGGATGCAGAAAGCATGGAAGAGAATCCTGCATTGGCAAATGCATTTGAAGACCTTGGCGATGGCTATTATAAGATAATTGACTCGCAGACAGGCGCAAGCTATTACGTGAGTGAAGAAAAACGTCTTGAGACTCTTGAAGCTATGGGCATAACTCTGGATGACGGAAGGCCTCAGATGGATTTCTTTGTCATGAGCTATTGTCCATACGGCAACCAGGCAGAAGAAATCATAAAAGAGGTTTATGATGTGATGAAAGACCATGTTGATTTCAACCCAAGATATATTTATTATGAGAATTATCAGGGTGGTGGAGACAGTTACTGCATTGATGAAGACAGCACTTATTGCTCGATGCATGGGGTTCAGGAAGCAAACCAGAACATAAGAGAACTTTGTGTAATGGATGAATATGGTATGGATGCATGGTTTGATTTTGCAATCGAGATGAATTCAGAATGCACATATTCAAATGCAGATTCCTGCTGGCAGGATGTTGCAGAAGGCCTTGGCTATGATGTAGACACAATAAGCGCTTGCGAAGAAGAAGATGCTGAAGAATATGCTGCCGAAGATATGAGGCTTTCTGAACTCTTTAAAGCGACAGGTTCTCCAGCAATATATATAGATGGGGAAGCATACATGGGTTCAAGAAATCCTGCTGCTATGCTTTCAGCTGTCTGTGAGTATCTTGATGAGAAACCTGATGCATGCGATGTTGAACTTGATGACACGCAGACCGCAGCCGCAGGACAGTGTTAAAATTTTTTCTTTTTTCTTTTTTTCTTTTTTCTTAATCATCTTTTCTTTTTGTTTAGTTTTTTGCCCCAACTAATCAATATATTTAAATACAATTTGGTGATGCATGTAATCAGGATGAATTTCAGAGACGTAACAATACTCTTTTTGGTTTTGATGTTTTTTACATCATTTTTTTCTACAGGAATAACAGCAGAAGAAACTTGCTCTGTTGATGACGAGTCATGTGAAACAAAATCTGAGGATGATAACATTATTCTTTTTTCTGCCTCAGATGCTGAAGATATTGTGGATGAGATGTGGGAGCAGCATGAGGAAGGCCAGATCTGCGTGATATATTTTTATTCTGAATATTGCTCTCATTGCCAGTCACTTAAGCCTTTCATAGATAATATTGAAGAAAAATATCCTGAAGTAGCTCTTACAAAACTAAACATAGATGAGATGACAAATTTTGAGATATATAATTATTTTTGCCAGGAACGGCAATACAAAGGAAAAGAGATTCCTCTGGTAGCAATAGGAAACAATTACTTTGTAGGAGAGACTGATATTAAGAATAATCTGGAAGCAAAGATTGATCAGATGCTTGATTCTGATGAGCGTGTCTGTCCTCTTGCAGGAGTCATGTCTTGCCATTCTGATCTTAATGATTCCCAGCCGTATGTTCCAGGCATAGGCGATGAAGGGGAGCTTGTTTGGTATAAAACTGTTCCTGCAATAGTAGTTTCAGGTCTTGTCGACGGTGTTAACCCTTGCGCTTTTGCAGTACTTATATTTATGATGACAATACTGCTTGAGATATCAGGTTCAAAAAAACGCGTATTCAAGATCGGGCTTAGTTACATAATCGCATTTGTCCTTGCAAACATCACTTTGGGAGTCATCGTATATTGGTTTTCTGACCTTGTATTCAAAGGTAGCAGTATTCCTCTAAAATTTGCAGCAGGCATAGCTATTGTTGCCGGTATTATCAATATAAAGGATTATTTTGCTTATGGTAAAGGATTTTCTCTTCAAATACCTAAAGGCACAAAAAAGATAATACAGAAATGGATCAATTACGCGAGCATACCTGCAGCTATCGTCCTTGGAGTAATACTTGCAATACTTGAAGCACCCTGCTCAGCATCTATTTATTATGCAATACTTGAGATGCTTAGGAACAAGACTGCGCTTCTTGGACAGGCAATGCCTTATATCATACTTTATAACATAATGTTTATACTGCCGCTTGTTTTCCTGTTTATAATAATATATGCGGGAAAAAAAACTGGAGCGCTGGAGCGCTGGAGAAATTCAAACAAGAAGATGATGAAGCTTGTTTCAGGACTTGTATTTTTAGGTCTTGGGCTTGCGATAATTTTGGGGTTGATATAGATGGAACGAAAGAAATTGCATAGAAGAGATAAAGAATCTAAGCGAAAAGAAAATATCATACTTGCAGCTGTTTTTATTGTACTTGTTTTTGCAGTTGGTTTTCTTTTATCACGAGATTCAGGTGATGATAATTATTCAGATTTGCCGGGAGATTATGATTCTTTTGCCAAATGCCTTTCTGAATCAGGCATGATAATGTATGGCTCAGAGACATGCGGTGCGTGTAATTCTCAAAAAAATCTTTTTGGTTCATCTTTTCAATATGTAAATTATATCGACTGCTATGAAAACAGGGCTGCATGTACTAATGCAGAGATACAATATTTTCCGACATGGATATATCAGGGAGAAAAATATGTAGGTGTGAAATCTATACAGGAGCTGTCTGATATAACCGGATGTGCAGTTGCTTCATAAGATTAAGATTTATCAATCAATGAGTTCGTTTTATTTTTGGTTTTCCTTTTTCAAATATTATTTCATATGAAAAATAATCATCCCATGGATTTTCAAGGCTTATCATCTCTTTTTGGCTTAGTTTTTCAAAATATTTTCTCATAGGTCTCATTGAGTTTCCATGAGCAGAGATTGCAACATTTATCTTTTCGTCTTTAATCTTTTTGAAAAGATCTTTTAAGAAATCATCGACGCGGGCTTTTACCATTTTCAGGCTTTCTCCTTTTGGAGGAGGGTAATCATAACCCCTATGATATTTTTCAAACTCTTTTTCGCCGAACTTTTCGTAAGCCCATTTGTGGGTGTGTCCTGCAAAATCTCCGTAGCTTCTTTCGATTATTCTTCTGTCTTTTATTATAGTCTTGCACTCAGGGTGGTATCTTAAGACTGCCTTTAAGGTATCTTTTGATCTGGTCAGGCCTGAATGATATGCAACTCTAAAATCAACATCCTTGAGTTTTTTTGAGACCATCTGCGCCTGTTTTTTACCAAAAGGTGTAAGCTTTGAATCCTTCCAGCCTGTAAAAATCTTTTTTTTGTTGTAGAATGTCTGAGAATGCCTGAATAGGTATATGCAGTATTTTTCCTTTTTTTGAGCCATAGGCTTATTTCAGACCAAGACATTTATATAGTTTTTTGATTTTTTTTATCATATGCACAAACAGTTAAGAAAATCAGAGATCAAAGATATCTCCCCTAAGCTTGAGAAATATGGTTGCATTGTGGGAAAAAAAGATGATCTTAAGTTAGATGGCAATATCCTTTTGGTGAATGGAAAGCCGGATTTCTTTTTGTATGAAGATATGATAATCCCGCGGCTGAATTCAAGACAAGAATATCTGATGAACCTTAAGAAAGTGACTGTTGACATGGGGGCAGTAAAACCACTTAGCTCAGGTTCTGATCTTATGAAACCAGGAATAAGAGATATAGATTTGGGGATAGAAAAAGGCGATCCGATAGCTATTGTCGATGAAAAAAACAAGATGCCTTTTGTGATTGGGATTGCGCTTTTATCTTCACAAGACATGGAGAAAGCAGATTCAGGAAAGGTTGTAAAAAACATACACAGGCCTTCTGATGAAATATGGAACTATAATTAAATATCAGTTTATATTTTTTAATTGACATTTCTGCGAGAATAAAAATCAGTTAACTTTATAAAGTATTGTTTACTTAGTAGTGGTAAGATGACTGGAATTAATTTTCAACGGATGGAGAATTCACATTACCTTCTTAAGGTTAGATCTGTATATTCATCAATTTTTCATGGTCATGAACTTTATCCAAATCGGATAAACCAGCGAGAAGAGGCCAGTAAGATAGATGAAGTTATAGCTAAAAGAACACTTGAACTTAGTCAGAAGGTTAATCCTGTTTCCAGGGTTGCTATTATAGGTCCAAGAAAAGTGGATTTGCATGAAGAAGGTCCTGTTATAGGGTATGATTCCTCAGGAAAGCCATCTGATGATATTGATGAACCAGGTACTCTTGTAGATTTTCTTATATGATAGAAAATATTTTAATTCTCAGTTAGTTTCTTTCTTTAATGTCACAGATATCTCTTGTAAAAACAGATGATTATTCTGATATTAAGAATGATATAAAAAAATCTCTTGAGCTTCTAGGAGGCATAAAAAGATTCATAGTTCCCGGGAAACGGGTTCTGCTTAAGCCTAACCTTTTCGCAGTTGATGCTCTTCCTCATGCAATGACAGATAAGATCTTCTTGAGAGCTGTGATTGAGATTGTATCTGAAGCAGGAGGAAAGCCATATATAGGTGAGCTTGTTGCTTCAGACCAACCAGGAATTAATAAAAGGGCATTCAAGAATTTGGGAATCATAGATATGGCAAAAGAAACAGGAGTAAAGCTGATAGATTTCCAGACTGGAAAATTCATAACTACAAGGATAAAAAATCCGTTGGTTCTCAAGACAGTCGATGTTGCTGAGAAGATGAAAAAATTTGATCTGATAATCAATCTCCCTAAATTCAAGAGTCATGGAGGGACATACATAACAGGCGCCATAAAGAATTGTTTTGGCTGCATACGTCCGGAACAAAGGGGAGAGATACACAAGAATTATCCTGGAGAAGACTTTTCAAAAGCTGTTGTTGATACATATTCTGCTATGAGGTTTGATTTAACTATCATGGATGCAGTTGTAGCGATGGATGGAGATGAAGGTCCTGCATTTGGTGATCCGGTCAATATGGGATATGTAATTTCAGGAACCGATCCTGTTTCGATAGATGCTCTTGCATCCAAAATGACAGGTCACAAGATAAGCTGCATCCCTTTGCTTCTTTGGGCGCATAAAAAAAGGCTTGGAACTGCAAAAATCCCTGAAATTGAGATTCTGGGCGATAAGCCAACGAGAGTAAAATTCCAAAAGCACAAGAATTACATAATTAATATGGGAGCAAAAAACAAAGAAAAATCGTTTTCGTATCCAGAAATTAATGATAAGTGCATAAGATGCGCAGCATGCCTTGAGAATTGTCCTGTGGAGGCCATATTTATGAATGGCAACAAGATGAAAATAGATTATCAGAAGTGCATACAATGTTACAGGTGTCTTGAAGCCTGTCCTGTGGGTGCTGTTAATCTAAAAAAGAAATCATGATCAGGCTATAGCCCACCTGTCAATGATCCTTTTTATCTGAAGAACTATTTTTCTGAAAAAATCTAAGTTTTCAAGATTCATCGAATAGTCTTCTTCGACAACATATGGTTCTTCCTCATAATCATAATAGACCACTTTAAGGTTAATTTTGTTCTCGCTGGGATAAAGATCTTTGCTGTTCATCTTTATTATGAATTCCCTATCTATAGGAAGACTGTCAAGGTTCCATGTCTTGCTCAATGAATTTACATTGAGATTTACGACAATATTTTTTGGCTCATTATGTCCTGATATTATAAATCTTATATTAAAATCCTTATCATATTCTATTGATTTAGGATATGTGAAATTGAGGATATTGACTTTAGGGTATTTAAGATAGGAAATTTCTACGCTGTCTGATTTTGAGATTTCCTGGTTGGAAGCAATGATTGTGTGTTGTTTTGTTCCAAAATCAATATTCTTAAGCAGGAATGTAATCTCTTCTGAACTGTTTCCAGGAAGGCTTTTTGTTTGGCATTCAGAATCTATGCAAATCTCTATGTCATTAAGATAGTCTTTTCCAAGATTATCAAGAGTGCACATCAATTCAGGAATTTCATCTTCATAAAATATATCTTTTTCAGATTCACAGTAGAACAATATTTTTTCACTGTAGCTTTTCTGAAATTCGTCTTTTTTTTGTTCTTTTAGTTCTTCCAGTTCATTTCTTGAGTAATAAGGATAGTCTGACGTTACCTTAAATTCACTTGTTCCTGATTCATTTCGTCTTGTCCTTTCAGCGCTTAGCGGGAACGTATATGTATATCTTGAACTAAGATCTTCAGAAACTTTAACAATCCAGTATATCTTTTTGATCTCATCAGGCCTGAAAAGCAGGAAATGTGGATTATCTGTTAGTATTTCCATATTTTGGACTTTGGAAAGTCTTATTGCAACAGGTATGTAATAGTTCTTATTGTTTTTTATTGTCGCTTCCACAATGTTGTATGATCCGAAACCCACATTCTTTTTCAGGGGCATCACAGATATATCAAATGTTTCAGGAAGAGGCTGCCTGATCGACAAGGCTTCTGTTTCTATGTTCAGTTTTGAGGATGTGACATCTACGTTTCGTCCCCTCCATCCATAGAAGGTTGATGATTCTCCTGAATCAATGCTTTTTTTAAGAGCTACATGTGACGCATCTATATATCCATATTCTCCGTAAGTTACATCAAATGGAATCCAGCCGTAGTCAGGAAAATATACCTCAGCCCAGCCGTGCGCTCCAAAATCATAGTCAAAAAGCGGTGAGTTGGTATATGAGACCCCAGATACATATTTCGCTGGTATATTGACTGCCCGTAGCAGGGCGATGAATAACGATGTCATCTCATCACAGACTCCTTTCCTGTTTTCAAGTACCCAGGACGCAGGCTGGCTTACATCAGCAGTAAGCGTGCTTAGATTATAGTCTATGTTATGATTGACCCATTTTGCGATATCCAGGACAACTTCATAATAGTCGTCTTTCCCTAAACTTAATGATCTGGCAAGTTCTATGATGTCTTCATCATCAGAATCAATATGTTCAGACGCAGAAGCAAAATCAGGATAAAGGTTATCTTTTCTGGGGAAGGGAATCTTTTTTTTAACCTTTACAGGTTCTCCTGATGTGACAATCTCTGCGTCGACCATATAATAATATTTTCTTTCTTTAGGAAATTCCCACAGGAATTCTAAAACATTATCTTTAAGCGTATAATCTCCGGGAACAATATTTATAGAATGGAGGGTTTGTCTGTCAGATGTTTGAGGATAGAATGATGTTTTTGCTTCCAGCTGTGATATTGAGTATCCTGATGACTTTGGTATTATTTCAAATTCAGATGATATCTGGATGCGCATGAGTGCTGATTCTGCATTTATTATATCATCAAGGTTGTCTGCGCCAATTACTGATGAAGATATCAGAATCAATGCGATGATAAGCATAAATTTTTTCATATGAAATTCAATCTTTTAGATGCTTTAAATAGTTTATGTTAAGTTTATTGAACATTTCGCATGAAACACGATTGAAACCTTGTTTCAATGTGCGCAGAAATTTAAAAAATTTCTTTTCGTTTTTGTGGGGTTTGCCCTGCAAGGGTACTCTTCGAGCAGGTCGGGGAATAGCCATCGGTTTGAGTTATTCTAATTTGCTCATCAGTTAAGTTTTTAAAGAAGTTGTTTTTCTTTTTTCTAAATATGCCGAGGTCGCATAGCCTGGCCATTGCGGTAGATTGCTAAGTACATTTGTGCTTAGATCACTACGCATGGTACACAAAGATCTACTGTCCGCAAGGGCACCTGGGTTCAAATCCCAGCCTCGGCGCCATTTTCTTCAAAAATGGCTTGATTCTGGAATTTGAACATCAT
>JBKHIF010000096.1:0-3278 GCA_046538795.1 Candidatus Woesearchaeota archaeon | reverse complement strand
CGCCGCACTTGATGGCAGAGAAATAAATGAAAGTGTTGCCATAACCGGTACTATAAGGCGGGATGGAAGCATTGGGCGTGTAAGCGGCATCATGGAAAAAGCAAGGACTGTTTCAGAGATGGGATTTACGAAATTTCTTGTTCCAAAAGATCAAAGTACTGTAACTTATTATTCAGCGAGAGGTCCTTTTAGTGATCCTCCAAGATCAGGAGAAGAGTTAGTTCCACGCACAAGAGATGTAGCAAAAATAGCCAAAGACTACTGGAATCTTGAAATAATAGAAGTTGAGACAATAGATGATGTTATTGATCACATGCTTCTTCCAAAGCAATAAGCTTATAAATCCCTGACTTTCTTAGATTTAGATGGTAACCTGGGACTTAGAGCAGATATATCCTTTCAAAGATACTGAAAAACTTATTTCTGAACTTAAGAGAAAGGCAGATGATTTTGTGAAATACAGAGATGAGCTTGACCCAAAGATGAGTGCTGAACGATTCATGGATCTTCTTCGTGAATTTGAAAAGATGTCTGTTCTCTCGAACAAGCTTAATGCATATGCTTCTCTTTCGCTATCTGAGGATACATCTGATTCTGAGAAAAACATGCACGTTGCAAGAATCTCTGAACTTGATTCAGACATAAGCAACAAGCTAATGTTCTTTGACTTGTGGTTCAAATCTTTGTCAGATAAAGATGCGAAAAGATATATCGATAATGCAGGAAAATACAGTTATTTTCTTAAAAAAATAAGGCAATTCAAAAAATTCACCCTTTCTGAAAAAGAAGAGAAGATAATAAACATAAAGGATCTTACAGGAAGCGAGGTTCTTGTAAGGCTCTATGATCTTGTAGCAAATAAGTTCAAGTACAGGTGGGGCAAGAAAGAAATAACTCAGTCAGAACTAACAAAGCACGTAAAATCATCAAAAGAAGAGGAACGTAAAAAAGCATATGACCTTCTTTTGGGAAGGTATAAGGAACATGAAGCTTTGCTTGGAGAGCTTTACAAAAATATTATTCTTGACTGGAAGAATGAGAACATCAAGCTAAGAGGTTTTGAAAAACCGATTTCACCAAGAAATCTTTCAAATGATGTTGATGATAAGACTGTAGATGCACTTCTTGATGTGACCCGGAAGAACATCAGGATATATCATGAGTATTTCAGGCTCAAGGCGAAACTTATCAAGAAGAAAAAGCTTGAGAGGTATGATATTTATGCTCCTGCTACAAAAAGCGCGAAAAAGTATAATTATCAGGAAAGCAAAAAAATAGTCCTTGATGCATACCGGAGCTTTTCAGATCAGGCTTATGAATATGCAAAAGAGATCTTTGATAAGAACCATGTCCATTCTGAGCTAAAGGCAGGGAAACAGGGAGGAGCGTTCTGTTCGTCTGTAACCAAAGACATGCCTCCTTACATACTTCTTAATTTCACAGGAGTCTTAAATGATGTATTCACCATGATGCATGAGTTCGGCCATGGAATACATTCAAGGGCTGCAAGAAACCAGACACAATTTACATTTCATTCATCTCTTCCGATGGCAGAGACAGCTTCTATTTTTGGAGAGACGCTTCTTGGCTACAAGCTTTTGTCAGAATCTGAAAAAAAAGAAAAGATCGCTCTTTTGGTAAATAGTCTTGATTCGCATTATGCGTCCATCATAAGGCAGGCTTATTTTGTGATCTTTGAAAAAGATGCTCATGATCTTATTGCCAAAGGATGCACTGTGGATGACTTGAATAAGCTTTATTATGATAATTTGAAAGAGCAGTTTGGTTCTTCTATAAATGTGCCTAAAATATTCTCTCACGAATGGAAATACATCCCTCACATATATCATACTCCTTTCTATTGCTATGCATATGCCTTTGGAAACCTTATGGGGCTTTCTTTATATGGAGAATATGATAAGGACAGAAAAGGATTCCCTGAAAAATACATGAGGCTTTTAGCTTCAGGAGGCTCGTTATCCCCTGCAGATATTCTGAAAAAACAAATGGGCATAGAAATTAATGACAGGACATTTTGGCAGGAAGGCTTTGATATCATAAAACTTCAGGTTAAAGAGCTTAAAGATCTCATGTGATCCCTGCCTAAAAATAGAAATATTTTAAAAGTATTTTTATCTTATATGATGCATGGGCGATAAATTTGGTATATTTCTTGCACGATCTTTTCTTTTGGCTGTTGCGACCATGGGCATAATATTATTCTATATGGTCCTGAAGATGAGTCTTGCAGGTCTTTAGTTGTTATTTATGGAATCAAGTTCAGTTCTCATATTGCTTATAACTGGAAGAAAATCTTTGTATCCTTTCCAGACAAGTTTTTCTCTGTCAAAAAGATAATAATCATCATCTGTTATTATGGCCCATGCATATATTGCTTTTTTTGCTGTGCTTTCACCGTTGTCAGGAACAAATAGGTAATTTTCATTTCTTTGGTCAAATGTAAGAAATCCTGTCTGAGGTTCCATTATGATAGAATTGAAAAGTGCTTCTTTTATGTCTTTACTTGATTCAATCTTTTTGTCTGTAAATCCAAGTGCACAGTGTCCTGAAACATCTATTCTGAAACTGTTTGGATCTGCTCCTACTGGATAATTTCCACAGACAACATATACGTTTTCATGAGATGACGGAATCTGAACTCCAGTTGTTTCTGAATAATACCACTCTTCCTTGAAATCAACAAAATATTCAGAGCCCGCTTTTGGATATGCGACTTCAAATATGAACTCATCTGCGCCTCTTTCTTCACAGAATTCTTTCATTGCATTTATCTCTCCTTTAACCAGCAGGGAAAAATCCTCGCAGTCTCCTTTTTCATGGTCATAGAATTCTCCTAAGCTTTGAAGCTTGTCAGATTTATTTGATGTTATTATATCTTTTGAATAAGTAAATTCCTTGTATTTTTCGTGTATGAGATCAAAACATGCAAGTTTTATAAGACAAGTTCCATCTTCTCTTGCTCTTACGCATTTCATCATCTGGGATCTTAGGCTTGAAAACTGGTTGAAATTGTTGATGTTTGAATTATCACTGAACCAGTCCATTGATTCCTGGACTTCTTCTTCAAAACTGTTTAGTTCTGTCTTCACTTCATTTATCTTGTTCTCGACTAATGAGAGCTGGTTTTGCAGTTCATTTATATTTGATTCTAATTGTTCTATCTGGCTGTTTTTGGTTTCGATAGTGTTTTCTGCGATGTTTAGTTCTGATTCAAGATTATCTTTTCCAGGAAATAAAGGAACTCTCCTCGCTATATG
>JBKHIF010000095.1:0-3328 GCA_046538795.1 Candidatus Woesearchaeota archaeon | reverse complement strand
ATTTAAGATAAAATTATTTCTTGAAAAAGCAGAAAGTAGTCTATATATTGCAAATCACCATAAGGAAATAAAACCAACTAAGGATGAACCACCTAAACTTCATTGAAATTATTGGGCAATAACAATATCATATTACTCTATGCTTTATGCAACAAAAGCTGCTATTCTTTCAAAAGGGTATGAAGTTAGAGACCACCTTGCAGCTCAAATTGCGTTAGGACATTTATTGATTCCCGACAAAATAGAAAAAGAAGATCTTGAGCTATTAGATCAAGCCCATAAAATTTTTGAAGACGAATATATTAAATTCTTTGAAGATGCAAGGTCTGAGAGTCATACTGCAAGATATTCTGCGTTAAAAAAATATACTGAAAAAAGAGTCGAAGAAATCTTCGAAAATGCAAGAAAGTTTGTGTCTAAGATTAGGACAATTCTTGCTTAAGATGGCATTTCTTCATCTCATAATATGTTTTGATTGCAATCTTTCTTGCAGTTGCAACCATACATTTCTTTGGATGCTTACCTTTATCTTTTAATTTATGAAAAAAATCATAATATCCTTTCTTATACCTTAGATGTATTAATGCTAACATATAGAATTGATATCTCAATAGAGAATTCCCTCGTTTTGTTATGTGTGTTGATTTTTAATGAATTTGATTAACCATACATCTATCACTTTAGATCAAGAGTTACTTTCCCTGTTTTTTCATCTATATTTTTTATGATCTTATGGTCTTTTAGCTTTTCTTTTATCTCTTTCCATGAATATTTCTTGTTTGCTTTGTGCAATTCACCTAATATTTCTTTGACTGAATTGTAGTTGTTGTAGATAAGCTCTCCTTTTTTTGAGGATTCTTCTATTTTTTTCTCAAGTTTTTCAAACTGTTTTTCCTGGGCTTTTATGATGTTTTCAAACTTTCTTGATTTTGTTCCGATTGTTTTTTTATTTGCTTCTTTTACTTTTTCAATCCTAGCTTCAGTAAGTGATGAGTCAAGGGCTTTGTTGAAAGATTCATGTTCTATCTTCTCATGCTCGTTATATTTCTGCATTTCAAAAGGCATGACATCCACAAGATCTTTCTTGTCACTGTTTTTCCTGTAATAAGAGAATCCTTTTGGTTTTTCTTCTTTAAGAGCATCAATCTCTGAGTTTAGTCTTTTGATGTTTTCTTCTGAAAGCTTTTTTGAGGATTTATCTATTCCGGTTCTTAAGCAGACCTCTTCAGCTATTGTTCCTCCAAGGTTCATCTCAGTCGCAAGAAATTTGACAAGAGGCTTATCCAGATCTTCCTTAAGCTCTGAAAGCTCTTTTTCAGGAACAGAATACTCTACGCCTCCTCGTATTGTCCTTTCTTTCCAGTTCTGATTTTCAAGAGGAGATAAGATCTTGTTGTTCTCACAGAGCATTACGTTTCCTTTGAGGAAAAATTCCATGATAAGATCAAAAGTGCTATCTTTTGCTTCTATTGTCATGACTATTATCCTTTCATTTCCTTTTTGATATATGTCTTTTATTCTTGCTCTTTGTATCTTTTTTCTCAAGAAGGTGCAAAATCCTGGAGGAAAATCAGTATTGGGCTTGTAGCTTGTCAGATAGAGAAAATTTGGGACAAGTATCCTTAAGTTTAGCTTAGGTGAATCCTTAAGATAAAGTTTAAGGAATATCTCTTTTCTTCCAGGCATATAGATCTGCTCGATCTTTCCGCCTTTAAGAAACTGAAGCTCTTCAACTACCTTTTTGATCTCAATATAGCTAAGCTCTTTCATAAGAATATAAAAATCAGGAAAAGATTAAAAGGCTTTCGGAGATATCTTTGATAAATCCTGTTTATTGTGATGTAGCACAATAAAATATAAAAACATGCTTCCATATTCAGGCAAGGGCGATAGACAACGACTCCTGAACCAGATTTAGAGGAATTACAGAAATTTGCAGGGAAACATAAGATTGATGAGTTAAGGATTCTTGCTTCAGGAATAGCTGACAAGAGAGTTACTATGGTCAATTCGACAAAAGTCGGAGGCGGTGTCGCAGTACTTCTTCAAAGCATCGTACCTTACTTAAACCAGCTTGGTGTAAGGACTGAATGGCTTGTTCTTGAAGGTGATACTGATTTTTTTAGTGTTACTAAATCATTCCATAATGCTCTTCAGGGAGAGGTCATGGCAGACATACTTGAACAGATAAAAGGATATGATGTTTTTTACAATGAACGCTTTGATTCTCTTAATGTACATCTTAATGATCATTTCAGCAACTTGTCAGGTTCTGATATTGTTGTGATCCATGATCCTCAGCCGCTGAAACTTATCGCTAAAAGAAAAGATGATGGCTCAAAATGGATCTGGAGAACCCACATAGATACAAGCAATCCTGATGATGAGTTATGGGATTTTGTATTCAAATATGCAATGAAATTTGATGCAGCTATTGCTTCTAAGAGAGATTTTACAAGAGGAAGGGGACTTAACTGGGTTACGATACCTCCGTCTATAGATCCTTTGGCATCAAAAAACAGGCTTATGGAAAAAGAAGAGGTAAAAAAGATTCTTTCTGAATTCAATATTCCTCTGGATAAGCCTCTTATTACACAAGTTTCAAGGCTTGACAAATGGAAAGATCCTCTCGGCGTTATTCAGGCATTTGATCTTCTCAGAGATAAATATAATATAGATTGCTCTTTAGCTTTGGTTTACAATGGTGCAACAGATGATCCTGAGGGCGGCATGATGCTTCAGCTTGTCCAGGAGCAAAAAGAAAACAGCTCTTACAAGAATGATATTCATCTTATCTGGGGAGACAATCAGGATGTTGTCAATGCATTCCAGACAGGGTCAGATCTTGTAATGCAAAAATCATTAAGAGAGGGATTTGCTCTTACTGTTTCAGAAGCATTATGGAAAGCTACACCTGTAATTGGTACAAAGGTAGGTGGAATACCCTTGCAGATAAAACATGGACATAATGGTTTTTTAGTTGACGCATGCGCTCTTGATGAAACTGACCAAACCAAGAAACGCCACCATCTTGAACAGGTTGCATACTATATGTATGAGATTATCTCAGACCCTGCGAGAGCTAAAGAGATGGGAAAAAATGCGCATGAGTTTGTGCGGGAGAACTTTCTTGTGTCAAGACACATTAAGGATTATCTTATCTTATTTAACAATCTTGCAGGTTCTGACGAACATCAGGCCATGCTTTCAGACAAGTATTGAATAAAACCAAATTTTATCTTTTGGGCTGAAACCTGCTAAAACCAATAACCTTAGTAAAAACAGTGTTCATTGCATTTTTCTGATTATTCTTTTGATTTTGTTGTTG
>JBKHIF010000094.1:0-3331 GCA_046538795.1 Candidatus Woesearchaeota archaeon | reverse complement strand
ATGTGGGGGATGGGATTCGAACCCACGAACTCACTAAGAGACAGGATGTCTTAGACAAGGCACTTAAGTCCTGCGCATTTGACCAGACTTTGCTACCCCCACGATTAATAAGCAGAAAGAAAAGCAATCCATTTAAAAAGCTTACGAATTGCTCCTGTAAATGTTGAGATATTTCTCAATAAGAGTCTTCATTTCCTGAACCTGATCACCAAGCATCTGTTCATATTTTCCTGTATATGTCTTGAATACAAACTTGTCAAAAAGAGTCCTTATAAAAAAGAATCCAGGAGTATTTTCCCATCTTCCTTCATAATCAGTGTTAAGAAAACTGTCAAACCTTATATTAAGGTCTGCCTTATCGACCTTTATCTTATGACCATCTTTTGTTATAGTCTTTTTTTCAAGATCAAGGATCTTTATGATAAGCCTGTGCTCAAGCTTCATGTAATCAGAAACCTTTCTGTAAGGCTGATAACGTATCTCTATATCCTTATGTCCTTTTACGACATACTCATCATGATAAACTTCAGGACGATCACTATAACCATTCTCATCAAACCAGTTCTCAATAAGCTTCCACAATTCTTTAGCATTAAACAAACCGGAATATTTTATCACGATTCCGGAAACAACAGGTCTTCTTTCAGGCATCTTTATACACCTTCCATTCCAAGGAAATCTTTTGTCTTATCCTTAAGCGCTCTTATCTCATTGACCAACAGATCAGCATCATTAAGAAGAAGATCTTTTTTTATTATATAATTCTCATAAAGGTACTTCATCTTGGCCCTAAGAGATGATCTTTCTTCTTCCCAGGAACCTTCATAATCGGTCTTTACCTCACCATCAAACTTAAGGGTAAAACGTCCTTCATTCATCGGTTTCTTGACACCATCAACAACAGCTTCTATATCATGAAGACCCCAAAAATGAAATTCTATGTAAACAAAATGCTTTATGTAACCGGAAACTTTTCTGCTTGCGACCCATTCAAGCTCAAGTTCAGGAGGCTTTGCCTTATGCAAAGTCTCATAAAAATCATACTGTTTGTCTGCAAACCATGCTCTCATCATCTTATAAAGGCCCTGCAGATCAAATACACCTTTATAATGAAGAAGTGCAATGTCACCGGTTAATTTGATTTCACTCTGCTTAATAATATCATCACTCATGAGAAAAACAAATAGCAAAGTAGTTATTTAAAGTTTTCTATGAAAATATATTTTAATCATGAAAAATTTTTTAAAAGACAATTACATTAATATAAAATCTTGGAACGCAAAACAATCTTTGATACAATAACAGAATTCACAAAACATGCAGTTTCAACAAATATCGTATTTTTAATTGACAGTTCTATACTTTTATTCCTGCTCTATATATTAGATCTTAACTATCTTATCGCAGTAGGGATAGGATATTGTATAGGTATTATCTTTAATTACATTCTAAGCACAAGATGGGTTTACAAGAACAGAAAATATGAAGATCAAAAGAAAAAAGAAATCATCATATTCGTCCTTCTGGCAATCCTTGGCCTGTTCATAAACGAAGCAGGAATATGGATTTTTGTAGAGTTGATCTTGTTAAATATTATAATCGCAAAGATTGCTGCAAGCATAATACTCTCCATAACCATGTTCACATTAAGGAAGAAATTTCTATTTTAAGAAATGATAATGAGTGCTCCGACTGGGATTATTTTGCTTTCGAAAGAAAGGAAAATTCAAGGATAACTTGTTATCCGCAGATGTTCAAATACCGGGAAGGAGAATGAAATGCTCCGACCGGGATTTGAACCCGGGTCTTGGCATGTCTTCCAGGAATCTCATTGAAATTCTCTGTCGAAAGTGCCAAATGATTGGCCGGACTACACCATCGGAGCAATTACTTCTAAAAGTGCTTTCAATCTATTTAAAAATCTTTCTATAAGAACACATATTTTATTTATCTTTGTTAAGCCTTTTCAGGATTCTCAAAACAAGCAAACCTCCTATGATACCAACGAGAACCCCCATAATTCCAAACAAAATAAACGTGACAACAACAAGCCCCATCCCGCCGAATAAAGCACCAAGACCTGAAAGTTCTGCCGCCTGCTCAGGCATCCAAACATTAAGCCCATAGGAAATAAATATTATTGCACCTACAAATGCACCTATTAAAGAAGAAACAAGATTCTTTAAAATTGCTGAAATCACAGTCTTTATTTCCATATTCTTGATTTCAGGATAAAATCAAATATAAATTTATTCATTTTATGCTTATTTAAAAAGAATGATTTAATCTTAAAACCAATCATAAAAAACAATTCTTGATTTTTTTAAAAATAACTCTGACACGAGGTGCAAAAATGACAGAAAAAAAGATAAAATCAAAGAATATTTTCATGTTCGGCGCGATTCTTAACGCAATCCTTATCATAATAGTTATATTTCAGCTTGGAATTGTCAACGCAAATCTGGATGTTCTAAATGATAACCTTATTCAGGGAAATGTTATCATAGAAGAAGGAGATGAACCAACAGATATGGAAGGACAAGACCCGGATAATGACATGGGAAACCAGGAACCGACAGTAGATATGGCAGAGATTATCGATGATGATTCTATAAAAGGAGATGCAAATGCTCCTGTAACAATCGTTGAATTTTCTGATTTTGAATGTCCTTTCTGCGCAAGATTCTATGAACAAACCCTTCCGCAGATTGAGGAAGAATATATAGAAACAGGCCAGGTAAAGCTTGTATTCAGGGATTTCCCTCTAACAAGCATACATCCTAATGCGCAAAAGGCAGCAGAAGCAGCTGAATGTGCAGGCGAGCAGGAAATGTATTGGGAAATGCATGACGTGCTGTTTGAAGAAGGTGTTTCAGGAGGAGTCTCAACATTCAAGCAATATGCAGAAGATCTGGGACTTGACACAGAAGAGTTCAATTCATGTCTTGATTCAGGCGAGATGGCAGATGAAGTAAGCATGGACATGACTGATGGAACCGCTCTTGGCATAAGAGGAACGCCCGGATTTATAATAAACGGACAGCTTGTCTCAGGTGCACAGCCATTCAGCGTATTCCAGCAAATTATTGAATCAGAACTTGAAGGATAAATTTTTAAAAATTAATTTTTTTATTTTTCTAATTAGTTTCCTAATATTAGGTGAAAATTAAACATGAACCAAAGACAAATCGGACTTATACTGATAATCATAGGAATAATGTTCTCAGCATTTCTAGTAATTTCAAGGATCCAGGACAACAGGTATCTTGAGGCAGTTATGGACGAAAACCAGGGATCATACATACTTGAGAATGGAACATGCCTTCACAGG
>JBKHIF010000036.1:0-14791 GCA_046538795.1 Candidatus Woesearchaeota archaeon | reverse complement strand
TTCTTTCCGTTACAAAAAGTGCTACAAAAAATGCTATTATTGCACCTATTGTATAAAGCCAAAGCAAAAGAACAAAATTTTCAGGATTGTGGTCTTTTGCAATGAACCCTCCTATGATCACCGCAATCATGCTTGCGATTAGTCCATAAGAATTTATCGAGCCCCAGACCTTGCTCATTTGTTTTTCCTTGTGTTGCACTTTAAGAGAATCATAGACAAGTGCTTCAATTGCACCAGAACCAAAGGCAATTGCTATCCCAAACAGGATCTCAATTATAAAAAATTCCAAATATGAATATGCATATATGGTCCAGATATTTCCTGCAATATAAAGAAGTATAACCATCAGAAGAGAATATTTTCGCCCTATTTTATCAGCAAGTATTCCTGTTGGAACTTCTGAAATAAGTACTGCACCTATAAGTATAGCTTCAAGAGATACTACCTGAAATGTATTCAGATTTCTTGAAAAATAAAATAGGGTGAGTATTGGTGAAAAGAAAAAAAGTGACTTGAAGAAATATACTAATTTCAGTTTTGTTGTATTACTTATTTTATTTTTCATTCAACACCCAAACTTATCTGTATCGCAGAATCAACTTTAGACATTTCATAATCTTCCATTATCTTTTGAGTTACGTCAATATCTTCTAAATTTTTTTTAATCATTTTTTCAAGAGTAATTTTAATTTTTCTTTTCATTAGAAAAAGGACAACTTTTTATAAAACTATTTAATAAATGAAACTTTTTACGTCTAATCCAAGAATACTTTCCAGAATCTAATTTCCAATAATTATTATACAGACCCGAAAATATTAAAAACAAAAATCCTATCACTTTTTTTATGGGGGGAAATATTAAACTTATAATTTTCTTGAAAGGAATAAGCATGATGATCTTTTCGTTCTATGTTCTTTCAGTATATAATCTTCCTTCAGGTCCGACCGGACTTGTGATACATGGACAAGAATATTCAGAATCCCATATAATATCAGAAGAAAGCTCAACATCAGAGCAGGAAAATAACATGAGAAACACTTTTGGTATCATTGGCATAGGGTCTCTTATAATAGGAGCATTTGAAACCTTTGTAGCAGGATTGAACCTTTCAAGATCTTGGTTTAGGACGCCATAAAAAATAATGATATTATATATTTTAAATCTAAATCATCCTTATCAAAAATTAAACATTTCAATCAGAAATTTGACAAAACAAAAGTTATTTAAATGACCTGATTTACACAATATATTGTGTTTCAAAGATGAATCATACACAACCCGTTGTGTTCACTCAATAGTTAAAATTTACCTGTTTTTGCAGGTTTCTGACGAGGGTTGTGATTTTTTTAGATTAAAATAGATGTAGGTTTAGATTTATCTATATCTGGAAAATTTTGTTTTATTATTGGAGGGATAATTGATGACGCCAAAGCTTTTTTTGAAGATACAAAAAAGAAACGGAAAGATAGTTGACTTTGAGAAACAGAAGATAACAGAAGCCATAATGAAAGCCGCCATGTCTGTTGGAGGCCACGACAAGTCAATGGCTACAGAATTGACCGATAAAGTACTATATTATCTTAAGGGGCGTGTTCCTGGGGACCAGGTACCCAATGTTGAAGCTGTGCAGGACGCTGTCGAAAAGGTTCTTATTGAAGAAGGCCATGCAAAAACTGCAAAAGCCTATATACTTTATCGTGATCAGCATAAGAGGATAAGAGATACAAAAAGACTTCTTATCGATATAAATAACATGATGGATGGTTATCTTAGACAAGAAGATTGGCGTGTAAACGAGAACAGCAATATCAATTATTCACATTCAGGACTTCTTCTTCATCTTGCAGGGAGTGTGATTGCAAATTATACTTTGAATAATGTGTATCCGCATGAAATTTCTGACGCTCACATAAATGGAGATTTTCATATTCATGACCTGAGCATGGGGATTGCAGGCTATTGTGCAGGATGGAGCATAAGGCAGGTTCTCCATGAGGGTTTTAATGGTGTTCCTGGAAAGATAAATTCCAAGCCCCCGAAGCATCTTAATGCTGCACTCTGGCAGCTTATAAATTTCTTGGGAACACTTCAGAACGAGTGGGCAGGAGCCATGGCTTTTAGCTCTTTTGACACATATCTGGCACCTTACATAAAAAAGGACAACCTTAGTTATGGACAGGTCAAGCAGGATCTTCAGGGTTTTGTATTCAACATGAATGTTCCTACAAGGTGGGGAGGCCAGACCCCTTTCTCCAACATTACTCTTGACTGGGTAGTGCCTGAAGATATGAAGGATCAGAAAGTCATAATAGGTGGAAAAGAGATGGATTTTTCCTACGGAGATTGCCAGAAAGAGATGGACATAATAAATAAGGCTTTTCTGGAGATCATGGAATCAGGAGATGCTGATGGAAGGATATTTACTTTTCCGATCCCTACGTATAATATCACAAGGGATTTCAGCTGGGATTCTGAAAATGCTAATCTGCTTTTCAAGCTGACTGCAAAATACGGGCTTCCATATTTCCAAAACTTTGTCAACAGCAGCCTTAATCCTGGAGATGTAAGAAGCATGTGCTGCAGGCTTCAGATGGACATGAGAGAACTCAGACAAAGAGGCGGAGGTCTTTTTGGAGCAGTAGAAATGACTGGATCAATAGGTGTAGTTACGATAAATATTGCAAGGATTGGCTATACCTCTAAATCAAAGCAAGAATATTTCTCAAAGCTTGAATATCTCATGGACCTTGCAAAACAGTCTCTTGAAACAAAGAGAAAAATAATAAATCATAACCTTGAGACAGGCCTTCTGCCTTATACCAAGCGTTATCTGGGAACCCTGAATAATCATTTTTCTACAATAGGGCTTTTAGGGATGAATGAATCATTGCAGAATTTCCTGGATACAGACATAACTACTGAAGAAGGATCAGCTTTTGCAAAAGAAGTGCTTCTTTTCATGAGAGAAAAACTCAAGGATTATCAGGAAGAGACAGGTCACATATACAATCTTGAAGCAACGCCTGGAGAAGGTACAAGCTATAGATTTGCAAAGATAGACAAGGAGAAATATCCTGATATAAAAACTGCCGGAGACGAAGTTCCTTATTATACAAACAGCACTCAGCTTCCTGTGAATTATACCCAGGATATATTTGAAGCGCTTGAAAAGCAGGACCAGCTCCAGTCTTTGTATACCGGAGGAACTGTACTTCACGGATTTATGGGAGAACAGATATCTGATCCTGAGACATGCAAGGATCTTGTAAAGAAGATAGCTTATAATTTCAAGCTTCCTTATTTTACAATAACTCCAACATTCAGCATATGTCCTGTTCATGGATACATTCCTGGTAAACATGAGATCTGTCCTTATGAAGTTGAGGAACAGGCTGCATCAGAAAAGGCATATCTGAAGGAACCTTCTGAAAAAAAGCCTTTTGCTGATACCAGTTCAGATATGGAATCTTCTGCCGGAGAGGAACAAGCAGTTGAAAAAAGCATAGATACAGAAAGCAAGAAGAAAGAAGAGGTGGCATAGATGAAATGCGGAAGAAAATGTGAAGTATATTCAAGAGTTGTGGGCTATCACAGGCCTGTGCAGAACTGGAACCATGGAAAAAGATCTGAGTTTCAGGATAGGACTGAATTTTTAGAGAATATATCTCTTAAGAGTGAAGTTGTATCTTCGCTCACAAATTCAAAGGTTTCTGAAGAAATCAAGACTCAGGAAACAGCATAACTGCAAAATATTTGCTTCATTGATTTTTTTTATTTTTAATTCTTGTTTTTTTATCAAGGGGGAATTTGTATGAAAATTGCGGGATTTCAAAGAACAACACTTATCGATTATCCTGGAAGAATAGCTTCCGTCATATTTCTTGACAGATGCAACTTCAGGTGTGGCTTTTGCCATAATAAGGAATTAGTGACTGATATTGATTTTTCTTCTTTTCTTGAGCTTGACTCGGTTTTGGAATTGCTTGAGAGAAGAAAGCATCTTGTTGATTCTGTCGTGATCACCGGAGGAGAACCATGCCTTAATTCAGGAATAATAGATCTTGCAGAAGAACTTAAGAAAAGACTGTTTCATGTAAAGCTTGATACTAACGGCACATTTCCAAAGATACTTGAAAAGTTGATCGGCAGGAATTATGTTGATTTTATCGCAATGGACATAAAATCTGCAATCAAGAAGAACAGATATGTTGAAGCAGCAGCGGTTAATGTTGATATTGATAAATTATCTGATTCAATAAATCTCATTAAAAATTCAGGTCTTGATTATGAGTTCCGGACAACCCTTGTTCCTGGAATAGTTACAGAAAATGATCTTCTTCTGATAGGAGAATATCTGAAAGGATCAAAAAAATATGTTATACAGCAGTTCAATAAAGGTGATGTTATAGATCCAAGTTTCAATGATTTTTTTTTGTACACACCTGAACAGATAAAAAAATTTGCAAGAAAACTAAAGCCATATTTTGATGAAGTTGAGATTAGAGGATTATGATTTTGCATTTCTCATTTAAGAAAATTTAAAACCAGAAAGTGACTAAAATACAAAACTTTTTATAGCAGTTTTTCCATAATCTAAAAATATGTTTTTGATTGAGGGGATAATGACACGTGAAGTTGTTACTGTTAAGCCGGATTCTTCTATACAAAACATATCAAGAAAGATGGCTCAGAATAACATAAGCTGCGTGATTGTTGCAAAAGGCAAAACGCCTGTTGGAATCATATCTGAAAGAGATTTTGTAAAAAAGATACTTTCAAGATCAAAAGATGCTGAAAAGCTTACTGCAAAAGATGTTATGAGTTCTCCTGTATATTCTGTAACTTCCAAAGACACAATAATTAATACAAGCAGGCTTATGCGTGCCAAGAATGTCAGGCATTTTGCTGTTGTTGAGGACTCCATGCTAAAAGGCATAGTTACTGAGACTGATCTTGTTAAGGGAGAAAGAGATTATATAAAGGCTCACCAGATACTTCAGAATCTTGTCCTTACTCTTTTCATGACTCTCACACTCATATTTTTTCTTGTTTTCATAGCCTGATACAAAAGACAATTTATTTATATGACTTCTTCCAGAAAATCATATGTGAGGTGAAAATGACTTTTTTGGATGAGATAAATACAAAAAAATGGAGTACTCCTTCATGGTATCTTTATGGTATCATAATACTTAATTTTGTTCTTTTCATAGCATATTTCATATCTCTTAAGACAAAAAGTATCCTGTTTCAGGGTTTGTTGGGATTTTTTAATCTGTTTATATCATTAGGCTGGCTGGGAGTTAGCATATATCTGCTCATAAATTTCATAAAGAAAAAATATCCTGCTGTAAATCTTGTTTTTCCTGTATATTATGTTGTTGCAGGAATCTACATGCTAATCATGTTCTATCTTTCCTGGTTTAAGGGGATTTATCTCTCTGCAGATACAGGGGATTTCGTGACATTTTTTACGACAGTATTTGAGATGGGCTTTGCTACACTTTTCATCTATGTGAAAAACTATGACAAAAAGAAATCCATTACTGAATCCCCCAAAAAAACGTCAGATAAAAAGAAAAAAAGTTCAACTGCAAAAAAGAAAAAAAGTTCCAAAAGGTCAGGTAAATAAGGATCTTTTCATATTTTATATAAGGTATAGAAAATGCTTAAGGTTTCTCATCTAAAAAAAAGTTATGGCGACTTTACTGCTGTGCGCAATTCATCTTTTGAGGTGAATGATGGAGAGATTGTTGCAATAATAGGTCCTAATGGAGCAGGCAAGACAACAACTCTTAAGATGATATGTTCTCTTCTAAAGCCAGATAAGGGCGAGATAACATTTGATGATCTTGATTATGAAAAAGACATAGATAAGATCAAAAGGCAGATAGGATATGTTCCTGAAGAATCTGCAATATATGAAGGCATGAATCCAATGGAATATCTTATGTTTTTTGCAGACTTATACGACATACCAAAAGATAAGGCAAAAAAAAAGATAGATAATCTTCTTGACTCGCTTAATCTTCCTGAAAAGGACAGGCCGCTTGGAAATATGTCTAAAGGGATGAAGAGAAAAGTCCTTATCGCACGCTCTCTTCTGAATGATCCCAAGTTATTGATATATGATGAACCTGCATCTGGTCTTGATCCTCACACAGCTAATTTTATACTTAATTATGTTCTTGATCTGAAAAAACTCGAAAAGACAATTCTGTTTACAGCGCATAACCTTCATCAGGTAGAGTTCGTGTGCGACAGGATAATTATACTTAACAAGGGACGCATAATAATGAATGACAAGCTTGAGAATGTCAAAAAAGTATTTGGTGGACCTATCTACAAAGTCAAGTACAGGCAAAATAAAACGCTCAGGACAAAAGAATTTGATACGATTTCAAAACTAAATAGGTTTATATCAAAGATTTTCAAGGAGAAAAAATCCATAATAGACCTTAAGGTAGAAGAAAAATCACTTGAGGATATCTTTCTTAAGATGACTGCAGGCAAGAAAGATTAGAGATCTAATTTACATATGTCCTGATAAACCGGGCTGCTTAACATGGCAATAAATGATTCTTTCAAAAAGATTGGAAAAATAACGTGGTATGAAATAAAAAAATCAAGAAGCGCCACAAAGAAAAAAATAGTCTATATTACGCTTATACTTGCTACACTGATATATCTTACAACAATGGTCCTTCTTAAATCAGGATTTTCCCACGATGAAACCTTTTATACTGTATTCACTGAAAATCCTGAGATAAAGAAAATACTTCTTGAGAACGATAAGTTTTTGATAGTTCCTGATGCAGAAGCTGACATAATTGTGGAAGTTTCAGATGAGATACACATATTTTCTTCAGGCACAGACAGATCAAGAGCTGCTCTTTATACATTTGAAAAGACTATCAAGGATTATAATAAAAGAATTGCAGAACAATACCCATATGATCTTGCATATCCCTTGCGCGTAGATCTTGAAATGATAGAAAGAGAAGATCTTATGCTTCAGGCATACATGGATTCTCTTCCTGCACAGGATTCGCAGGAAGATCAATCAGAGTCAATAAACAGGCAAAGCAACCGTGAAAATACACAAAGGCAGGAGTCTGCTTCTGAAACAGGAGGTGATCCTTCAGAAACAGAGTCGATTGAAAAAGAGCCAAATGATAAATCACAAGATCAGGATATCCTATCTGATAATGAGTTTGACCTTAATATAGATACAGAATCAACAGTTGACATGGTTATAGAAGAGATTGGGGACGGAAATTCTAATGAGGGGCTTTCGCTTCCGGAGAATCTAAATCCGTTCAATCAGCTCAAGACTTTGTTTATGGTTATATTTCTTACTATTCCGGTAAGCATGATCGCAGTAGTATATGCAAACAGCATAATGTCGGAGAAGATGAATAAGCGCGGAGTATTTTTTCTTCTTGCTCCTGTAAAAAGATATGAATTCATAATAGGAAAAACAATTCCCTATCTTGCAGGATCATTTGTAACTGCGATTGCAATAATGCTTTCCTCTTCAAGAGATCTTTCTGTACTATTGAAAAGTTCAGGCGTGTTATTTTCGATTTTCATCATATATCTGGGAATCGGATTCCTTTCAGCAATGCTTTCAAGAAGCCACAGAGAACTCTCTTTTCTGGGGATCTTTTTCATATCTCTTTTCACATGTTATCTTTTGATACCGAGTTTTATGGTAAACATATCATTTCTTTCCATGGCATCTCCTTTGTCGCTTATCGTAAAGATATTTCAGCATGAGGCGATAACCCTTAAATTATATCTTTTCATGATAGTTCCTACTCTTCTTGCAGGGGTTGCCATGTATTATTTTGGCTCAAAGCTTTTGAATGATGAAGACATGTTCAGTTACAGGACAATTAAAGAAAAGATAATTGATTCATTGTCTTTTATCCTGAAACGTGTCTGGATGCTTGCTGTAATATCTTTTTTTTCAGTGCCGTTTGTATTTCTTGCAGAGCTTATAATGATGGTTTTTCTCTTGAGCCTTGGAGCAGGAACAACGTCTATACTATTTGTTTTCATAGCCGCCCTGATCGAAGAGCTCTTCAGAAATATGGGGGTATACACCATACTTAGGAAAAAGCTTCATAAAAAAAAGACAAAACACCTTCTTTGGTATGCTTTCCTTGCCGGATTGGGTTTCTTTTTGGCAGAAAAAGGATTATTCCTTCTCATGATAGCACCCTTTCTGAGGGCTTATTCATCACTTAATCTTTCAGGTGGATTGCAGCTTCTGATACCTACATTATTTGGATTTGTATTTGTGGTTCTTCTTATACATACAGTACTTACATTCATATTTGCACTCTCTGTGAAAAAATTCAAAAATTTCACAACACCGCTTATGATAACAACCACTCTCCATTTCATAATCAACATGGCAACTAACATACTTATAACAGCTGGATTCTGAGTTTAGCAAAACACGATGAAAAATAAAAACAAACAAACCAGTAAAGAAGAAAAAAAAAGAACGTGGATTTCGAAGGATCTAAAACTTCCTTTAGGAAAAAAGGTAATAAAAGATCTTTTAAGAGAAAAAACTATTCTCTTTATCGTATTTCTTCAGCTATTCATAATACTTGCAAGTTCAGTTATACTTACTAATTCAAATGTACTTTTCAACCCTTCTGCAGCAGGTTATGCTCCTATAGGAATAGGGGTATATGACATGAATTCTACGCTCTCTTCTCAGGTCAGGGAAAATGCAGAGATATTTTTGTCTTTTTTAGAAACTGATGCTGAGCACGTCATATTCATAAAAAGATATGCTGCAAAAGAAGATGCTATTTCTGCCTTTACAAATCATGAGGTTGATGCGCTTATAGGATTTTCATCATCTGAATCTCCCTTTCTTGTCAAGGCATCAGTTCCCAAAGGAGACTTTAAGACTTCGCTTGTTACAAACATAATCAAAGAAAAGCTCGAAATGTTCCAGAATCATCTTAGAAAAGAAAGACTTGATGATGAAAGGCTTGTCGAGCTTTCAAAGATAAATATGAAAAATAAGGCAAGTTCTGCATCTGTATCTCTTTTTGAATCGCTTTACAATATAGTCATACCTTTTTTGCTTCTTCTTCCAGGAATACTTCTGGGAGGTCTTATAATAGACATAATATTTGAAGATCTTGAAACAAAGACCATAAATCTTCTCATGATAATAACTACATTCAGAAAATATCTATATGAGATAATGCTTACCATACTCGGATTGTCCATTGCACAAGTGCTTGTATGGGAGGCTCTTCTTCTAATGAAAGGCATACAGATAGCGCACCTTCCGCTGATAACAAGCCTTGCTATATTTCTTGACCTTATACTTTTCCTTTTTGCAATAATCATAACATTGCTGTTTAAAGACAAGACAAAATCCCAGATAACTTACTCATTTTTCATAATACTTTTATTTATAAGTGCACCTCTTTTCAGCTTGAACCCAATAAGGCTCATAACAAAATTAAGCATCGGGCTTATGTCTGTACCTTTTTTCATATATGCAGGCGTGCTTGTTGCGATAATCGCTATACTCACAGGCATTATAACATACATAGCTGAAAAGATGGAATGGTGAATCACAAAGATGATAGATGTAGTTTTGGTTGAGCCGGAGAATCCCGGAAACATAGGAGCAGCAGCAAGAGTCATGAAAAATTTTGGATTCAGGAATCTTGTTCTTGTAAATCCTGCATGCGATCATCTTTCAGAAGATGCAAGAAAAAGAGCCAAGCATGCAAATGATATACTTTCAAAAGCAAAGAAAATTTCTTTTGACAAACTATCGATATATGATTACAGGATTGGAACCACAAGCAAGTTGGGAAATGATTTCAACATTCCAAGAAGCCCGATGACGCCCAAAGAACTTTCAGAAAAATTATCTTCTATCAATTCTGCAAAAAGACAGATCGCACTGGTATTTGGAAGAGAGTCAAGCGGACTTACCAATAAAGAGATCAGCAAAATGGATTTTATCACAAGCATCCCGGCATCAGGATATTCTGCACTAAATCTGTCTCATGCAATAGCTGTTTTGCTTTATGAGATATACCAGCAAAAGAATCCTGACAAGATACAGAAAAAATTCACACCTATCTCAAGAAAAGAGATAGATATCATACTGGATCTTATAGACAAGGTGCTTGAGACTCAGGATTATTCGACAAAAGAGAAGAAAGAAACTCAAAGACTGCTTTGGAAGCATATCGCGACAAAATCAATGCTTACAAGAAGAGAAGCATTTGCCCTTATGGGTTTCTTAAGAAAGATGCTTTGAATTTCTAAAAGTATAAAAAAATCAGTTATTTTTCTTAGATTTCCTGTTTACCCTGTAATTGATAATTTCATGTTTTGTAAGTATTGAGTTTGGTATGTAGATTATGTCTTTGTGCTTATTTTCTACCTGTGTCTCAAGAAGATCGATGTTTATTACCTTGCCTTCGATATTTTTTATCCTGATAACATCGCCTTCCTCAATGAAATTTTTTTGCCTTATTATAAGTCCTGATACAAAGTTTGGGATGAAATCCTTGATGCTCAATATTACCGATACAACGATAAGTACTATGATTGCAACAAAGATTATCGTGAACATGGTTGTAGTAAGGCCTATCTGATTAAGGGCCATAATAAGAGATATGAAATAGATAAAATAGGTTACAAAAGCTCCAATAAGATCTTCAAAAGAGAACTTGATTCCGAGAGTTTTTCTTACAAAATAATTGAGATTTAGCTCATTAAGTATTTTTGTGGTAAGTTTTCCCAGAAGTTTTCCTATTATAAAACCAACAAAAAATATTATAAGTGCAACGACAAGTTGAGAGACAAGCCCTGTAAAAAGATCAGTTATTGTCTCAAGCGGTCCGATTATGGATTCAAGTTCAGCCATAATATCAGATTATATCTTAGTTCATTTTTATATTTATCGTTATGACTTTTATCAAAAAACAGAACTTCAACCTTTATTCATATGATTTTTGAAACTATTTACAATGTATAAAGATTGCGATTTTGTAGAATTGCTAACAGTCTGTGCTTTTGTTGACATATTGAGGAAATCAAAAATGGCAAGGTCAGACCGAAATTTGTGAACCGCTGGCGAGCAAACTATAGTCGGCTTGCAATTCAAAAGAGCAATTCTACAAAGCCCAAGATTGCGAAAACTTTATAAATAGTCTGGATTTCGTTTAAGAAGTTTCCACAGTTGGGGCTGTGGGGTAACTTGGCTATCCTTTCTGGTTTGGGACCAGACGATCCCGGTTCAAATCCGGGCAGCCCCATGTTGGTTTAAATGGTTTCTTGATTAAAGGTTGTTAGATATAAGGAAACCTACACAGAGCCATATCCAATGTTTATCTTTGAAAAGATTTATTACCAACATATGAATTTATCTATAATAAAAAAGACAGGATCATAAGACAGGGTCATAGAACTAATTGGGAAAAATGAAGATTACCGCAGAACAAAAATATAAGCTGAAAAAATTCGTGAAAAACCTTGAGCAGTATAGAGGCAGGCATACAGAGCTTGTAACAGTATATGTGCCTTCAGGATATGATATAACAAAGATAACCACGCTTATTGCTCAGGAGCAGGGTACTGCTTCAAACATAAAAAGCACCCAGACAAGAAAGAATGTTATTGATGCTCTTGAAAGGATGCTTCAGCATCTCAAGCTTTACAAACAGACTCCTCCAAATGGACTTGCTGTATTTTCAGGAAATGTTGCAGAGAGGGAAGGACAAAGCGACGTCCAGGTTTGGAGCATTGAACCTCCTGTTCCTATACAGATACGATTATACAGGTGCGATAAAGAATTTGTACTTGATCCTTTGCAGGAGATGGCAGATACAGAGGAAGTTTTTGGCCTTATAGTTATGGACCGGCGTGATGGTGATGTCGGTCTTCTCAAGGGAAAGGCAGTGATACCTTTAGTCCATACTCATAGTACTGTTCCTGGAAAAACAAGGGCAGGGGGTCAGTCAGCGCAAAGATTTGAGCGTCTTAGAGAAGGTGCTGCGATTGAATTTTACAAGAGAATCGCAGATTATGTAAAAGAACAGTTTCTTGAAAATAAAGATGTTAAAGCGATTCTTGTAGGCGGACCTGGCCAGACCAAATATGATTTTGTAGAGGGAAGCTATATAACAGCCGATGTTAAGAAAAAAATAATTGCAGTTAAAGATCTTTCATATACAGGCGAATTTGGTCTTCAGGAACTTGTAGACAGGTGTCAGGACGTGTTGGCGCAAGAAGAGATCGCTGATGAAAAAAAGATCATGGGAAAGTTCTTTGAGCTTCTTGCGACAGATCCTGATAAGGTTGGTTATGGCAAGGATTCTGTAATGGATTATGTCAAACAAGGAGCAGTAGAAACACTTCTTATTTCAGAGATTATCGATGATAATACTGAAGAAGAGTTCGAGAAAGAAGCTTCTTTAGTTGGCACAGAAATAAAAATAATCTCAACAGATACAAGAGAAGGATCCCAGCTTAAAGACATGGGCGGTATAGCAGCAATACTTAGATATGCGGTGCAGTAGGCATGGACAATATAATAGATGCAAAAAGCAGCCGGAAGAGATTTAGAGGAGTAGGCGTCATAATAACTGATTACGAGAGGGACATTTTCTATCTTCAGAAAAAATGCGAGCATTATCCTATCGAAAAATACAGGGGAGCGCATGCTTTTTGGGGTGGCAATATAGAAGATGGAGAGGATTCTTATCAGGCATTGGAACGAGAGCTCTATGAGGAATTCAGCGATGGCTGGTCAGGTCGGGTTTTTGAAGGGTCTTCTTTGGTTGCTGATTTTGATGTGAAAAATGGCGATGATGAATATTCATTTTCTTTATACGAATGCATGCTTCCCAAAGATGATGTTTATGAAATACTCGAACAAAAAGTTGAGGAAGGAGAGGGTGTGATGGCAACAAAAAAAGACCTTGAGACAATGCCTTTCATATTTAACCTTGAATATGTTGTCAGAAATTATCTGCGCAGGATGTAGCGTTCAAAATGAGTTTATACACAACTTTTTTATATCTGATATCTAAACTTTTCTTCTTATGAATATCATTGAAAAAGCTTTCTATGGCCTTTATCCTGAAAAAGAATTTGATTATGATGCAAAACTCAAGTACTCGGGCAAGTTTAATGATTTCAATGCTAATGTCAAGATGTCTAGGTTTTCAAGAGATATTATATTTTCTTTAAGCAGGTCATGGAGAACAGTTTCAGAGGATATAAAGATCGGGCTTCTTCAGGAGCTTATGATAAAGATATTCAATGACAAGCGTTCAAATACTATTAATATCGATCTCTATAACGCATTTCTTAAGAATGTGCATATCGCTGCTCCGAGAAAAGAATCAGATCCATATCTGATAGAATCTTTTGAAAGAATGAATGAAAGATTTTTCTACGGCATGATGGATCCACCAAATCTTTTGTGGGGAACAAATTCTTTCCGGAAACTTGGGAGTTACCAGTATGGGTCAGATACAATAACCATGTCTGCTATATTCAAGAATGCTCCATTGCGTCTTCTTGACTATGTGATGTTTCATGAGATGCTGCATAAGAAATTCAAGTTTAGAAATTCCAATGGGAGAAACTATCATCATACAAAAGAATTCAGGAATATGGAAAAGAAATATCCTGGTTCTGAAACAATAGAAAAGGAGCTGAATGAATTTGTAAAAAAGAGTTCAGTTTCATTAAAAGTGGCTTCATCTGGCCGAAAACAATTGAAAAACAAGTTATTTGGCTTCCTTAAGCCAGATTGGTAACCTGGCTCAAATTTGGTTTTTAAAATCAAAATCTTTAAATAGTGTTTATAATCTCTTTTCATATACTGTTTTTAAGATATGTTTTAACATATATATCAAAACAGATTATCACAAAAATATGGTGTTTTAATATGACAACAAAACAAGCTCCAATTGGTTCATTGAAAAAAGGTTCGTACATTGTTATTGATGGTGTCGCATGTAAGGTTGTTGACACTGCAACATCAAGGCCTGGTAAGCACGGTCACGCCAAAGTAAATCTTATGGCTGTAGGCATCCTTGACGGCAAGAAAAGAAATTTTGTTGCTCCCGGGCATGATAATGTTGAAGTTCCTGTCATAGATAAGAGGAATGCTCAGGTACTTTCTGTATCAGGCAATATGGCTAATGTCATGGATGTTGAGACATACGAGACATTTGATCTTGAGATACCTGAAGAACTTCAGGGAGATGTGAGCGATGGCTCGGTAGTACTCTACTGGCAGATACTTAGCGACAAGATGATGAAACAGATCGTAAATACTAAATAATAATTCAGAGATACAAAAATGGCAAAACATAAACGATCTTTGATCGTAAGCTTTTGCTGTTTTAAACCTTATTTAAGAAAAACATATGCAATAAACAAGATCAATGGTGATTTAAAATGGCAAAATTCGCAGAAGCTGATGCAAGGCTTTTCAAGAATAAATTTGTATGCAGGGTATGTAAGACTGTAAACAAGACTACCAACATGAAAGTGCTTGCAGGCAAGGTGAAATGTAAAGGGTGCGGTTCATCTGCTCTTCGTGTAAAAAGAAAGAAATAAATAGTAGTTTCTTGGTTTTTTTATTATTATGGCAATTCAACTTGATTTTCAGATAATAAGTGCGATAGTATTCATAGTTATATTAACAATATTTCTTATAATTAAGCGTAAGAATCTGGAAATACAAAAATTCATATTTCCTATATTATATTT
>JBKHIF010000035.1:0-14846 GCA_046538795.1 Candidatus Woesearchaeota archaeon | reverse complement strand
TTAATTTTTCAGGTGCAGATCTTGACAGTCAGATAAACCTAAGCAATAACCATGTTGAGATCAATTCAGCAAATCTTCACAATTCAATTAATTCTTCAGCAAACATAAGCATATACAATCTCACGTTTTTGCATGACCCTGTGGTGTATAAGGATGGATCTCTCTGCATTACTCCTGAATGCAACACCACGAATTATGAGAACAATACCTTAAACATGACTGTTTCAGGCTTCTCCACATACGCCGCAGGGGCTAATGCATTATTAACCATCTGGGATCCAACTGATATAAAAGGAGGAGAAAATACTGTATATCCTGATGATGATGTAGTATTTACTGCAAATTATAGCAATATTTCTGGAACACCCTTGAACAGAAGCGATATCTTCTGCAACATATCATTTTCAGACAGGGAAAATGCAACGCGCATGAATTATTCGTCAACTACTGGCCTCTATACATATACAAGATCATTTTCCTCGCACATATCTTATGGATGGAATGTGAGCTGTAATGCAACCTCTTTAGGTTATGAACCGATATATATCAATAGATCAATAACAATAACATGTAAAGAATCATGGACCTGCGGAGAATGGAGTTCCTGCTCAGACGGAACCCAGACCAGGACATGCACAGATTCAAACAGCTGCGGAACAACATTAACAAGACCGCAATTATCACAATCATGCACAGTTGATACTGATGACGGAGGAAGCTCTCCTGGTGGAAGTTCTCCCGGAGGAGGCTCGCCTGGAGGAGGATCTCCATCTTCTACAACCCAGGATCCAAATGTAAGAAGCAAATCATGGTATTCAATCTCATCTCAAAATACCGTGATCTGGAACATTGATGATTTTGATATATCAAGGCTTGAATTCAATACAGATCAGGATTATGAATATCCTAAGCTTACAATCAGGCTTTCTGATACAGCCCCTTCAGAAACAATACGTGTTAATGATTCATACAGATATATCTCCATAGAGCCTTCAAATATAGAAATAGATGAAGGCACAATATCTTTCAGGGTTGAAAAGAGCTGGCTTTCAGGCAAGGATAAAGAAGAGATTTCCCTCTTGAAAGGAGGCAATCTTCCAAGAGAAGTAAGAACAGAATATCTTAATTCAGATTCAGGATATCATTATTATAGGGCATATGTTTCAGGAACAGGTAATTTTGTAGTGGTTTCAAAAGTTCCTCCTTCATTTGATCTTGATAAAGATGTAATCCAGATGGAAGCATTTACCGGTTCTCTTACAAGGGAAACCATAACAATAAAGAACAATGATGATTCGCCTGTGAATTATTCGCTTGAACTAAAGGATCTTGAAAAATTTGTTTCTCTCAGCGAAAAAGAATTCACTCTGAATCCTGGTGAGGAAAAGATACTTAATCTTGACTTTTATTTTGATTCTGAATTGGTTTCAGATGTATTTATGGGACAGGTCCTCATAAGATCAGGAAAATCTTCAAAAGGGGTTAACGTCATACTTGATTTGAAAGAAAAGAATCCATTGTTTGATCTAGAAGTTGATTGTCTGCATGATTCTGTGGATGCAGGAGATTCTATAGGCGCAGTTATAAATGTAATCAATATGGGAGAGCTTGAGAATTTTGACATATATGTAAATCATGCGATAAGAGATCTTGATGGAGAGACATACATATCAAGAGAAGAAAGCATAGCTATAACCAAGAAGCTTGAGACAGTGCTTGAGCTTGATGTTCCAAAAGATCTTCCTGATGGACAATATGCTTATTATGTTCAGATAAGGTATAATAATGTGACTGCATCAGGCTATGACCTTTTCACAGTAGGAGAAAATCTTTTTTGGAAACTTGATTTCAAAAAGATTGCAATAGTTGCCCTGATTATTTTTGTGCTTGCTCTTATAACAGCATTTGTGATGGAATACAAGAAAAAGGTAGATGAGAATAACTATGAAGAAACCAAAGAAGATACTAAATCAGAACTATCTCTTGATGAGAAACGTGTTCTTGAATATATACAAAAGACAACAAAATTAGGACTTAAGCTTGAAGATATAAAAGATAAGCTTCTTTCAGCTGGCTGGAAGATAGATATTGTTGACAGAGTGATTGAGCTCTACAAAAATCCTTCAAAATATGAAGATGACAAGCCACCTCAAAAAAATGCAGTTTCAGGAAATGAAAACACTGTGTCTCAGAAAGAACAAAGTACAAGTACATTAAATATAAAAGAAACCGATCCTAAGAAAAATCTGAATAATCCTTCTTCTAAAATAAAAAAGGGGAACGCATCGGATTCAGATGATAATAAAAAAACAGATGAAATCAATCCAGAAATAAAAAATCAGGAAAATAAAAAATCCCCTGAACAGATTGAGCTTTCAGAAAATGAGCAGAAAATTATGAATTATATAGTGAATCTTGAAAAGACAGGAATCTCAGAAGATGAAATCAAGCTCTCTCTTTTCAAGTCAGGTTTTGATACTGCATCTGTGACCCGAGTATTTCAGATTTATCACGAAAATAAGAAAAACAACTAGAAAAAATTAACTCTTCTAGGTTTAGGCACATAATTAAGAATATAGCCATCTTTAAGTTTTCCTGATCCGAGAAAATCATCATCGTGCCTTATTATAACAAACTCATTGGACCTATTTTCAGAAACGTCTATATCTTCTCCTTTCATCCATCTTTTTGCAGATTCAAAATCAAGATCTAAAATATTTTTTTTGGCAGTTGCCCCTGCAAGCTGGGATCCTTCTATGCTAAGCCTGAATCCTCCTGCCATTATGCTTCCGAAATATATTCCTGTAGAATAATTGTTTATGTCAAGAGAATACACTTCTTTTTTTGTTATTTGTATTCTTTCTTTCTCATTCATGGTGAATACATATTCATCAGGAGAAATATCAAGACTGGAATCCCAATGAGAATTAATATCAGAAATAATCTTTTTGGCTTCTTTGCTTTTAAGTATTCTGATTGCCATTTCAGATGCCCCACACAGGGTTTTCTTCTCTTTTTATCCTTGCAATCTCTTTTAGGACCTCGATTTCTGCTGGCTTGAGTAATTTCTTGAATTCTTTTAATTTTCTGAACTGGTCTTCTGGTATGTCTGAATAAAGTTCGTCTCCAGGTTCTATCTGGCGTCCAATTGTCACATGCTCCATAGAGACTGCAACTTCTGCTGGAGCTTCTGTTCGTGACTTATTTTCCTGCTTCTCTTCAATACTTTTTATTTTTCCCACATGTATTCCCTTTTTCATGACAGGCATTCCTGTAGTCATAACTCCTGATGTTATATCTGCTCCGAATATTGCTGGGTTTGACTGCCTGAATATATATTGGGGCATGACTGTAAACTTGCATGGTCTTGTAAGCTGTTCAAGGCCTTTTTCCTCTTCTTTTTTCTGCTGTTCATCTCTCCATTCTTTGTAGGATTCGATTATACTGTATATAACAGGGCTTGTTATTATTTTTATGTTTTCAGGAGCAGGAAAATTTGGTTCTTTTATATTGAAGCCAAGAACGCATGCGTGAAGAGGGTCTTCTTCATAGTTTGATTCTGCTTCAGAGATGTCAGCCTTAGATATTTCGCCTATTGTTGCTTTTCGGATAGGAACTCCTTCATCTCTGAGAAGTTTTGTGAGGGCTTCAAGGCTTCCAAGTGCATCTGCCTTAACAATCACTCCATCCTTGTCAGTTTCAATAATCACTTCTTCAACCTCTTCTTTAATAGCTTCTTTGACAGAATCTATATCTGATGTTTCACATGATCTGATCGGCATTCCTGATACAACTCCTTCAAGATTAGGTGCAGCAATCTTTATTCCAGTTGCAGCATAAACACCTTTTTCAGAGTGAAACTTGCTTTTCTTATCTCTTAGTTCAGATAGAGGCAGTGGTTCAAGAAGCGCCCTTATCTTTGTGACTATGGGTTCATTTAGTGTGCCGATAACAATAGTGTCATTTACCTTAAGATGTCCGTCATATAGTATCACATCAATTGTGGTTCCAAGACCTTTTTCTTCTTTTACTTCAAGCACTGTTCCTTTTCCGTTCATGTCAACATCACAGCTTAGGCATTGGTTGAGAAAACGTTGGGCAAGTCCTGCGATGACCATGAGTATCTCTGGAATCCCTTCATTTGTCTTTGCAGAACAAGGTACTATCGCGATATTTTTAGTATAGTCATCAATCCTGTCAAACCGCTCTGAATTCATACCCCTTTCAGAAAGTTCTCCAATAATCTCATAGAACCGTGTCTCGAATTTTCTTTTTGTCTCATCATTTTGAGAATTTAGGTTTTCAAGAAGGTTTTTTTTATTATCTGATTTCCATCCTGCGATAAGATCAATCTTGTTAAGCGCTATTATGAAAGGAGTCTTGTAATTCTTGAGTATTTCAAGAGCTTCGATGGTCTGAGGCTTCATGCCTTCATTTATGTCTATGACGAGGACTGCTATATCAGCAAGGTTGCCTCCTCTTTTCCTGAGATTGGTAAAAGCTTCGTGACCTGGAGTATCTATAAAAAGAAGTCCGGGAATAGTAAAATCTATCTTGATCTTATCAAGAAGGCTCCCACAGATCTTCTTTATGGTCTCGATAGGGACAATGCTTGCACCTATTGCCTGAGTGATTGCGCCTGCTTCTTTTGAGACAATATTGCTTCCCCTGACCTGATCAAGAATTGATGACTTTCCGTGATCGACATGACCTACAACTGTGCATATAGGGCTTCTTGTTATCATGAACTTCAAAGAAAAGGGGTTTCTTTTTAAATATTTTGATTGATATGATATGGCTGGATTTACTTGCTTATGCTGATATTGCCTTGATTTTACGCTCTACACCTTATTTTTGAAGTTGTGGAAAGTATGCTTTAACTTATGCCTGCGCCTGATTTTTGAAGATTTTCTCTATATCTCCTGCAATTTTGTTAAGATTATATCTGAATTCAGTGAATAACATTATGATCTTGTTTACATATTCCTGATTCAGTTCGTCAAAAGGTTTTACATAATTCTCAATTTCTTTAGGTATGTTTTTTACAGAATCTACATGAAAATTAGCTTTAGAATATTCTGTGCTTGTTGCATAGAAAAAATCATTTATCTTTTTTGAAAGCGATATGACATTTACAAGCTTTTGATCCATTTGTTCTATAAGTTGCTTGATTTCATCTTTTTTTTGAAGAAGACCAAGATTTTTGATCTTTTCAGAAACTAAGATTTCTTTTGGCATGTCTGTAAAAAGTCCTTCAAGCTTAATCTTAACAGATGGTGCATATGTCTTGAGACGTTCTAATTCTACTGTAAGATGGTTCCACTTTTCTGATGAATCATATACTTTTCTAAGAATCTCATCTGAAAATTCAGATCTTCTTATGCTTTTGAACGCAAGAGAAAATTCTTTGTGTACAAATACGAAATCCTTGTGTATCTGCTTGGCTCTTTCTATAAAATTTTCCTGAAAGTTTGAGTATATATCTTCATACATACATGAAAATAACAGGCATATAGATATTTAAAAGTATCTTTTGAATAAAAAAATAATACCTTATTATAATTCATTTTCAGGAGGTTTCTTTTACTCCTTCTTCTATGATTTCAAAGCTAAGTTCCTTGTCTTTTGGAAGAGATCTGTGTTTTCTTAAGATGACCTTTTTGGAGTCTTTTATCTCTCTGATCTCGATCAAGCACTTGCTTGCGTATTTTAGAAAATTTCCCCCGACCATCTTAAGCCTGTCTTTTTCATCCACTGCAGAATAAACCTGATTTGTTATGAGAACAGGTATGTTTTTCATCCTGGCAATTTTTGTAAGTATTGTAAGCTGATTTCCAAGTTCTCTGTTTACATCATAAACGTCTTTCTCATTCCCAAGTTCAAGCCTGTAAAGCATGGCGATGGAATCAACTATTATGATTCCAACTTTTTCATTTATTATTTTATCAATATTTTCAAAAGTTTTCTTTTGCTCGCTAAAACTCATAGGGCGGAAAAAGATCATGTTCCCTAATACGTCTTCATAATCTGAAGTTATCTGCTTGAGTCTTTCAACAGAAAAACTTCCGTCAGTATCGACATAGATGACTTTCTTTCCTTTTTTTGCAATATCTATGCTTGAAAGTATGCAGAAATTAGTTTTTCCTGATCCTGCGGGACCGTATATTGTTGTTATTATGTCTTTTTCAAAACCCTTTATCAAACTATCAAGCACTTTATTTCCGGTGGGTATGAAGTGTTCTTCGGTATTTTTCTTTGATTTTACAGGTTCTTCTGATCTTATAATCTCATCCTGATAATCATTCTTTTCTGGTTTTTTTATCTCTGGCAAATCCATGGTCTGTGGTAATTTTCCTGAAGTTAAATAGCTTTCGTATGATTCGACGGATATTTTCCGTACCTTTGCTTCTGCATTAAATATTTAAATAGATGGATACTAATATATTTTATGAATAATAAGCTTAGGAAGTTTCTTGAAACATTCAGGAAAAAATATCTGATTTTCATAATCTTTTTTATAGTGCTTCAGTTGAGGCTTCTTTTTGCATTCCAGACTTCTGAATTCAGCGATGACTTTTCTTATTACGCACTTAGGCAGGTTGAACACATCAAAGCAAAAGGGGTTCCTTTTTTCGAGGATGACAAGAGTTTTTTTACGCAGTCAACTTCAATCTATCCTGTGTTCTATTATCTTATTGCACTTTTCAGCTACCTTATGCCTGTTATATGGGCTGCAAAAATAATACCTAATATATCTGCATCGCTGATAGTTTTTGTAGTCTATGCACTTTCCTATAAGCTTACCCGCGATAGGACCGCTTCCCTTTTTGCAGCCTTTCTTTCAGGTTTTCTTCCGGTCTTTTTTATAGATACAGTTAATTCCATATCTGTTTTTTCAGTTATAATACCTCTTTTGCTCTTTTCTTTTTATTGCTTCCTTATGATACCATCAAACGAGAAATATGTATATCACTTTGTGATTGCAGTATCTCTTTTTAGTTTTACACATCCGTCTGTATTCATACTGCTATTTGGACTTTTGGTATATTTCATAATCATGAAAAGCGAAAGCATAGAGACAAAAAGCGTTGAAATAGAAGTGATCATAGTTTCATTGTTCATAATACTCTGGAGTCAATTTCTTGTATATAAGAATGCTTTTCTGATTCATGGACTTAATGTTATAAGTCAGAACGTGCCTGAACAGATTATGTCCTTGCATTTTCCAGAGACAGATATTTTTTCTGCCATCTATATGATGGGAATAATCCCTGTATTTTTTGCAGTCCATACACTTTTTCAGTATATGCAGGAAAAAAAGAGCAGGTACATGTTCTTTTTTTTAAGCTATACTCTGCCTGTATTTTTCATGCTTTGGTTTAATGTGATTCGGTTAAGGATAGGGCTTATCTTTCTTTCAGCTGCGTTTGTAGTGATTTCCGGAAGATATTTCCATGATTTTATGGTTTATATAAGCAAGTCTAAATTTGCATACCTTAAAGGTATTTTCATAAGCGTTATGATCGTGATTGTTGCTCTTACCATGTTCATACCTGCAATAGATGGTTCTGTTGAGTCTCTTGAAAACAGGCCATCTGATGAACTTATAGATGGATTACTGCTGTTAAAAGATTATTCAGATCCAGAAAGTGTCATACTAAGTCCTTTGGAGATATCGCATATTGTGCAGTATTATTCTAATAGGACAACATTTATAGACAGGGATTTCCTTCTTATTTCGGACATAAACCAAAAATATGAAGATTATGTGACTATGTATGATACTATTTATGAAACAGAAGCCCTTGAAATGCTTAATAAATACAGCATAGATTACATAATATTTACTCCTGAAATAACTGAGACCCTGGATTCAGAAGAACTTGCTTATGTGGGTGATGAGTCTTGTTTCATGGAAATATATTCAAAAGATGATATAAAGATATATCAGGTATTGTGTACTTTGGAGGAGATCAGATGATTATTTGATTGTTTCATATGGCAGATAATTTTAGAGAGTTGCGGAAGATCCAAAAAGGAATTGAAGAAAAAGCAAAAAAAGAGATTGAACAGGATCAGCTGATCGAGCTTATATCTCTTATAAACTCTTTGGTTCCAGAAGGGAAAAAAGTACAGCTTGAACATATTTATATAGCTGCTCAGCAGAAAGGCTTTACTGAAGAACAGGTTAATGAAGTCCTGAGAAAATATATAAACGACAGGATAATGTACCAGCCTCAGGTAGGCTATATACAAAGAGAATAGTGAATCGATATGGAAAAGCAGATCAGGAATTTTTTTTATGCGAAGAACTCAAGATACATTCTATTTTTAATAGCATTGTTGTTATTTTCGATTCCATTCATCTCAAGAGTTATGTTTTATGAGGGTAGTCTGCCTTATGGAATTTCGTCATATCATGCTGTTTCTTCAGAAACTATTTTTGCAGATTCAGGAGAAAGAATAAATTTTTATGATGTTTCTTTGCACGTTCTTTCAGAAATTTTTCCTCTAAATATTGTAAGTTTTGTATTTCCCATCATTTTAGGAATGCTCTCAGTTTTTCTGTTTTCATTTATACTTCAGGCAAACAACTCAAGTGCGGTTTTTTCAAATATATCTCTTTTGATATTTATATTTTCTCCGCTTACCATCTATACTTTTGGTTTCTCAAATCAGTTTTCTCTTATTGTGTTTCTTCTAACGTTAGGTATTGCGCTTTTTCACAAGAAACGTTTGTTCATATTATCTTTGCCTGTGTTTACTCTTCTTGCTTTTTTTGGCATAAAGATAGCTTTTTTTGTAATGCTTCTTGTATTTGCCTATTCAATGTATATTGACAAGAAGAAAAGATATATCCTGGTGATAGCATTAATGCTTTTTACGTTTTTGATCCAACTTCTTTTTCCTGCGACATTTGGAGTTGCAGATTATCCTGTCGAAAATAAAACAGCTGAATTAATATCTGACTTAGGCGGGATGAAAGGCATAGGCATACTCCATTTTGCAGTTTTTCTGCTTGGACTTGTTGTTTTCTGGTTCGGGGCAAAGACTAATTACATAGACAAGATGCTCATCTTGGTATTTATCCTGTCTGTATTTTTGGTGGACTATTCATTTATTTTTCTTATGAACATGATAATAACTGTAATAGGTGCATACGGCGTAAATTCTCTTATAAGACGAAAATGGCACTCAATTGAGCTTAAGCAGATAACTCTTCTGATAATTGCCTGTGGCTTCATTTTTTCCACGCTCTCTTATATTGATAGGATATTTTCTCTTAATCCAACGCTTGAACAAGTTGAAAGCTTAAGGTTTATGCGAACATCTTTAAATCCCGGAAAAGTTTTTTCTCACGAAGATTATGGTTTTATGATAAGACAAATATCCGGAAATGATGTTCTCAAGGATTCATTTTCAGAAAATGAAAACATACTTGAGTCTGATCTTGAACAGATATATTATTCTGCCAGATTAAGCACTACCAGAGAGCTTCTAAAAAAGTATAATGTGAGCTATCTTTGGATTACACAGGACATGAAACAAGGAAAAATCTGGCACGATGATGATGATGGACTCTTGTTTTTATTGAGAAATAATCAGACCTTTGAACTTGTCTATGAAGAAAGCCCCTCTGTTGAGGTTTGGAAAGTTATCTGGGTTACAAGATATTATAATTTCGTTAAAAATTAATAATTAAAAAAACTGAATAAACTTAATGAAGCAATCATGTTTTTCTTATTGGTAATTTCGCATGAAACACGATTGAAACCTTGTTTCAATGTGCGCAGAAATTTAAAAAATTTCTTTTCGTTTTTGCGGGGTTTGCCCTGAAAGGGTACTCTTCGAGCAGGTCGGGGAATAGCCATCGGTTTGAGTTATTCATATAAAGATACGTTAATAATCTCCTCTGATATGTTGATTTCATTTGCTGGTTCTGAAATTGAACTATTTTCAATAATATCTTTTAATTCATTTTTTGTAATGAACCCTTCGATAGTATCATTATCTATGATGATTGTAGGAGGTTGGCTAACCCCATAAAACTTCTTGACAGTTTCAACAGCTATATTATCTGAGGTGATGTCAAAGGAATATACTTTTACAGATGGATAGTTTGTCCTAAGCCATGTAAGTATGAATCCCTGCTCTTCACATTGAGAACAGGCTTTTTCGTCTCCGTAGAAATAAAGTATGAAAATATCATTAGTTCCGCATTGATCCCTTGTTTTTTTCAAAAAAAGCCAATGCCTTAATTCAAGAAGATAATAATATTCCTTCATCCTGAGAACATCAGGATTCTCTTTTTCCATCCTGTTTTCCATATAATCAAGACGAAGCGCAAGCTGGTATAATTCATCAGTAAGTGGAGTTGTGTTTATGTATTTGCAGGGATCTTCCTGAAATAATAAATACTGCACTTCAAGGGCAAGCGTGTCTGTCTTTATCTGTTCAGCAAAAGAATCTACTTGTTGAAGTTTTTTTCCAAGAATTGTATTACCAAGATAAAGTCCGGACAGGAAAATCAGAGTTGTCAGAAGAAATACAGCAGCATACTTGCTCTTGTTGATCTTTTTTCGTTCCATTTTTATTTATGGTCTTGATTTGCAGTTTATAATGATTTCCCTGCCCATTTAATCTTCTTGTTAAATGTTTTATAATATATTGCCATGCTCCACCAGAATGCAAATAGCGGAAGATAAAATATAAGAAAATAAGCGTATGATACCTTTATGCTTTTATTTTCAAGAGATATTTTTTTTGCATTATATATTACAACTATCCCGAGTGCAAAAGCTAAAAGGCCTATGAAAACCAGACTGCTGCCGTCAAAAAAGAAAAAATCAAAATCAAATTTAATCATCTTCAAAAGATCAAAATCAACATTATACCAATTTTTGATCATCTTAAAATTAGATCTGGCCATTGAGAATAATGTATATCCTACTGATAAAATCACAAGTGCGACAGAGACTAAAGAAGCAGGAAGAATGAACATTCCAAGGTTGCCGTGTTTTGGTCCGAAAAGTTGTTTATAATTTATTACGTTATCCATAAAACCCCTGTACCATCTTATCCTCTGATTCATGAGAGGCATGAACTTAGATGGGCTTGAGGTATGTACAAAAGCATCAACAGAATTTCTTATCTTGAAGCCAAGGGATTGTATCCTGAGAGCGATTTCGATATCTTCAGTTATATTATTTTCATCGTAACCGCCGTATTTATTGAAAAATTCTTTTCTGTATATTGTAAAAGGTCCTGGGGTTACATGGATGCTGTCCAAAAGTCCAAAAACCTTTCTAAGGAAAATTCCCAGAAGAAATTCCATTGCCTGTACTTTCTGAAGAATATTTTTTGGCTCATGGACTTTCATTGATGGAGTTACAGCCATAACCTTTTTTTCATTAAAATGACCTATGATGTTGTAAAGCGCATCAGGATGCACAAATGAATCTGCATCGAGTGCTCCTACTAATTCGCCTTTTGCCTGCTTGATGCTAATATTAAGAGCCTGGCCTTTCCCTCCGTTTTCTTTAGTCAGGACCTTGACAGGAAATTTATTTTCTTTTTTAGATGCAATCATGTTAGCAATCTCAAGAGTCTTGTCTGTACTCCCGTCATCGACGACTATTATCTCAAGCTTGTCTTTAGGATAATTAAGTGCGAGAAGAGATTTAATTGTCTTTGCAAGAGTTTTTTCCTCATTATATGCAGGAACGATTATGCTTGCAGACAATGTTTTTTTTGGCACAGGATTCTTTAGTTTATTCTTGTTCTCGATAAGCGTTATAAGGAAGAATATTGATGTGAATAATCCAAAATAAGCTGTAACATACATTATCAACTCTCCTGCTGTCGCGTTCATTTTGTTTTCCTTACTGATCCAAACTGGATTTTTTTATCTTTTTAGGAGTAAATAAGACTAAATTTCTTTTTAAATGTTTCGTGTTGTTTAGGCATTTTCCGCTAGAAATAGATTATCTGTTTTTATTTTTTGAGATGATTCCCTGTGCAGCAATTATTCCTGTTGCTGCTGCTCCCACAATATTTCCCGAGACACCGGCTCCGTCTCCTGCTACATATAGCCCTTTGATATGTGTTTCAAGATTCTTATCTGTCTTCATCTTTGAAGAACGAAGTTTTATCTCAGGTGCATAAAGAAGAGTGCTTCCTGAATTGATCCCTGGAAGGACTGAATCAAGCATCTCAAAACCTTCAAGAAGATTTTTAACAGTTCTGAAGGGAAGAGCCATAGCTATATCTCCTGGAGTAACATCTTTGAGAGAAGGAGTTACAAAACTTTTGTTGATCCTTGACCAGGTGCTTCTCCTGCCCATCCTTAGATCAGAAAGTCTTTGAAGGATTGGTTTTCCTCCTCCTATTGTTGTTGCCAGCTGTGCAATTGACTTTGCATATGCAATCGTGTTTTCAACAGGTTCTGTAAGTGAGATTTCTGAAACAAAAGCAAAGTTTGAATTTTCAGAAAGATGATCTGAATTTGAATGTCCGTTTACACATACAAAACCATCATATTTCTCTTTGGCGACAAGCCCGTTAGGACAGGGACAGAATGTTCTTACTGCATCATCAAATGTAGGGGTGTGCATGAGAAAGATGGTCTCATACATAAGGTCAGCGTGTTTTTTCATGACCGCTTCTGGAAATTCTACTCTCACACCGACCTCTACTTTTTCATACTTATATCCCAAGTCATATTTATCTGCAATCTCCTGCATCCACCGTGCATTATATCTTCCTGGAGCGACAATGACTGATCTTGAATGATATTCTTTTTTTTCTTTTGTTATTATTCCTGATAATTTGCCGTCTTTTATCAAAAGATCAGAAACATCTGTGTTATCGATAATCTCAACATCTTTTTTTCTTAGAAATTCCTCTATATTAAGTATTATTTCAGGAAGAACATCGCTTCCTACATGCCTTGCTTTTCGTATGTATAGCTTTATGCTGTTCTTTTTTGCATCATCGACAAGCTCTTTTACTTGTTCTATGTTTTTTGGATAATAATCAGTATTTACTCCAAAATCAGTGAGAAGCTGATCCACATAGTCAAGAAATTTCTGATACTCATCTTCAGTATAGAGATCAAGCATCTTTTCGTGGCTTAATACAGGAGTAAAATGCAGCTTTCCGTCGCTGAATGTTCCTGCGCCCCCTATGCCGCACATGACATCGGATCTTTTTCTTTCTTTGATAGAAGAACCTTTCTCTATAAGCGCGACCTTGAGATTTGGTGAATTTACACAAAGCTCATACGCAGCAAATAGTCCTGCTGGACCCCCTCCGATGATAATAACATCATATTCCATTAAAATCAAAAAGAGATTATTTAATTGATTTATAATATTTTTGAAGATTTGAAAATATCATAACGGTTTTTATGGTAATAGATTTATTAAGAAGTTCTTTTTTTCTAAAAGACATGTTTGTTCACAACATTGATCCTATACTTCTGGATTTAGGTTTTGCACAGATAAGATATTATGGTTTGGTATATTCACTTACTTTTCTTTTGATATATATCATGCTTAAGGTGCTTTCAAAAAAAAAGAAGATCAAGTTGAAATTTCATGATGTTGATGATCTTCTTATCTACATCGCGCTAGGAATCATGATCGGAGCCAGGTTATTCTATGTTCTTTTCTACAATATAGGATATTTTTTTGAAAATCCCCTTGATATATTTATCATATGGCAGGGCGGACTTTCTTTTCATGGTGGTTTGTTTGGCTTGATAGCTGCGCTCATCATATTTTGCAGAAGGAAATCATATGAGTTTTATGACATATCAGATATACTTACTATTCCATTTGCTCTGGGTCTTGCGATGGGAAGAATAGCAAACTTTCTTAATGGAGAACTTTATGGGCGTATTTCAGATGTTCCCTGGGCAGTAAAGTTTCCCAATGCAGAAGGCTTCAGGCATCCATCTCAGATTTATGAATCATTCAAGAATTTCCTTATTTTGGGTATTGAGATATTCCTTTTCAAGAAGAAAGTTCCAAAAGGAATAATGTCGTGGACATTTGTTGCCATGTATGGTGTGCTGAGATTTATTGTCGAGTTTTTCAGACAACCTGATTTTCAAATAGGAAACAATGGATTATTTTTTGGCTGGATGACCATGGGACAGATATTAAGCCTTCCATTAATAATCGGAGGAATATATCTTCTGTACAGAATATATAAATCTGAAAAGGAGAAGTATTCTTAATATCAATAAACATTTTTAACTATCCAAACTCACTCAATGTCCTGTTGCCTGAGAAAATAGTTGATTCCATTTTCATGTTGTAACCATTCTGATTCTTTTTTGGCATGTTTTTATAGAACAATCTTAAGTTTCTTCTTGAACCTGCATATTGTGCAGAATAAAACTCTTTCCACAGTTCAGAATCATTCATGGAATCATCCAGTTCAGAAAGTATGCTGTCATCTTTCATCTTTTTTTCAAGTAGTGCAATTATTATCTTGGAACTATCTTTTGAATAATTTTTTCCTGTTTTCTTTGATCCAAAAAATGTTCCTCTTTTTGATTCAAGGATTATTGTATACATTGGAAATCTTTGGAAAAAGAAATCCAGAGCATCAGATTCTGTCCTGTGCTCTGGATATATTTTTGCATAAAGTATGCCCTTTTTAGAAATAGAAAACCTTGCATACATCTTTATGCGATGGCAGTCCATGCCTACTTGTCTTGCCATGTTGTACAATCTCCGAGCCTCAGGGGTTGCCTCAGAAAGAACCAGTTGTGGATTTTGGGTTTTGATGGTATGAATGAGATTTGGATTGAATTCCTTATGTTTTCTCGCCTGCCG
>JBKHIF010000034.1:0-15076 GCA_046538795.1 Candidatus Woesearchaeota archaeon | reverse complement strand
AATGTAACAGATGGAGTTTTCAGGGTGGGTATTGTTTTAACATATATGGGAAGCATAAGACTCATGAGAGATGTAAGAAGGATGTTTGAATATCACGGAGCAGAACACAAAACTGTAAATTGCTATGAGGCAGGAGAAAAACTCACAGTAAAAAATGTAAAAAAACACACTACACTCAATCCTAGATGCGGAACAAGCTTCATATTCTATGTGCTTATCATAAGCATATTCATCTTCTCATTGATACCAGCACAAAATCTCTGGATAAAGTTTGGTTCAAGGATACTTTTGCTCCCTTTAATTGCAGGGGTTTCATATGAAATCTTAAGGTTCAGCTCAAGACACGAGAATAATTTTTTCTTTAAGATACTTACATGGCCCGGGCTTATGATGCAAAAGATAACTACAAAAGAACCAAATGACAAGCAGATAGAAGTTGCAATAAAGGCAATGAAAGAAGTCATTTAAATTCATCTAATTTTTTCTTGAAAAATTTCACAAGATCAGTACTCCAAAACATTGGTACAGTACCAGACAATAATTCCTTCAACCAGTCAAAAAATTTATTATCTATATCTTTTTCACCATCTATAAGCTTCATCCCTTCATGCTGGATATCATATTCAAGTCTTACGCGTCTTGCAGCATTTAAGAAATCCTCTTTTAATTTCTCTGTATTCATGTCTTCTTTGAGTTTTTCCTTTTCAGAATTTTCGTTCCAGTATGACTCATAATCAAATTCATCTGAATGTTCAGATGCCCTTAAAACAATAAATCTCCCAAGAGGCATAGGCCATGAATCCATGATCTCATTTCGCTTTTTCATGATTCTTGTATAAAAATCATGCGACATCTCCTCTTTTCTGACAACTTTCATAAGTTCTTCTTTTTCTTCTAATGAAAATCCCTTCATACGGCGTATCTGCCTCATCAAGAGTTCCTGTTCTTCAGTAAGCTCAACCCTTGATCTTTCAAGAATCTTTTCTCTCATTTCTTTTGCAATATCATCAACACTTGACTTAGAACTCTTGTTTTCAATTCTTTCTAGCACGCATTCATGCATCCTTTTCAAAAATTCAAGGCGATCTTCCATTTTAAGGATATCTGAATAACCCTGCATGACAAGATTAAATGAAAATGGCGAAGGAACATCTGTGTGGATTTCCTTGATCTTCACTTTACCTGATTCCACAAGCTTCATGACTTCCTCTGAATTATTTATGTCCATTAATTCTTCAAGAATCTCACGCTTGGCTTCTTTAAGTATAGGAAAATCCTCGCTTATTCTTTTGACTGCATTAATAAGAAGCTGAGATGACATCTGCTGCCTTCCGACAGTCTTTTTCCTTCCGCGATAGCTTCTTAATATCATCAATGAACGGGATGCGCAATGCCTAAACCGCCTTTTAAGAATCTCTGTCTTTTCAAGAGCGATTTCCATCATAGCTCTTAGTTCTTTATAGTGTATTGCCCTGAAAGCCTTTAGAACATTGACCTTGTTCTCTGAAGAAAGATAAAATCCATTATCTGTTATCCCTATCTCAACATCCTTATGATCAAGTCTGCTTATGGCAAAAGCTACAGCCCTTGAAAGGACATCATTGACACGTCTTCCGAAAAGAGTATGGAATATTATATATTTTTTTCTTGAATCATTATAGTGCTCAATCATTATCTTCTTGTGGTGAGGTATCTCTGCAAAAAGAAATTGCTCCTTGAAATATTCATATATCGCATTAGCCCCATACTTGTCAACATAAAGATATTCATCTATGGCCCTAAGAAGATCATCTTTGCTTTTTTCTGAAAAGAACTGGTCTTCCATGTACTTCCTGAACTTCTGGATCTCAAGAGCAAGATCAAAAGACAGCGGAAGCATCTCTGATGCCCATGAAGGAACAGTCGGAGGCCTTCCTATAGATGTCCTTACCTGTGCAGTCATGCCTCTTGAATATTCAAAGATATAGGTATTTCCTCCAAGAACAAAGACATCTCCTTTCTTAAGCCTTTCAAGAAAAGATTCATCAATCATTCCTATTGGTTCCATGCCTATCTTTACAGTAACTCCTGTTGTATCAGGTATTGTTCCTATGTTAGTCATGTATATGAGCCTTGCAAGCTTTGATCTTTTTCCTATGTTTCCTGTTTCTCTGTCATGCCATATCTTTGCATAGACTGATCTTTCCTCCAATGAAACATATTCTCCTGCAAGATAATCAATTATCTCATCAAATTGTTTCCTTTCTAAATTACGGTAGCAGTAGCTTTGCCTAACAAGATCATAAACATTGTCTTCATGTATGGGCTCGTTTATAGCAATACCATAGATATGCTGTGCAAGCACATCAAGTGAATTTTCCTGGATCTGTATGTTATCAATCTTCTTCTCAATAGCAGCTTTCAGAAGCACAGAGCACTCAACAAGATCATCGCGATCAAGAACGATTATTCTACCCTTTGCAGTCTCATGCAGCTGATGACCGCTTCTTCCAATCCTTTGAAGCGCTCTCGCAACTGATTTAGGAGAACCTAAAAGAAGGACAAGATCCACATATCCTATATCTATCCCAAGCTCAAGAGATGTCGATGAAACAACACACTTTAATTTACCTTCTTTAAGCTGTGTTTCTATCTTAAGCCTGTGCTCTTTGCTCAAAGAACCATGATGAGCTCCGATATTGTCTGCTTTGTAAAACTTAGGAAAACGATCTTTCAGAAAATGAACAACACGCTCTGTTGCAGATCTGGTATTGGTAAATATAAGCGTAGTCTTGTGATCCTGTATAAGCTCATGTATCATATGATACATCCTTGAATGCATCTTTGCATGAGTTGTAGTTATGAAATTCTCGACAGGACAAAGAACCTTCATATCCATCTTTTTAAGAAACTGGGAATCTACTATCGTACAGTCCCTTTCTTCATATTCCTTGTATTTTCCAATAGTCCCTCCGACAAGGAATCTTGCTACATCGTCTAATGGAGAAACTGTTGCAGAAAGTCCTATCCTTGTAAAATCAGTAACATTCTGAAGCCTTTCAAGAGAAAGCGACATGTGAACACCCCTCTTTGAATCAGCCAGGGAATGTATCTCATCGATTATGCACCAATCTATATCGCTTAATTTATCCTTGAATTTCTTGCTTGAAAGAACTATAGCTAATGATTCAGGAGTTGTTATTAATATATGCGGAGGATTTTTGAGCATTCCTGCTTTTTGTGAAGCAGTTGTATCCCCTGTCCTCACACCAATCCTTATGTTAAGATCAGATGGTTTTCCACCTTTTTTCTTATAGAGTTCTTTGATTTCCTTCAAAGGACCTTTAAGGTTCCTTTCTATATCATTTGATAATGCTTTTAATGGCGATACATAAATGCAGTATGTTTTATTCTCAAGTTTCTTTTTTCCTGCCAAAGATACAAGTTCATCAAGCACTGTTATGAATGCAGAAAGAGTCTTACCCGAACCTGTGGGTGAAGATATCAACGTATTCTGCTTTCTCTTTATGTCAAGAACAGCATATCTTTGCGGAGGTGAAAATACATTGAACTTATTTTTAAACCACTCTGCAACCAAAGGACAAAGCGACTTGTATATCTCTTCATCCGAATGCTTTTCTTTCTGATATGTTATCATCTTCCAAAATAATTGTTTTCAGTATTGAAAATAAATGAGCTTCATTTATCTGCTCCAAAAAAAAACTAGAAGTTGTTTAAAAAGATTTGGTTAAGAAAGTACAATCAATCAATCAGGGATTATCCCAAACCTTTTTAAATGAAATGTGATTCTTTTGCTTAAAAACGAGATGTGGGGTTGTCATCCTGAATCGTTAATTAGGTGAATTAAAATGGGTTTTATGAAATATCTGAAACAGACATTCAGAAAAGAGCTCTCAAAGAGAGACGAAAACTACAGAAAGAGAATGATAGACTTCAGGCAGGAGCCTGCGACAGTGAGAGTTGAAAGACCAACAAGGCTTGATCGTGCAAAGACACTTGGCTACAAGGCAAAACAAGGAGTTTTTGTCGTAAGGCAGAGAGTCAAAAGAGGATCCCACGTAAGAGAAAGGAATATCAAGGGAAGAAGATCAAGAAACCAAGGCATGAGAAAAAATCTCACAAAAAACTACCAGCAGATTGCTGAAGAGCGTGTCCAGAAAAAATATGTTAACTGTGAAGTTCTTAACTCATACTTTGTCTCAAAAGACGGACAGCATTATTGGTACGAAGTTATCATGGTCGATAAAGACAGTCCTGTTGTAAGAAAAGACAAGCAGTTTAAGTTCCTTCTTGCTCCAAAAAATACAAAAAGAGTATTCAGAGGAACCACAAGCGCAGGAAAAAAAGCAAGAGGTCTTGATTCAAAGGGCAAGGGTGCTGAAAAGCTAAGGCCTTCAAGAAAAGCTGCTTTCAACAGAAAAGTCAATGCTCAAAAGAAGAAATAAATATTTCTTTAATCTTTTTTTATTATTTTTTATTCTCTTAAATATCTTATTCTAAAAAACAGTTATAAGAACTACTCCTACTACCATAAGAGTACATCCGAATGCTCTTTTTTTAGCATTGATATCTCCTAATATAAAATAAGAAAGTATTGTTGAAAATAATATGCTTAATCTCTTTATGGCAATAACATAAGCTACATAACCGCTTGATATAGCCATGTTGTGAGAAAATACCATGGCTGTTCTTAGAATACCTACTGAACCAATATTCTTGAAATGTTTAGAGAGATCTTTAAATCTTATTTTTGATTTTAGATAGATAACAGGGATAAATGCCAAAACACCGACCACATTTGTTGTAAAAGACCACGAAAGGGCATTTGATTCAAGAAGTCCTATCTTTCCGACAATATTGTTTGTTGCCCAGATCAATGAAGATATCACGACAAGCTTTGCACCTTTTGTCTCAGCAATAGCTTTGAAAGGCCTAAAAAAACCCTGATCAAGTTTCTCTATGTTAAGCACATAAGTCCCTAAAGCGATAAGAAGTACTCCTCCAAGACCCCACAAAGAAGGGATTTCGCCAATAATAGGAGATAAGAGCAAAAGAAATATTGGAGTGAGTACTGTTAAAGGAAGTATGAGCGAAAGTTCAGTTTCTTTTACTGCATGCAAGAAACAAATAACTGCAATTATATTTGTTATTGCTACAAAAAAGACAGGTATCCAAAACTTTATTCCTCCGGTAACAAATTCCATTCCAAAAATTATCTTTCCAAGACCGAGCACAAAAGGTAAGAGCAAAATTAGGCTTAATGCTCGCATAAAAAAGCCAATCCAGTACTCATCAACATCTTTAAGGGCTTTTTTATTGGCTATATCGAGTAAAGACGCAAAAGTCATGTTAAGAAATGCCCAAATGATCCATATCATTAGATTTTTTGAAGAGGAGTCATATAAAAGTGTTATTATTTTTGAAAACTTTTTAAATAACATAGAATCTCTTTAGATAATATGGCTATCGAAACAAAACTTCCTTTTGAAAAAGAAACAAGAGAGATACTCATAAGAAAAGAATCAAAGACAAGCGAAAGCTATGGCTCTTATCCAGACAAAAGAAGCGTCGAAGATCTGATCAATTTTGGAATAGTGAATCTTGATAAGCCTTCAGGACCCACATCTCATCAGGTAAGCGCTTATGTGCAGAAAATATTAAAAGTAAAAAAGAGCGGACATTCTGGAACCCTTGACCCTGCTGTTACAGGAGTGTTGCCTGTAGCGCTCGGACGCGGAACAAAGATTGTTCAATTATTGCTTCTTGCAGGAAAAGAATATGTAGCACTGATGCATCTTCATAAAAAGACAGAAGACTACAAGATCTATCAGGTATTTTCTGAATTTATCGGAAAGATAAAACAGCTTCCCCCAGTAAAAAGCGCAGTAAAAAGACAGTGGAGAGAGAGAAAGATATACTATACAGAAATACTTGCCATAAAAGACCAGGAAGTACTATTCAGGGTAGGATGCGAAGCAGGAACATACATAAGAAAACTTATCCACGACATAGGTCAAAAACTGGGATGCGGAGCCCACATGGCTGAACTAAGAAGGACAAAAGTCGCTGCATTCAACGAAGATGAAGACCTTGTAACTCTTCAGGACATAGCTGACGCATATCATTTCTGGAAAAATGATAATGATGATTCATACATAAGAAAAACCATCCTTCCGATAGAGTACGGCATAAAGCATGTTCCAAAGATATGGGTTTTTGATTCGACAATAGAAAGCCTGTGCCATGGAATGAATCTTGCAGTTCCTGGAATTTCAAAACTTGAATCAGGGATAGAACCAGATCAGCTTGTAGCAGTACTTTCGCTTAAAGGAGAATTAATCGCATACGGACGCTCAAAGATGAATTCCGATAAGATAGTTAAATCAGAAAAAGGTATTGCAGTAAAGACAGAAAAAGTATTCATGCTTCCAGGAACATATCCAAGCCAGAAAGAAATGCTTTAATCAACTGTAAAAAGCTCAGAATCATGATCTACATCAAAAAGCCCTAATCTTGCTCCTGCGTCAAGCCAACCATGTGCATAGTTAAGCGCTGCAAATGCAAGAACATAATCCTTCTTTTTTTCCTTGAAAAATTTTGCATCATCAAAATATCTTTTTGCCATATCAAGGAAATCTTTTCCTGCTTTATCAAAATCAACAGTCCCATTCTTGACAAGCTTTACTTTCTTTAAAGCACGGCCTGTAACATCAAAATATTTTGCAAGCTTTTCATCACTTACTATTACATTATTATCTACCATGTTTATAGAAAAATAAGATTTAGTTAAAAAAGATTATGCTTATTTTGCTGCAGGAATTATCTTTTCTAGAAGAGATAAAGGAATAATGCCTGATCTCAGAAGAAAGAACATAAGTACTATCATAGCAACTGCACCAACCAAAAATCCGATTGCAAGCTCTTTTAGTTCAAGCGCGAAAAGCTGTCCTTTCTTGTTTTTAAAGTAAAAAATCCGGTTCATAACAGAATTATATTTCATAATGGTATATAAATCTTTTCACAGATCAAAAACTTTTATTCCAAATACAGGATCTGGTTTGTATCTTATTCCTTGAGAATCATACAAGATCAGATCATTATGACAATAACTTTCTTTTGCTGCATACTCTAATTTAGAAATCTTTATCGCAATATCTTTCACCTTAAACAGATCAAGTTCATCACGATATCTAATCGCAACAATCTTTCCAAGAAGTCTATCTTCAAGATCATTTTCATGCTCTTCGAGAATCCTATTGCGTATATTATGCCACTCATCCACATAATCAATATGTTCACTCATAATTATAGAAGAATAAGAAATTATTTTTAATGATTATTATTTTTCTCACAAACAGTACAATAACCTCTATGCATAGAAATAGTTGAACCGCATTCAGGACAAGTCCATTTTTTCTTATCTCGCTTAACTAACTCTCTTACTCCATGTTCCTTGATCAACTCAAGATTTTCAATAGGACTTGTATTATATTTTGTGCGGTATCTTTTATCAAGATCTTTAAGCCGTCTGCAAGGTTTTTTGCAATCGCAGAACTTATGCCTTTTTTCACATCTCTTAATAACACAATTATATCTTGTAAGAAGCTTACTTTCATTAATGGCTCTGCATCCATTGCATTTGTTCTTCTTTCTAAGATAAGCCATACATAACCCACAGTTAATTCCGCATGGTGCGATGAGCTGTGTTTTTGTAAGCATCTTAAAACTAATGAGAATAAACTATAATAACATTTCCAAAAAGAAAAATATTTAAACCAGAATCCCAAATCAAATATACATGAAGTTTCTTAAAAGCAAGAAAGCAGACTTAGGAGATATCGGCGAGTGGATAATTCCCGCACTTATAGCTTTTGTTCTTGGAGCCGTTGCGATGTATCTTATGTACAAAGGAATTATTCCTGACTTCCTCGGATTATTTGCATCTGCTGCAAACTAAAATTCCAAATATTTCTAAGATAGAAATAGATTTATCTATCTTCATAATAAAAAAATAATAAAAAAAGAAAAAGAATTTACTCTTTTTTTGAAGATTTTACAATCTCTATAGGGATCTTGTCTTCTGCAAGCTCAAGCTTTGCTATCTCAATAGGGTTATAATTAATCTTTTCCAGCTGCGCTTTGGTAAGCTTTATCTGGAAAGGAGCTCCCATGGAAATCTGCAGAGCTCTTGCTCCAAGCAGTCTTGCTTTTTCGTATTTTGTAAGCTTTTCAGGCATTTTGTCACCAATTTAGCAAAATAAGTCTATTTAAAACGACAACTTATTTTTAAAGCTTGCCTCTCATCTCGTTAGCTTTCTCAACAGCAAGATCAAGCATTCCTGCAATGTCATCAGTTGAAAGCACACCTTCTCCACCCTTTTGAAGAGCGCAAAGCTTTCCATCTTCAGTCGAGGTAATAGTAAGCCTGCATTCTGCTTTTGCTTCCTCTTCTTTTGTAGGATCAACAATAAAGTGATCTCCTATCTTGAAGACAGTAACCGGAATAGGTCTCTTTGACACAGGAAGCTTGTCTTTTGACTTATGCTTGTAATCAACTTCAAGCCTGTCATCTTCAAGCTCCATTATCTCAGGAAAGACTGCATCCTCTATAGCTGCAATTGCTGCAAGTCCAGATGCATCAAGAAGATTTCCTGCATCATTTATTGTGCATACATCAACTGAAACAATCCACATCTTTGATCCTTCTTTTATGCAAAGCTTTTTCAAGTCAATTGAACCAGATTCTCTTACTCCTCTGTCAACAACCCTTGCAAGCTCAATTGCATCTTCTTTAGGAGGTCCGACTTCAAAATCTGCTGAAGCAATAGGCAGAAATTCTGCACCGACCATGATGCTTCCTTCATCAGGAGTATCTGGATATGGTGTTCCAAGCTCCATCTTTACGCCAGCAATAACTTCAGTATCACCAATCTTTACTCTTGCAGAACCCTCTGCTGTCGATGTAACTGCTTTCTCGATAACGATCTCTCTTAGTTCGTCTTTTTTCCTTCCGTCATATCTCATATTCTTTTCAAGATATGTCATGATGTGAGGTTTGTAATTGTGCTTATTCATTGTTATCACCTTCGTCTGAAACACCTTCAGCGATTGCCTGATACTTATCAACAAGCGCCTGTTTTTGTATCTCATTTATGTGATGGCATGCGCCCTTGACCATCTCAAGAGACGCCTTGACCTGATCTTTTGTGATAATCCCATCCATTTGAAGCAAGCTTATCTTCTCTGTTGAAGGTATCATAGCAACAGGGATATCTGCAACCTCTGCATCATATGCCTCTTCATGGTAATCAAGATCAACAAGAACAGTATCTCCTACTTTACCTGTTGAAACTGCAGCAACCATGTCTTTCATGGAAATTCCCGCATCAGCAAGTGCGATTGAAGCTGCACAGATACCTGCACACCTTGAACCTGCATCTGTCTGTGGAAGCTCGATAAACACATCAACAACTGCATTTGGAAAATCATGAAGATTTATCACCGGTTCAAGAGAGTTCTTTGTAACCATGGAAATCTCTTTTGCTCTCCTATTTCCACCAGGTCTTACTCTATTTCCCTGTCCGGAAAAAGGCATCATGTTGTAATGGCACCTAAGTATTCCCTTCTCAGGATCCTGTAAAAATCGTGGGAAAAGATTTCTTGGACCATATACAGCTGCGTAAGCAACAGTATCTCCAATCTTAAAATAAGCAGAACCATCTGCATTAGGTATGACACCAGCCTTTGCTTCAATAGGCCTGGTTTCTTCAAGTTTTCGTCCTTCACGTTTATATTCTGCCATTCTTATTCACCTTTGTTATCAGAATTATCTTGAGAAGAATCATTATAGTCATCTGAACTAGTTCCATTCTGCGACTGGACAATTCTTCCTTTACTGTCATCAAGGAACTGCTGAACACGCTCAGTAAGTCCTGAGATGTGGCTTTCCTTTTCAATCTTCTTTATAGCTTCAATTGCTACAAGCTCGTTTTCAGGTTCACCGTTTAGCCAGATAAGTCCATTCTGACCTACAATCACACGACAGTTGGTAGTATGCTTTATCATGTTCACCATAGAACCTGATTTTCCGACAATCCTTGGAACCTTGCTAGGTTCAACAGCGATTATCCTTCCGCCGTTAAGCTTTCTTAGACCCTGACCTTTCATGGTAAGATCAACAAGCTTCTGCGAAGTAACATTGATTATCTTTGTAACTATATAATCTCCAAAGTTGAAATATCTTGTAAGATCAGCACCTCTTGCAATAAACTGGGATGTTGCATCTTTTACGTTAAGCATCGCTGTGTATGCAGAATTTGTCTCAGCCATCCAGCTGCTCATTGTAACATCGGTTATTTTTGCAATTATGGTATCTCCTACTTTAGGGAGATATTTTCCTGACAAAGGTATAAGTTTTATTACCTTTCCGTCAAGCCTGACCAACCCCAATCTTGAAGCCAGGATATTTTCGTCTTTCCTGTAAGTGCCGACATTAGGCAGGTAATCCATGCCTTTTGCAAGTACCTGTCCAGGCACAACGACTTGTCTCTCGTCAACTAACAATTCGCCCATTTTATATTCACCTTCTATCTTCTCAGATTATAGCATAATGCCTAATCAGATTTTTTATAATCATGAATCTACTCAATTATCTTAGTCTCGTTTCCACCTTGAGTAAGATCATTTAGTTCATCAAAAAACTCTTCCTGAAGACCTGCAGGAACCTCGACAAGAACAGTCAGGGATCCGTCTGAGTTCCAGGACTCATCGATTATGTTCCATTTTTTGAAAAAACCATATAATTTTGCTGCATGCTCTGAAAATACTGTTACTGAGATCTTCTTTTTGTCGAATTTAAGAGGAAGAATCACATTGATCTTTTTTACTATAGAATCGATCTGATCCTCTGCTTTCTTGAATTCATCAACTTTTACTTTCGCCTCTTCCAGCGCAGAATCTATTCTGGCAACAGGATGAGGAAGACCACTTTTTGGATCTATTGCATTGCGATGAATTATATCAAGTATTCTGTTCTTTTTTTTCTCTCGAAGCTTTGACCGATGCTCTGCTGTTATCTGGATCTCTCCTTCTTTGATTATTCTTTTTGCAATCTCTAAAACATCTGTCGAGCCAAAAACATTTTCAAACTCATACTCAGGAGCAAGCACTCCTTTGCTTGCATCAGCGAAAACATGTTCGCTTTTCAGTACTTCTGTAATACTTGGATCTACAGAAGAAGCATCTTTTGCTCTCATTATCTTTTCTTTATAATCTATAGCTAAATCAGGATCTACAACAACCTCAAAAACCATGCCATGCGCTTTCAGCCTGGCAAGATTGAATGATACTCTTTCCTTATCATATGTTATGTGTCCCTGTGACATTTTCAAAACCTTTGGTGGTTTATTTTCTTATGAATGATTTTTATAAATAATAATTTAATTAAAAAATAAAAAAATGATCAAGCCTATTTCTTGATCTCCTTCTTGACCTGAGACATGTATTCAGAAATCTGATTTCTGGTGAGTCTCTTGAATTTCTTGTCTTCAGTAGATATGTATGCGCAGTCAATCCGATCTACTGTGAAATTTGATTCAATCGACTTATGAAGCGCTTTTATGGCAAGCTTTATGCCTTCTTCAACAGTCAGGCTTTCTTTATACTCCTTATGAAGTATCTCTTCAATCTCAGGTTCATGCTCGCCTATGGCTGTCGCCTTATACTGGAAAAAGATTCCTGTAGGATCTGTCTCAAAAAGTTTAGGTTCATCATTGATACCTGCAAGAAGTATAGAAACACCGAAAGGTCTTAATCCTCCTGACTGAGTGCAGACCTGTTTTAGATCACAAATATCTTTAACGATATCCTGAGGATCGATCGGAGAATCATAAGTAACTGCATACTGCTGAGCCTTTAGCTGCGCTCTTTCGATAAGCACTCTTGCATCAGATAATATTCCTGCTGCAGTAGCTCCTATATGATCATCTATCTGAAAAATCTTTTCAACAGCATCAGGAACAACCAAGGGATCAACTATCCTCTTATCTGTTACAAGAACAACTCCATCCTTGCAGACAAGACCTATTGCTGTACTTCCCTGTCTTACAGTCTTTTTAGCATACTCTACCTGAAGAAGTCTTCCATCAGGAGAAAACATTGTTATTGCCCTATCATAACCCATTACTTGATGCGGCATCGGTTGCATTTTTTATCACCCTCTCCAAAAACATTATTGTATTAAATTATGAATATCATGTCGTGCTCATATCATGCGGCTTTAGCTTGAAAAAAAAGGAATTTTTCTTCTGCTTTTTTTAATATGCCTGAAACACCCACGCTTCTTACGATCACAGGATCCTCATCAATCTTTTCAACAAGCGCAAGAGATGAACGAAGATTGTCAATATGGTTATTCTCAACACGCACAATCCCTCGATTAAGTTTCCTGTTAAACTTATGATTTAGGAAATAAAGACCTGCTTTACCGAGATCCTTTTCTCCGATATATGATTTCATGCTATTTTTGATTGAATCTGATATTCTGTAAACATCACCTATGTCTGATTCAGAAATTACTTCATATACAAGATATCTTTTTCTTTCCCTCAGTGTAGGACTTAAAGGTTTAGTCTTCATTTTGATCAAACGACCATTAAGAAAAATAGTCACAACTATTCTTCCTCTCTCTTACAAAGCCTTAAGAACTATACGTTATTTATAAAGTTTTTGTTGGATTAAAGCTTATAAGTTAAATATGCAAAAACATGAAAAAAAGTATAAAAAATAAAGTTTATTAACCCATATATATTTTCTTTTGACAAATGGAACCTGCAAGATTTCTTTTTGTGTCTCTTACAAACCTTATAGGAGACATTGCCTGGCGGCTTGTACAGGAAGGCCATCAGGTAAAATATTATGTAGATGATCCTGAAGAACGCGATGTAGGATCAGGATTCTTTGAGATGATAGACGACTGGAAATCTCATGTAGACTGGGCTGATGTGATTATTTTTGATGACACATTAGGACAAGGAGCAAAAGCCAAAGAGTTAAGAGAAAAAGGAAAAGCAGTTATCGGAGGAACCCCCTATACAGATAAGCTTGAAGATGACAGAGGATTCGGACAGGATGAACTAAAAAAAGTGGGCATACATATAATCCCGCACAGACTGTTTACCTCTTTTGATGAGGCAATTGAATTCATAAGAGAAAATCCTAACAAATATGTTATAAAACCATCAGGAGGGCCTGGAGCAAATATCAAAGGACTGCTATTTGTTGGAGAAGAAGATAACGGAAATGATGTAATAAATGTGCTTAGCGATTACAGTAAAGCATGGGCACACAAGATTCCAACATTCCAGATACAAAAAAGAATGACAGGAGTTGAAGTCGCAGTAGGTGCTTTTTTCAATGGTTCTGAATTTGTATACCCAATCAATATCAATTTTGAGCACAAAAAGCTTTTTCCCGGAAACCTGGGTCCTTCAACAGGAGAAATGGGAACAACCATGTTCTGGAGCGGACCAAATAAGCTTTTCAATCAGACCCTTAAAAAGATGGAATCCAGACTTGCAGAAGAAAAATATGTCGGCTACATAGACATTAACTGCATAGTAAACTCGCAGGGAATATATCCCCTTGAATGGACTGCAAGATTCGGCTATCCCACCATATTCATACAAAGCGAAGGCATCAACACACCAATTGGAGAATTCCTCTATGGCCTTGCAAAAGGAACCCTTAAGACTTTCAAAGCAAAAACAGGATTCCAGATTGGAATAAGGATAGTCGTTCCGCCGTTCCCTTATAACGACAAAGAAACATACGATGTGAAGTCAAAAGACAGCGTGATAAGCTTCAAGAACAAAAACAAGAATCATGACGGGATACACATAGAAGACGTAAAGCTTGTCAACGGAAAATGGCTTGTCGCAGGGACATCAGGAGTAGTGCTTGTAGCATGCGGGACAGGAATTTCCATGAAACAGGCCCAGGCTCAGGCATATGGTAGAATAAAGAACATAATCCTGCCCCATATGTATTACAGGCACGACATAGGAAACAGATGGTTTGAGGACAGCGACAAGCTTCATAGCTGGGGCTATCTAAGAGAATCATGAAAACAAGAATCATAAAGGATCTTGAAACATGCAAAAACCTGTGGAACAGGTTCTCAAAAAACAAAACCATTTGGGATGAATGGGATGTTGTTTTCTCTTTCTATTATGAAAATATCCATGAACCATACTTCATACTTCTTGAAGAAGACAGCGGACTCCTGCCTCTTTGGTATGACAAAGAGATGAAAAAATATTATTTTTTCGGAGGGAACTACCCGGAAAACAGAGATATATGGATGTCTCCATCAGATTTCAGCATAATTTTTGATCTCATACCATCCCCTGCAGCACTTTTTGATATCAGCGGAAAGACAGCAAAAAAGATTACTGAAAAAAACCCAAAACTAAAAGAGTATTTCAAAGAATCTGATTACAGGTATTTTCTCAAGCTCGATAAGTTCAAGAATAAGATGGAAAACTATCTTTCGACCTTCAGCCCAAAACACAGAAAAAATTTTCTCTATGATATCAGAAAAGCAGATAATTATAGTTTAAAAAAAGAATGGACCAATGAAGTTGATTATGATGCTCTTATAAGATTTAATGTTGAAAGATTCAAGGAAGAATCTGATTTCTATGATGAGACTTTCATAAAAGAATTCAAGGGATTCGTAAAAGTTATGAAAGAAAAAAACAGCCTTGAGGTTTTTACATTAAAAGATAAAGGAAAAACAGTGGGCACAGAAATTGCTGTGCGTAATAAAGATAAATATTATGTTCTCAATGGAGGATATGACACATCTTATGCAAACCTTGGAAAACTCCTGATATACAGACACATTGAAAATGCGATTGAAAAAAATCATTCTGAGATAGATTTTCTTGTTGGAGACACAGGCTGGAAAAGACTGTGGAAATTTGATTTTGAAGAAGTTTTCACAATGAGAAAAGGATAAGAAGATGATGATAAAACAGATCAATAAAATTTGTTAGCTTTCTGCCTTAAGTAAAAA
>JBKHIF010000033.1:0-15105 GCA_046538795.1 Candidatus Woesearchaeota archaeon | reverse complement strand
ACTGACTGGACAGATGAAATGTATCTTGCGCAGTAGTTATTGATTGTTCCATCCCTGTCTGTCGCAAGGCAGCTGAAGTCTTTTTTTAGCTTTCTTGAAAGATTTTGTGATTCTTTTTTCAGATCTTTATGCATCCTTTGGAGATAGGTTTCAAAATACTTTTCTCCCTGCTCAAGAAATGCTATGTCTTTTTTCAGTTCAGAAATCTCATATGAAATATCAATCCTTGTGCTTTTTCCTTCTTTGGTGTAAAGGACCTGTTTTCCCTGAACCTTCATTATTCCAAGAAGAGATTCAAGATATGATTTAAGGAGGATTATGTTTTTTTGCGATACATCAGGATATTCCTTTATGATATTTCGTTTTGTCTTTTTTGATTCATCTATCAGGCCATAGAAATCGTCCAGGGTCTTTACATGCCTCTTTTTTTCCATCATTATATTTTTGAATATACTCTTTTAAATATGTTGCGATAGAAATTTTATATTTGTTATTCTCCTTTACATATAAGATTAAATAGTATGATTCTTTTCATCAGTCAGTAGAAAGAAAACTATTTAAAGAACTTCATTATTTAGATTTTCCGGGGGTGGGGATGGTAATATGAGAGATGACAGAGCTATCGATGTTAAACGAATCAAGGATGCCTTTGGTGCTATCAAAGAAGAATTCGCAGAACACCTCAATGCGATCAACGAGAACACCAACGAAATCCGGGAAAACTACGATTACATTTGTGAAGTTGATGCCAAGATAGAGAAACTTTCCGAAAAGATCGACGAAATATCTTTTTTCCTGAAAGACCTCAAAAGCCAAAAAGACCTCGTTATTACACTTTCACCACACGAACAAAAAGTTTTCTTGGCGCTCTATCTTGAGCATTCCCCACTTTCTTTTTTTGAAATTGTAAAACGAACCCAGCTTCCTGCTGCGTTAGTCGAAAAAATTCTCATGTTTATTGTTGACAAAGATATTCCTATAATAACGCAGAAGATGGGTGATGAGAGCTACTATATTCTTGATTCCAAGTTCAAAGAAAAACAAGCAAGGCAGAATATTGTAAAGATTGACGAAGCAGTAACAAGAAGCCTGTTTGTAAAGGATCTGAACAGTTATATGTGAGAATTCCTAAATATATTTATACTTGTTTTCTATTTTATTTGTTATTGCAGAATTATCTTTTTCTTCCAGTGGGCGGGACATGGAATTGGGTATGGCTTATGTCATGGATATTCCTGTTATAGGAATATGCAGAAAAGCATCAACTGTTTCAAGATCGCAGAAAGTTGCATGCAAAAAAATCATTGATTATGATTCTGTTGACAATATTGTTCCTGAAATAAAATCTATAATTTAATATCTTCAGAACTCTCCAAAGTAGTTTCACAAAGTGAATCTATATCAAGCTTTTTTTCTTGCTTTTCTATTGCGTATTGTGTTGATTTCGTAGAAGGTTTTTTTGGAACATATTTGCAGGATTCTTCTGTTTCATTGGAAATATCAAGTGTTCCTATTTTGCGCGCAATTTCCATTGTCTCTGTCTTTTCTTTTCCTAAAAGAGGCCTGAGTATCTCTTTATCGACAGCTTTTGAGGTTATGACAAGATTGCTAAGTGTCTGTGATGCAACCTGTCCAAGATTGCTTCCGTCGATAATATATTTGATATCATTTTTTTCAGCAAACATTGAAGCAACACGGTACATGAATCTTTTGCAAAGTATGCAGATGTATTCAGGAGCGCACTTTTTTGAGATCTCGTCCATGAAATTCTTGTGCTTCATCATATGAAGGCTTTTAGCACCGATTTTTTCAGCAAGCTTTTTTACCTTTTTTGTCTGGATCTTGTTTTGGTAGAATGACACTGCATGTAACTCTATGCCCTGTTTTTTAGCTATATGTCCTGCGACAGGACTGTCTATTCCTGATGAAAGGAGAAGAACTGCTTTTGTTTTTTTCATTTTAGTTCTATTTGGCAAGATCTGATAATATCTGCTTTATGTTTTTTGCGGTTTTTGTTCATGAAAAATTTTCGACAACAGTGCTTCTTGCAGCTGTTCCTATCCTTTTTCTAAGTTCAGGATTGTCAAGAAGTTTTCTTAGTTTTACTACAAGGTCAAAAGAGTTTTCTTTTGAAAACTTGAATCCGTTGACGTTGTTTACAAGATAGAATGCTACATCACCTACAGGGGTTGCAACTACAGGTATCTCGCATGACATTGCTTCAAGAGTGCTTAATGATGTAGTCTCAGTAAGCGATGGAAGTACATAGATATCCATTGCCTGAAGATATTGCACGATATTATCTTTTGATCCTACCATCTTGACGCCTTCTATCTTTGAGAATTTTTCTTTGAGTTCAGGAACGCCGTCTCCCACAATCAGAAGGATTATATTTTCATATTCATCTTTTAGTCTTATGAATGCTCTTGCAAGAGTTTTTAGGTTTTTTTCATATGCAACCCTGCCTGTAAACCCAATGACTTTCATTTTCGGGCTTATATTCAGGTTCATCTTGGCAGCATCCTTATTTAGAGGAGGCAGGAATTTTGATGTATTTACTCCAAGCCTTACTACTATTTTATGGGTGGTTATCTTTTTCCACTGGAGGATGTCGCCTGTCTTTCTTGATGGTACCATAAGAAGAGAGCATTTGTTGTAGAGGTTCTTGCTATATTCTTTGACTATCATAGATACAGGATCTCTTAGTAGCGGCTTGTTGATTGAATTTGAAACAAGCTCCCATTCTATAGAGTGTATGTATGCGACTGTTTTTTTCTTTAGTTTTTTTGCAGAGTTTATTGCTGAAGATCCGATAGGACCTATAGTATGGCTCCATACAAGATCTGATTCCTTTACAAGCTTCTCTATTTTTTTTCTGGAGGCTTTTGGAGGAGTATAATCTCCGATCCTTAATTTCTGGAGCGGAAAACGGACTTCTTTTATCTTGTTGTTCTGTGAATATTTTCCAGGAAAGCTTGGCGCAACAAGAGTTATGTCAAAATCATCATCTATCTCAGGGATTATTTCAGAAAGGAATCTTGCAACACCATCCCATCTAGGAAGATAGGAGTCTGTTGCTACAAGGAGTCTTTTTTTCCTTTTTTCTTTATTATCCTGTTCTTTTGTCTTATCTTTTTCTTCTTTTTTTCCTTTTTGATTTTTTGTGGTCATCAATATCATACCTGAAAAATAATTCTGCAAATCTCATGTTGTATTTGAATCCGTTTATGAAGTTGGTTGCAATAATTACCGGAAGAAGCTGGAGTATGGATAATTTTTGGGATTTGAAACAGAACGCAGACCTTATCTTTAGTTTAGTCGTCTTTGAAGTATCCACAACAAGCTTTGGCCGGTTTCTTTTTTTAATAGGTATAGGGTTCCAGATAAGAAATGTATATATGTCTGGCTTATGTCTTGAACCTGATACTGCATCTGCGACAATCTCAAGGGTCTCCCTGTGGTCTGGGTGGGGATCGTTTATAGAATGAGTAAATATCTTGGTCGGCTTATCTTCATTTATCATCTTTCGAAGGTTTTTCAAAAGATTCTTTTTTCTTATGTCTTCTTTGAACTTTCCTTCCTTCAGGCCAAAAAACATTACTTTTTTCCCATTCAGCACTTCATTTGCTTTCTGGCTTTCCTTGACTCTCATCTTTGTAGTGAATTTTCCCTGCATCCAAAAATGAGACATTTCTCCATAGGACATTATTATCGTAATTACATCTATCCCTTCACGTGCATATTTTGCTGCGGTTCCCCCTACGCCTAAAACCTGGTCATCTGAGTGAGCGCAGATTATATAGACTGATTTATTACCCATATGTTCATGACTGTATGAGTCAGAATTAATATATTTTTCTACTGGCGATTAATCAAAAATGAAAAAAGATGGATTTATTGAATATTTCGCATGAAACACGATTGAAACCTTGTTTCAATGTGCGCAAAAATTTAAAAAATTTTTTGCGTTTTTCTGGGGCTTGCCCTGAAAGGGTAATTCTTTGGAGCAATGCACCGCAGGTAGGGGAATTGCCATCGGCTTGAGTTATCTTAATTCAGAAATGAAGCGTCTCCATTATAATCTGTTGGAATTTCTGGAGAAGAACATCTTGTCTCTGAACAGATATCATTTAATGTCTGTCTGTAGATTTGTGGATTTCCTTTGCTATAATCAGGCCTGGTTTCAGGAAAATACCTCTGAACCACCTCATTATGCAGTTCAAGGAAGTTTGAACGAAGCATAAGTAAATCATCAATGTCTTCCAGAGTGTTTTCAATTAGTTTTTCAATCGCTTCAGGATCTGATGATGATTGATAGAAAAGATCTGTGGAACGATAAAGACAAGCCTGTCTTTTATCAATTTCACTAATGGTATCCTGGATTTTCTCGCATAGGCGAAAAGCTGCCAGGTTTTGTTTAAATGCTGATTCTAAAGATTCAATTTTTCCTGCACTTGCTGAAAGAGCTATATAATTAATAAGAAAATCTTTTTTCTCATTTCCATCCCCATATAGATTTCCTGATTCCATAAGTTCTTGGCAAATCCTTTACTTTATAAATGTTTTGGTTTTATTCACTATCCAGTGGTTAATATTTTTGTTAGTATTGTCAAAAGTTTTATAAAGAATTAAACTAAATAAAAAATTTGGTATACACATGTCAAAAAAAAAAACAAGGAAAAATGAGATTTTTCAAAAAAATCTGTATTCTGATAGTCTTTTTGTTGTATTTATCGTTGTTCTTTTGTTTGGCGGATTATTTATAGGAACTTTTGTATATGATGCTTATAAGAACAATCCTTTTCTTTATGAGATTGATTATTCAAAAAGCGTTTCCTCTGGATTTTCCTCATCAATTACAGGAAGGGCGTTGGATCCCACTGATATTTCTGGTGTGGAAAGATCTTTTATTTCTTCATCAATCTTGAGAAACAATCTGACTAACATATCTTTACAAGTTATTGTTGATCCTGAATTTGTACATACTTATTTTGCTTTAGAAGAAACTGTTCCATCTGAATTTGACATAGTTGATCAGGGACTTTTTGATCTTCAGGGAAATACCCTGAAATTTATAGTGCTTGATGAGAGTGAGCAGGCAGAGAGCATAAATTTGTCATACATAGTAAATGCTTCTGGAACACCAGGAAACTATAATTTTTCAGGTGAATACTGGATAGAGGGGATGGATGCTGAAGCAGATATATCAGGGGATGATACTCTTGCTATTTATATAGAAGGTTCTTGTACAGAAAATTGGGACTGCGATTCATGGGGGGATTGCGTTGATGGCACCCAGACCAGAACGTGTACTGACCTGAATGAATGCGGAACAACAGATGAAAGGCCAAATCCTTTTGAATCAAGATCTTGTACTGTTGATGATGATGACGATGACGATGAAGATGATAGTGGTGATAGTTCTTCATCCTCTGCTTCAAACAACAGAGGTGGAGGAGGCGGAGGTGGAGGAGCGCCACCATCGCACTCAAGCTGTACAGAGGACTGGACGTGTTCTTTATATGGAGCATGTAAGTCAGACGGCACTCAGACAAGAACATGCACTGATAATAATAAATGCGGAACCACAAGAAATAAGCCTGATGTCATGAGAAGCTGTGAATATGGCGGTTCATGTTCAGATGGCATAAAAAATAAGGATGAAACAGGCGTTGACTGTGGTGGTAGCTGTCCAAACGAATGTGAAGTTCTGTCAGAGTTTCTTCCTCAGGTTGAAATTTCTGCCGAATCTATTGAAGCAGATATTCTTGATACTTATGTACTTAATGTATCTTTAAAGAACACAGGAGTAAGGGAGGCATCAGGCCTTAAGCTTTCTGCAAGAAAATGGTCGACAAAAAAGATTGACATAGCTAAGATTGCAGCAGGAGGCGAAGTATATCGCTCATTGAAATTAAACCTTCCTGCAAATCCTGATTCAGATTCTGTAACAATACAATTGACATATAAGGATGCGCTTGTGGATGAATTTATTGTTCCTGTGGTTCTTAATGTTCCTAAATATTCGGTCAAGATAAGATATGATGAGGATGAGAAGAAATTTTATTCAATCTTCATAATAGACAACAGGAATAAGGATAGCGAGAAAGTAAGCTTAGAATATACTCTTGGCAAGGATGGTGAAACCTTATTCATGGATACACCTGATGTTGATCTGAAGAAAGGAGAAATAAATACAGTTATCAAGGATCTTCCCCTTAGTTCGCTTAATGAAGGCGATTATGAAATACAATCTGCGTTTTATGAAGATAATGAGCAGGTTTGGACAGAAAAGACATACTTTTCTCTTGATAAGAATGATACTGTTTTCAATGCATTTTATATATCAGTAGTGTTTATGGTACTTATGGTAGGGGTTTCTGCCTATATTTTCATAAGTACTGCTGTTGTAGGAAATAAGAAGAGGTGAAATTCATGGCATATGTATTTGGTATTGAAGGAGTTCCTATATTTGAGATCTTATTTGTAATAATCATGCTTTTATTCATTGGACTTATATTTGTACTTCTCGAGGTAAAAAAATTAAAGCTCCTTCTTACAGAGGAATCAGAAGATATCCAGAGATTTGAATCAGATCTTGGACAGTTTGAAAAAGATGAAGTTGATATTGAGAAAAGTATGGAGCGTGGAAGTTCTCATAGTTCAAAATCATCAGGTTCATCTCATAGCAGTTCAAAGTCTGATGATAAGCCGGCATATGAGATTGTCAATTGGGTAAAATCAGCAAAAGCAAAAGGAAAAACAGATGATCAGATCATGTCCTCCCTTACATCTGCTGGATGGAATAAAGAAGAGATCCAAAAGGCAATAGACAGCTTTAAAAAGTGATTTTAATAGTAAATCTTTTATATTTCTTTTTATTAAATTCTATTTATGGCTTCAGAAAAGACATATAAGGCAAAGGATAATCCATATCATAGTAAGCTTGCAAAAAAGAGCGATTCAGAACTTGTAGAGCTTTATAGGTCAGTTGAATTTATGTATTCCAACCAATCATTTGATAATATTGAAAATACTTCTGTTTTCAAGAAAAGCCAGGCTGCTGTGAATATTCTTAAGAACAGGCATGGCATGGATTTTGTTGAAAAGCTAACAAATATACCGAGTCCGCAGAACCGGCTTGAAAAATTAAAAAATTTTCTTTTCAGAAGAGACAAGCTTTAAGAAAGCTGTATATTTTTTTCTTTAAGCCAAAGATTAACAAAAAACCTGAAATTGTCAGATATTTTTTTAATTGCTTTGCTTCTGTTTATCTTTCCTTCTTTGAGTTCTATGAGTGGCTGCATGAATATGGTCCTTCCAACAGCAAAACCGTTTATCTCATGGAACTTTGATGCTATTTTTAGCCATTTGATAACATGATCCTTGTTTTCTCCTCTTCCCAGAACCACAATCGAGAAATCCTTGTTGATTGTCTTTTTATTTAATGCACTTATGATGTCCTGCCATGCTTTTTTTGAATCAAAACCTTCAAGTTTCCAGACATCGACATAAAGCTCTTTTGAAAGCTCTTCAAGCGCTTTTATGGTGTTTGTTATCCTTTTTGTCTTATCATATCTTTTTTTCCCTAAAGTTTTAAGTTCGTTTTCTGTAGGTGGTACGAGAAGCTCAAACAAGAATTGTCTGTCAGTTTTTCTGCAATATGAATCAAGTTTTTTTAGTCTTTCAAGTTGTATCTTGTTATCTTTCTTATTTCCCGGGTTATATCTTACAAGGACTTTAACATAAGCAGGATTAACCCTTTCTATGTGTCCTTTGAATTTTGAGCCATAATCAAGTTGAAACACTTTCTGGCCGGACTTTTCTGAAGGCGAGCATGACATAACTCCCATCTGATTTGCACGCTTGAGAATAGATTTTCCGTATTCTTCATCTACAAGTATTCCGAATTCATCCTTGTTTTTCTTGTATTTTTTGGCGTATTCTATGAATCCTTCAAAAACAACATTTTTCATATAAGATATTTTGTTGTGTTGTGAGGCTGTGAGCCTTTTTTCATCATAGCCCATGAGTGTTTTTGAAAAAGAACTTCTGTGATCAAATGGAAGTATGAGAAGCTGTTTGCTGTGTTTCATGAATTCACCTCTTTGATATTATTTTTGGAATTACTCTTATAAATAGTTTGCGTGTTGTTTATGGCATAGAACAATCAGATTTATAAATAAAGGCAAATCTTTTTACTATTAAGATGAAAGACCTTATTCCTGATGCAAAGATAGAAGAACTAAGAAAAGAGTTATATGAATCTGCAAAACCAATCTTTTTTTTTGATGATGATCCTGATGGACTGAGTTCGTTTTTGATGTTTTACAAGGCAGTCGGAGATGGCAAAGGAATCCCTATAAAGTCAGCTCCTGAACTTGATATAAATTTCACCTCAAAAGTGACAGAGTTCTCTCCTGACAAGGTTTTCATACTTGATAAGGCAGTTGTTACCCAGGAGTTTGTTGATTCTTTGAGAGGAACTCCTTGTTTTTGGCTTGACCATCATAAGCCTATCGATCTTAAGCATGTGAAATATTACAATCCCAGGTCATACACTCCGGACCAGCATAAACCCACATCTTACTGGGCATACAGGGTGGCTGATAAGAAGGATCATCTGTGGATTGCTTCTGTCGGTTGTATAGGGGATTGGTATATACCTGAATTCTTAGAGGAGTTTGTAGAAAAATATCCTGACATATTGGCTAAGGCAGATTATGAAGATCCCGGGGATGTTCTTTTTGATACAAGGCTTGGAGAGCTTGTGAGAGTGTTTTCATTCCTTTTGAAAGGTCCTACCAAAGAGGTTATCAAGTGCATGAAGATAATGACCAGAATAAAAGAGCCTTATGAGATACTTGATCAGACTTCTTCACGGGGCACGTATATCTGGAAAAGATATATGACTATAAGAAAGCTTTATGATGACATGTTCAAAGAAGCTTTATCTTGTGCTTCTGATGACATGATACTTCTTTACAAATATACTGATAGGAAGATGAGTTTTACTGCTGACCTAAGCAATGAGCTTTTGCATAAATTTCCTGATAAAGTCATAATAATTGCCCGGGAAAGAGATGGTGAGATGCGTTGCTCTCTTCGTTCAGGCAAATATGTGATCTCAAAAATACTTGCTGAGTCTCTTAAGGATATAGATGGTTATGGCGGAGGACATGAGCATGCCTGCGGTGCTGGCATAAAGGTTCATGATTTTGACAGGTTCATAGAAAATATGCGATCTGAGTTAAAAAAAGAGGACAACAAATAGTTAATTTTATAAAACACTTGAATTTCTTTTTATAAATTCATATTGCGTCTGTGGTCTAATGGCTATGACTGCGGCCTTCCACACGTTAAGATCTGAAGATCCACACAGGATATTTCACTTTCGTGAAGACAGCCGCCTATCCGGGTTCAAATCCCGGCGGACGCAGTTTTTTCTTTTGGGTTCAGTGCGTGAATTTCTGTCAGAAAAACTTTTTCTTTGTCAACATATAAATAATAAAAACAAGCGTTATAAAAGCAATAAAAAATGACATAATTAAAGATCCTTTAATATTATCCGGAAATTATGCAATCAACAAATTAAATAGAAAACTTAATATTGCTAAGAATATGGCAATAAGAGAGAATATTACAAATAGATATAGGTTTTGTTTTGTTATCTTGATTGTTTCTTCGGTACGTTTTCCACTAAAATAAGATTCTAAAAAAATAAACGCTTTAGGTGTAGCAATAAGAGTTTTATGTTTATCTTTCCGGTTCATATTATCGATATCTGATCTATCATAAGTTAAATAGCCCTGAACTATCAATTGTCTAAAATCAAGCCAACTGATACAGTAGTTTTTATTCATCACTAAATATTTTCAATAATTCAGTTGAATCATATATTTCAATATTATCCTGTTTTTTTATTTTTTTATCATTACTCCAGATAGGACATTTTAATTTTAATGCAAGAGCAAAATAATCGACATCTTTTGTATCAGGACATATTTCTTCTGCATCAGTGATAAATTTTGAGGTTTCTTCATTTGGGATGGTTTTAATAATCCTTTTAAGTATCGTAAATAATCTATAGAATTCCATATCTGAGCGTTGAGTTTTTCTTAAGATTATTTCTTTATATTTTTCAAACTCAGTAAAAATAAATTCAGGAGCGAATAATTCAAGCTCTTCATTAAAAAATAGGTTTTCTATTTTACTTTTTTTGATAAGTAAAGAAAACAATACATTTGCATCTATAACAAGCTGCATTCTTAAGACCTTCTTTGGCTTATTTTACTATTCAATTCTTTTCCAAGTGAAAGAGCATCCTCTTCACTCATTGTACTTTTTGACTTGAACCTTTTGATAAACTCAATATCTTTTATTTTTTCATCAAATGCATTTCTTGCAACAGCACTCCAATTTACTTCATTAAGCTTATCCATCTTAGATTTAAGTTCTGTTGGAACCGATAAAGTTACATTTACCATGGGTAATCACCGGATACATATAAATGATAAATTTATTTAAATGTTGTGTTTTTATTTGTTGGTTCGTTCTACGGCGGACGCAGTCCTACTTTAAGTTGTATGCGTTTGGAATTTGAAGGATTTGAACCTTCGGGTTCATGCTCAAAATTTCAAAGAAATTTTGGCAAGTTAGAAAGCTCTGCTTTCAAACTAATCCCGGCGGACGCATTTCATCATTTCATTCTTCATTTGTCCTTGGGATTTGAACATGTTCAAAAAATAAATGATTATTTGGTACCCAAATAGCAGGGCAATTTAGGGTCTGCGGAAAACAGAGTTGTCTTTGATTTTTCCTTTGCTAAAGCAAAGAAAAATAATCTTTATGGACTCATCTTGCTTTTTCTCAAAAATATCGGTAAAATAGTGTTGTTTTTTTCATAATTCGCAAGATCCACTGGCTACGTTTTATAAAATCAATCATCCTTCATTTTCTTATTGGGAGGTGGAAATAATGGCTAAAGATGATTTAGATACAAGGGATCTTCGTGATGCACTATCAGGTCTTAAGACACAGATACAGAATTTGGAAAAATCATTCTCTGGGCGAGATGTTGACGTGAGAGAGAAGATAGAGCACGCAAAGCAAAGAGCTATGGAAACAAAAAAAGAGATGGAGCATAAAGTGCAGGAACATCCTTTGCCTTCAGTTGGAATATCTTTTGGTGTTGGGATGCTTGCAGGGATTGTTGCTTCAGCTATAATGATGCATAAGAAATAATAACGAGGCAAGATGAAATTAAGTGAATTGCTTGAGTCAGCTATAAAATTCCTGGAAAAAATAGATTCTGTCAGGCATAAGGCTGAAAGAAATTTTCAAAAAAAGGCACGAGAAGTTAAAAAAACCGTGTTTATTTTTTTTCTATCTTATGTGCTTTTGGTTACAGGGCTATTATTAGTCTTTGCTGGCGTGATAACATATCTTTCAGGATTCTTTCCAATAGAAATCATACTTGTAGTTTCAGGGCTTATCATGATCTATGTTGTTCTTTTATTGAATGGCTCGAAAAAGCAAAGGTGATCTATGTTTTCTACCGAAAAATTTTTTAATTATTTTATTTTATGCGCGAGAGATGATTTCAGAAAAAAGACTCTGTAGAAAAGTTGAAGAGTTGAGAAAAAAATATGAAGACAGATTGCCGAAAACTCTTGAGCAGGAAGAATACAATATGCTTTCTGAAAAAATATATTCCCTTCTTGAAGGATATAAGGTCCACATTATGGCGTTTTGCAAGCTTGGAGGGAAAGTAGATTCTTCTTTGAGGCTTTACAGGCCAGCGCATGATTGTGACAAGGCATACTGTATAGATCGCTGTCTGGAAGGTATGAACAGGCATTTGCGTGAAACTGTGAACTTGATAGACGAATCACTAAAGCTTGCAAATCTAAGTGAAACTGATCGAAAACATGAAATTAATAGAATTGCAAACTCCCGCTACATAAGTGCTTACTAAAAAGATAACCAAAAATATATTAAATGCTATTTTTATAATAACCATTATGGATCTTCATATAATAGGATCAGGAAGTTTTGGAACAGCTCTTGCAAATGCCTTTTCTAATTCAAGAAGAATAAAAAATGTTTTCCTGCTGTCAATTGAACCTGATGTTATCAAAGAGATTAATTCTAACAACAGGAACAGCAAGTACCTTTCTGATGTTAAATTAAACAAAAAGATAATAGCGCACAATAATTACAGTAAGTTAAAATCTCCTGGCATGGTGATTATTGCAGTACCTTCAAAATTCATGATGGATGTCTGTTCAAAAATCAAGCCATTTATCAAGGATCAGATAATAATTTCTGCCAGCAAGGGTCTTTACAATGGAAAAAAGACCATGACATCACTGATCTCTGCAAATCTTACAGAAAATGTTGTTTCATTATCAGGACCATCAATTGCTTCTGAATTGGCCAAAGGACTTCCATGCAAGCTTATTGTTGCAGGCAGAAATGATCTTACCAAAAAAACAATCAACATGCTAAAGACAAAAAATGTAGTTCTTACTCCAACAACAGATATTGAGGGTGTACAGCTTTTGGGATTCTACAAAAACATAATTGCAATACTTGTAGGAATCTGTAACGGACTTGAGACTGGCAATAATTTTACTGCATCTATAATAAGCAAGGCATATACAGAATTCTACTATAAAAATATTAAGAGAATTAGAAGGCACACTTTTGTTGATGCGGGCGGGGTTGGTGATCTCTTTGTAACCAGTTTTTCATCTTTTTCAAGAAACCAACTTTTTGGAACTTTGCTTGGAAAAGGCCATTCTGTAAAGATTGCAGAGAAAATGATAACCCAGACAATAGAAGGGCTTGAGAATATGAGACAAGTTTTCAGGTACAGAAATAAAGATATTCTTGATTTGAATCTTTACTCTCTTTTCAGAGAAATCCTTTCAAAAAAACACAATCCTCATAATCTTAAGAAAATGCTTATAGACTATCTTTCTTCAAATCAGATAAAAGCTGTTCTGTTTGACTGGGGAGGTGTTCTTACAAAAGGTGTTTTCATAAAGCGGATTGCAATGACTCTTGCTTGTAAATATGATCTTGATGAAGATGAACTATTTACGCTTATCGATTCAGAAGAAGCCAACCTCTTGATGAACAAAGAATCATTTAAAGATTTTTTCAAAAGGATCAATAAGTTTGATTTTTCGTTTGATATTTTTAAAAAAATATACCTTGACTCTGTTACTGAAAACAAAGAACTGATCTTATTTCTGAAAAAACTAAAAAAGACGAAAAGATTGTTTATCTTATCTAATAATTACAGTTTTATCTCTCCTATCTTAAGAAAAAAATACAAAAATGTCTTTGAAGATATGTTCTTTTCAGACGATCTTGGACTTATCAAGCCTGATATAAACATATTTAGACATGCAATAAGAGAAATTGGCCTTCCTCCGTCGCAATGTCTTTTTGTTGACGATACTTTAAAAAATATTAAAACTGCTGAAGAAAAGGGTTTTAACACAATACATTTCAGGTCTTTTTCTCAGTTCAGAAAAGAAATTGCAAAATATATCTGAAAATAGTACTGATTATTGGCTTTATGCCATATTATTGAAAATTTCGCATGGAACACGATTGAAACCTTGTTTCAATGTGTGCATAAATTTAAAAAATTTCTTTTCGTTTTTGTGGGGTTTGCCCTGAAAGGGTAAACTTCTTTGGAACAATGCACCGCAGGTGTGCTCGAAAAGTACTCTCTGGGGCACCCCTTCATTTAGATCATGGAATAGCCATCGGTATGAGTTATTTGAAAACATATTTAAATGGATCTTGTTTTGGTATAATTTGGTGATTCAATGAAACTTAAAATCCTTTTAGGGCTTATGATATTTTCATTACTTGCAACTGCATGCACTATAGACTGTGGTTCTATTCCCGAAGACCAAAGAGGTGCCTGTTGTGCTGAAAAGAACAAAGATGCTGCAAGGATTGAATGCATAGGTGAATGGAAATATGTTGATGGATCATGCACTTTTGAGTGTTCGCAGGATGAGATTTCGCTTTTAAGGGAAACGATTGTCGAAAGGATAAGTCAGTCTTATAGCTATCAAAATCATAATGCATCAAATTTAAGGGAGATTGGGCATGAAATACTGAGATGTCCTGGATGCTATATATTTACATACAGGTTTAATGTTGAAACAGATGAGCTTCCTGAAAATGTATATGCATTTGAGGTTTCTGTTTCTCTGGCCTGGAATGAGATAGTAAACATATCTTTTACAGAACTTTTAGTTGAGGAGCCGGAAAAGTCTGCTTTTGAAAAGTGCGTGGAGTCTGGATATGAGGTTCTTGAGCCAGACTGTGAAGCTTGCCCGAGGCAATGCATAACGCCGAATGACATAATATTTTTTGAACATGATCCTGAAAGATATTGCATTTCAGATGATGACTGTGCATGCGGAGTCCATATAGAAACAAGGAAATGTTTTTTCGGAAATTTAAGATTTGTAGATGAATCAGAGCAATGCCCGGATTTCTGTGCAGGGAAATCCGGACGTTTTGTGGTGTCCTGTTTGGATAAGATATGTACTCAGGTGAATGTTGGTGATTGAATGTTTTTCTTTTTTTGAATTATCTAATTTCTTTTTTATTAATAATTAACTTATTCAAGATAATATTTAAATTGATTATGGTATTATTTTTTTTATGTTAATTTCAGGAAGAAAAATGAGAAAACGTAATTTGCTTTTTTTTATACTAGGTGTACTTATGACAACATATGTTTTTTCTTCAATAATACTTCTTGACAGTTTTTTTTCAGGGGCGGATTTTGTTTCAGGAACAGGACTTGTCACATCCTTATCTTCAGATGAGGAGTTTCCGACAGAGAAAGAAGTTCCTATAGTTGCGCTTAATACAAGAGCTGATGAGGGTATAATGGGCATTCTTAATGTAAGGATTATTTCTGGAAATTCAAATGTGCTGATAGATACCATGCCTTTTTTAGAAACAGACCTTCAATTTAGTGCAAACATGGCTGTAGCTGTTGCAAAAGAGACAACCGGAATCAGAGCGCCCGATAAAGATGTGATAATGACTTTTGATATCAAA
>JBKHIF010000093.1:0-3573 GCA_046538795.1 Candidatus Woesearchaeota archaeon | reverse complement strand
CCAAATCAACAAGCTTTAAATATCATTAATCATACTAGTTATTATTGAAATATGGTATCAATAAAGACATATTCTTTCAGGGATAAGGCAGGCACAGAACGAGGCGTATTCTATCTTTCAGAAACAGACCATGATGAAGAAAAACGTGAATGGGAGCTTCTTGAAAATTTAAGGGTTCTCAGGTCTGAGTTTGCAAACAGAAAACAAAAAGTATTTGATCATGCAGGCTTCCTTGTAAAATTTGAAAAAGAGCTTTCTTCATATCTTGATTCATCTGCGCATGTTCTAAGAGGCCTGGAAAAATCAAAACGCTTTGCAGAAGAGAATGAAGTAAGGATAATAGGAGAGATTAAATCCCTTGTGATTGAACTTCAGAATCTCCTTCAAAAGACAATCGATGATGATGTTAAAGATCTGGTTGAAAATACTTGCAGACGGCTTGAATATATTCTTGATAAAGAAAGATCTGAACTTAAAGTGATACGATCTGAGCAAAGAAGGCTTTCCCACAAGAGAAAACCAAAAAAATGCCTTCAGATTAAATTGTCCTCAAAAAAAAATGACGATCTTGTGTCTGGCATAATGAAAGATCAGGGCCACGATCTTAAAAGCTATGAAGCTCAGTCAAGCCTTTATCCTGTTGTAAGAAAACATATATTAAAATTGCTTCAATTCTCTGAATACAGCGGTTTTTATGAACCTCATGAAAAAAAAACTGTGCTTGGAAAACTTGATTCTGAATTAAAAGAGCTTTTGGTTTCATATCAGGCATCATTTGTAAATGAGTTCAGGGTGGACGTAAAAGTTGATTTTGATGAGTTTTGCAAGATGAACTATATCAAAGAAGTCTCTGTTTTTGTAGAGCACGTGAAATCTTATTATGGTTCCCTTATAGAAGGCCTTTCTGATGATGAGAAAAAAAATCTTAAGCATTATAATGAGATCAAAAAAATGCTTTCTTTTTTGAAAAGATGTTCTGCTGCATTAAACAAGCACATGTCTGAGATAATATACTGGGCGCAGCAGGATTTTGTCGATGACAAGTTCATACTTAATAAAGATATGATGCTTATAAAACGTCTTAATGATTCACTCAAGAACATGCACAATTATGTAAGAGGAAAATACAGGCTAGTATGTGACAAGCTTGATTCTTATGTTCCCTGTTATCATCTTAAATTATACGAGGAAATAAAGACTCCTGAGGGGGGATGGGAAGAAGGGCTTTCAACAAATGTTCTTATCGGTTCTTGTCCTGATGTTTTGCAAAAGATTGCAGTCAATCAGTCTAAGATAGATGATCACGTAGGTCTTGACAGGATCACGCCCGCCCAGATTTATGTGCCTTCTATCGAAGTGAACGAACTTTCTGACAATGTATCCATACAATTTCCCTACCGCCTGCATAAATATTATTCTCAACTTGGAAATAATGGATCTGGCATAAAAATTGACATAATAGGAAATTCTGATGATATGGATAGGCTTCGTGAAAAAATATTTTTCAGCATATACCGGGATTCAGAAACCATAAGAGAAAGTTCAAACATAAACATAAATGATGAAATAAACTTTATCAAGGTGCATGATGAATATACTTTTAAAACAAGAGAACAAATCAGGCAAATGGATACATCTGTTGGACGATCACCTCTTCGTGTTATGCAGCATGGTGATTCATTGTGGGTATATGTCGGAAATAAACTTGAAAACAAATTATCCTTAAAGATAACTCCGACCAGAGATAAGACAATAAAAAAACTTTCAAAAGTTCAGAAAAAAACTCACTGGATGAACCGGAGCAAAAGTCTCAGGTGCTATATTATTGACGATCCTGTAATGAAATTATCCTCAAAAAAGATTTATCAGCAAAACAAGACTCTTCTTGACAGGAGATCAAGCAAGATATTGCATTATAAGAATACAAATATATGGATCGATCCTGTCGGAAAACCAATAGATTCTCTTATCAGTCATAAGATACATCCTGATGTTATAAATGCTGTAATACTTACAAGAATCGATGATGAGAACAGTTCTGGTTTCGGAAGCTTTCTGCAGTTCAAGAAAAAGAGGATGTCTAGATTTACTTTACTTACCACAAAAGAGCTCCTTGAAAAAATACTATTCAAGTTCTCTTATATATTTGATAAGGAAAATCCCGGCTCTCTTAAGGAATTCCTTTCTCCTATAATCATAAAAGAGGGCGAAGAATTCACAACATATGATGTAGATGAGCATGATTTTGTTGGGAAAACCATAAGGACTATCGACCGGGACCTGAAAATAGAACTCAAACAGAGCAGGGATAAAAGCTTATCTTACAGCTTTAAGTTTTCTTTTGATAATAAGACCATAGGAATGTCAGGCTCAAATGTAATAAGAAGAGATGATTACCTTTTTGCCCTTGATTCTGTCCTTGAAAAACTGGGTTTTAAAGATGCAGGATACAGCAGGCTTTTTGATTCAGATGAACGGATCGCGCAGGGGCTTTGGTCTGTGGCTGCATCCCTTAGGCAAAGATCTCTTGATGATTCCAGAAAATCATTCTATGATGATTTTTCATCAATAGCATTTCAGAAGCTTGTGGATCTTAACATACCTTCAGATAAGATAGCTTATCTGAATAACCAGTCTTTGTTCGAGCCATATGCACAAGGGATAAAAGAATGGGCAGAACGCGAGGATTTTTCCTGGTACGATGATTGTGATATAATATTCCATGAAATGGGGCTTCCTCCTGAACATACTACTCCTGATGTTTTACTTGAACTAAATAGATTTCTTTTGAGCAATTCAACAAAAAATAAATTCAGCATTTTTGTGGAAAGCTGTTCTGACATAAAAGACGCTTTTCCGAAAAGCTTTAGCGATGAAAACCTTATTGCTATTGCTAAAAAAGAATTTGAGAAAAACAATATAATTCTTTTGTCAGATGCAAAGATAAACAAGATACAGCCCTGAATAAGAAATTAACGTTCCCTTATTTCTGCAAATATGACTGTCTTATAATCATTTGGTGATTTTGGTCTTTTTGGGTGAGATACATACCAGTAATAGATGCTTTTTATCTTTTTTTTGCTTTTATCGACATGCATGCTTATTTCTGATACTGATTCATGGATGTTTCTGGTGTGTCCTATGTGAGATTTAGAAAAAAGATCCTTTTTTTCAAAGGTCTTTATGTTGTGATCTCTTTTTTTTTGTTCTCCGATTTCTATAAGTATGTCGCCTCTTCTGAATATCTTATCGTTTTCGTGGAGGATAATATGCTTTTTTTCATCAAAATCATACCCTTTTCGCCTGATCTCAGAAATTGCGTCATTCACTCTTTCAAGAATCTTTTCAGGATTATTTGAGAATAATGGAAGCTTCACCCTGTAGAAATGCTTCTTGTCCCATCTAATCTCCTTAAGTCCTTTTGACTTGGATTTAGGAGTTGGTTTTTTCTTTTTTGTATCGCTTTTTTTACCTGCCACAATATTCTTTTGAAACTTCTTCTATAAATTATTAACGTTTAGATTAAGCCATGTTTTTCCTTATACTATCTGCAATCTCTTCAATCTCTCCTTC
>JBKHIF010000032.1:0-15740 GCA_046538795.1 Candidatus Woesearchaeota archaeon | reverse complement strand
CTGTTCATCTCCACACTAAAGTGTGGACAGGAATTCTCAGAACTAGGCATTAAATAATTAACCATAAAAAGAATTAAGAATTAAAAAAATAAAAAAGTCAAAGAAAGACTTATTCTTTCTTCTCCTGTTTTTCTTTAAGAGCTGCGTGTGCTGCTGCAAGCCTTGCGATTGGCACTCTGAATGGTGAGCAGCTTACATAATTAAGTCCGACCTTATGGCAAAACTCAACTGAACTTGGCTCTCCGCCGTGCTCTCCGCAGATTCCGCATTTTAGGTTTTCTTTTACAGATCTTCCTTTCTCAACTGCCATCTCAACAAGCTGGCCTACACCAGTTGTATCAAGATAAGCGAAAGGATCTCTTTCTAAGATTCCCTTTTCAACATATTCAGGAACAAATTTTCCTACATCGTCTCTTGAGAATCCCAAAGTCATCTGTGTAAGATCATTTGTACCGAAACTGAAGAATTCTGCTTCCTGCGCAACTTCGTCAGCTGTAAGGGCTCCTCTTGGAACCTCGATCATTGTTCCTATTTTATACTTGATCTCTTTGCCTTTCTCATCAAATACCTTCTTGATTGTTTTTTCAACAACCTCTTTCAGGTACCTAAGCTCATCGACAAAACCTACAAGAGGTATCATGATCTCTGGTATTGCTTCCTTTTCCATTGCAGCTTCAATTATAGCTCTTGTCTGCATCTCAGTTATCTCAGGATATGTTATACCAAGCCTGCATCCCCTGTGACCAAGCATAGGGTTTACTTCATGCAAGGAGTCGATCTTAGACTTAAGCTTATCAACAGTAACGCCCATTGATGCTGCAAGTTCTTCGATCTGATCTTCATCCTGAGGGAGGAACTCGTGCAGAGGCGGATCAAGAAGCCTTATTGTTACAGGTTTTCCTTCCATAGCTTCAAAAAGTCCTTCAAAATCTTCTCTCTGGAACGGAAGAAGCTTTTCAAGTGCCTTTTCACGCCCAACCTTGTTCTCTGAAAGAATCATCTCTCTTACAGCGCCGATTCTCTTCTCATCAAAGAACATGTGCTCTGTCCTGCAAAGACCAATTCCTTCTGCTCCGAACTTAACTGCAACCTTTGCATCTTTTGGAGTATCTGCGTTTGTTCTCACACCAAGCTTTCTTGCATCATCAGCCCATTCCATGATCTTTGCGAAATCTCCGCTAAGTTCAGGATCAATTGTTGCCAGTGAACCTATGTAGACATTTCCTGTTGAACCATCAAGTGAGATAAAGTCTCCTTCTTTCACTTTCTGACCAGCAACTTCAAAGTATGCCTCTTCTTCATTGATCTTAACTTCAGAACAACCTGAAACACAGCACTTGCCCATTCCTCTAGCAACAACAGCTGCGTGAGAAGTCATACCGCCTCTTGCAGTTAAGATTCCCTGTGCTGCATGCATTCCGATAATATCTTCAGGAGAAGTTTCAAGTCTTACAAGAATAACTTTCTTGCCTTCCTTGTTTAGTTCATCTGCCTTATCTGAATCAAAGACAGCTTCACCAACTGCTGCACCTGGTGATGCAGGAAGACCTTTTGCAACTGCTTGTGACTTCTGGATTGCAACAGGATCAAATGTCTTGTGAAGAAGCTGATCAAGTGAGTTTGGATCAACTCTCAATACTGCCTCTTCTTTTGAGATAATTCCTGCATCATACATGTCAACTGCAATTTTCACAGCAGCATGAGCTGTTCTCTTTCCGTTTCTTGTCTGAAGGAAAAAAAGATTACCTTCCTGGATAGTAAACTCCATATCCTGCATATCCTTGTAATGCTCTTCAAGATGATCTACAATATCTACAAATTTCTTGTAAACATCAGGCATGGTATCTTCAAGTTCAGCGATAGGCTGAGGAGTTCTGATACCTGCAACAACATCTTCTCCCTGAGCGTTTACTAAAAACTCACCGTAAAGCTTTTTCTCTCCTGTGCTTGGATTTCTTGAGAATGCAACACCAGTTCCTGATGTTTCTCCCATGTTACCAAAGACCATAGACTGAACGTTTACAGCCGTACCAAGAAGCTTTGAAATATTGTTAAGTCTTCTGTAAATTATTGCTCTTTCATTGTTCCATGATCCAAAAACTGCATCAATTGCCATCCAAAGCTGTTTTTTCGGATCCTGAGGAAATGATTCTCCTTTAGCATCTACAACAAGCTTTTTCAGGACTTCGACATATTCCTTCCAGTCATCTGCAGTAAGCTCAGTATCATTATCAACATTTTTTTCATCCTTAAACTTGTCAAGAGCTGTTGTAAACTTATCGCCTTTGATTCCCATTACAACGTTACCAAACATGGATATGAATCTCCTGTAAGCGTCCCATGCGAATCTCTCGTTACCTGTCTTTTTAGAAAGACCTTCAACTGATTCGTCATTAAGACCAAGATTAAGTACTGTATCCATCATTCCTGGCATAGACTGAGCTGCTCCTGATCTTACAGAGACCAAAAGAGGATCCTCAGCATCGCCAAGATTTTTACCCATCTCTTTTTCAAGCCTTTCAAGATTAGCTTCAACCTGCTCTTTTGCGCCAGCAGGGTATTTTCTGCCATTCTTGTAAAATAAGTCGCATACTTCTGTTGTTATGGTAAATCCTGGTGGTACAGGAACACCGCTTTTTTTCATTTCAGAAAGATTTGCGCCCTTTCCGCCGAGAAGCCATTTTAATTCTTTTCCGCCTTCTCCAAAATAATATACAAACTTCTGTTCAGACATTTTATATCCGTCCTCCATTTTGTTTTTTTCTTGATAGATTATGAATGTAAATTAAGAATTCCATTATATTTTCCACGTAGTCTTCTTTATCTTATACTGGGCAAAATATAGATTATTTATAAGAGTTTTGTTTTAAAAAACAAAATCAGAAAATTTTTACAAAAGTGCGTTAAAAACAAACCCTAGGATGATTATCTGAGGTACTGTTATAATAGGAAGCCAAGTGGCTGTCTTCTTCCCTATGTTGCTCCATAACAATCCAATTTCAGTATAATCAGTAGCGACACCTGCCATCAAAAACACAAAAGAATTACCAAATGCTCCAGTCTGCCTGAATATCTCAAAAGCCATGGGAGCTGATCCTTCTGAACATACCTCGATTATAGTTGCAGCGATAAGCGTTATTACTATTCCCAAAATAGTAGGACCAAAGAACCTGTCAAATATGTTCATCGGTACAAATGCTCTTGCAGCAGAAGCAATAACCATTCCAATAAGCATCCACCAAAGGACCATCTTTGTCAAACTCCATGTGCTTTTCATGATCTCATTGAATGTCTTTGAAAAATTCTTGTTTTTTCGTTCTGCAAATCGTTTCTTGAGATCTTTTCTTATAGAGAAATGCTCATCAACCTTGATCTCTTTGCTTTTCTCAATAAGTCCTTTTTTTTCAAGCACCTGAAAGATAAGACCTGTAATAATTGCAACAACAATCGCAGACAATATGAAAAACAATGCTTTTATTCCAAAAAAGCCAAACAAGAGTATTGTTACAGTAAGATTTGCCCAGGGTGCTGCCAATAGAAAAGCAATTACAGCAGGAATAGATGCACCCTTCTTATGAAGTGCAATAGCTATTGCAAGTATTCCATGAGAGCAGGCTGACATAAGAAAACCAAAAACAGTTGCAAATAGTATTGTACGTTTCTTTTTCCTTGAAAGAAATTTTGTCACATATTCCTGAGGAATCAATGCATCAATTATTCCTCCAATAAAAAGACCTAGAAGTATCGCCCACCAGATCATCTCAGTATATTCAATAAAAGCATCATAAAATGGATTAAGAAAAGGTATGAAATAAGATGAGACAAGAAGTGCTATAGTTATTATGATAACAAGAAAAATCCTTTGTTTGTACCATGGTTTTGGTTTAGTGTGACAGCAACTATGGCTTGATTGATCATGTGATATCTTCTTTGTGTCAACACTACAGCAATCGTCCATAAAAAAGAAATTATGTAAATAATTTAAAAATGTTTCATTTAATCAAATATTTCTTACATCTGTTCCGCAGTTATAACAGAAGTTATCTGTTTTGTTAAGAGCATATCTGCATCTCGGGCAATTTTTGACATCTGGATTCTGATTTTTTTGTCTATTGAATCCTGTCTTCTCTCCTCTTTCCTGAAAAATCTCCTGAGTTATATCTTTACCTGCCTTTCCCTCTTGTCCGAATAAAAGATATTTTGCCCCTCCCCAGCCAAGCATCACAATACCTGCAATTATGAAAATAAGCATCGGATTTCCTTCATTTACTGCATTCATTATAGAAGAAACAACTGTAACCAACAAACCTACAATAAGAAAAACCCATCCGGGAATCTCGCTCTTTTGAACTGGTATATCATCCATGCTAATTTTCTATAGATGATAGTATTTATATCTTTTCAATCTAAAAGAAAAAAGAAAAAATATCTACTGTTTTTCAATTTTGCTTTTACCCATATAGTTCACTAGAGCCTTAGGCACATCAATAGAACCATCCTTGTTCTGATAATTCTCAATTATCGCAACCATGGCCCTTGATGTTGCAATAGCAGTATTGTTCAGGGTATGAAGTACAGTCCTGTTCCCGTCATTATAGACAACCCTTATGCCAAGCCCTCTTGCCTGGAAATCAGTACAGTTGGTAAGAGAAGTAATTTCTCCATAATCTTCAGTAGTAGGCCTGTACACTTCCATGTCGCATGACTTTGCTTTCCATGTAGCAAGATCTCCTGAACAGCATTCAATGACCCTGTAAGGAAGTCCCAACCCCTGGAAAAGCTCTTCAGAATTTTTCAAAAGCTCATCATAAAAATCATATGATTCCTCAGGCTTGCAGAATATGAACTGCTCGACTTTGTTAAATTGATGAGTCCTCCAAAGCCCTTTCTCATTTATTCCATGGCTTCCAATCTCCTTTCTAAAGCACATTGAATAAGAAAAATACTTTTTCGGAAGATCATTTTCAGGAATTGCTTCTTTGGTATGAAGGCCAAGAAGAGCATGCTCGCTTGTTCCTATCAAATGAAGGTCCTCATCCTTTACTGAATATATAGAGTCCTTGAAACTCTCAGTATCCATAGCAGCATCTAAAACTTCTTTGTGAAGCATGAGCGGAGGCTCAACATAAGTGTAATTTCGTCTTGTCATGAAATCAATAGCATATTGTATTAGCGCCTGGTTGAGTCTTGCAAGATCACCTTTCAGATAGTAGAAACCATTTCCTGAAGTCTTTGATGAAGTATCAAAATCAACAACACCAAGATATTCTAAAAGCTCAACATGATTTTTCACAGGAAAATCAAATTTTCTCGGCTCGCCCCATCTTCTTATCTCAACATTTTCAGTATCATCTTTCCCTACAGGTACTGATTCATGCATAAGATTTGGTATCTGAAGTATAAGTTTGTCAAGCTTTAATTTTGTCTTTTCAAGTGATTCTTCCATTGATTTTATCTTGTCAGGAATATTTTTTGCTTCCTTCATAAGTTTTTTTGCTGTTGTTTCATCCTTTGCCTTTTTTGCTTTAGCAATACCTTGGCTGACTTCATTTCTCCTGTGCCTTAATTTTTGGGATTCCTGCATTATGTCCCTAATCTCTTTGTCGTATTTCAACACAGTGTCAATAATCTTCGGATCCCTAAATTTTTTTTCCATGTTCTGTTTGAACATGTCAGGTTTTTCTCTGAGAAGTTTTATGTCAATCATAAATTATGAAAAATACAGTATTATATATAAATATTTTCAGAAACGAATCCAAAAAATTAATTAACCCAGTCAACAAAAATAATCACAAATGATAAAGAACCTAACGACAAAAAAGAAAATTGCAAATGGAAAAAGATATGCAGACACTTTTTTTAAACGCATGATGGGGCTTATGTTTACTCTTCCCAGGATCGATGAAGGATTGATATTCACATTTCCTAAAACAATGGAAGCAAGCCTCCACATGTTCTTTGTTTTCTATCCAATAGATATTCTTTGGCTTGATGAAAAAAAGAATGTGGTCGATCTAAGGACAAATGCAATACCTTTCACACCTCTTATAATACCAAAGAAAAAAGCAAAATATGTAATAGAGCTTCCTGCTTATTCTATTGATTATTCAGAGACTGAAATAGGAAATAAGATTTCGTTCTAAGGAACAACAACACGAAACTTTAAGAAACCCTGGCTTGGATACTCTATTTCATGATCAAGTCTTGTCTCCCTTGAACAAAGATAATTTTCATTACCATTATCATCAGAAATAGTAGGAAAATTTCCTTCAGGACGCTTCTGGCATATCAATACATCAAATATGTAAACACCAGGGCTTATATCTCCTTTAACCTGCACAGGAACATTTATCTTTACATTCTCATTAGGCTCTAGTGTCTCGACAGGAAAATCAGTGCCATATGTCCATTCCTCAAGTACAGCAGGGCATTCTCCTTGAGTGCAATCAAATGTTTCTCCGCGAAGATTTATGTATGCATTTGGCCAAACTCCTATGATAAATTCTGTTTTAGACATCCTTACTGTATTTAATATACCAACACCAAAAACATCAGTCTGGCCTTTCTTTATTTCAAGCTCTTCAGGATATATGATTATTTGCTCACCTGAATCCAAAAGTGCCTCTATCTGTGTTTCTGCCTCGCGGGAAATCTCTTCAGATGCCTTGCTTAAACCTGCGCCTGTCTGTGTAAGAAAATATATGCCAAAACCAAATACAACTATGGATATGATAAGCATTACGAGAAAGTTCACACTTAATTCAAGACTTGCCCTTTTGTTCATTTTAGCACCATAAAAATAAGTAAAAAGAAAATAAAAATCTAGTGAAGAAATTCATATTCTTTTACAAGTATCATACCAAACAGTCCAAGTATTACTGCACCGATTACCATATATGTAACGCCTGAAACCCATGAACTTATGTGGCTGTTCTTTGAAATATTGTAAAATCCAAATACCATAACAACAAGCCCAAGCCACAAAAATTTGTCAAGGACCATTTTCATGATAGCAAATTCCTGATCCTGTGAAAGTTGTCTTTTTCCTTTTCCTTTAACAGTTTTTTTAGCCATGAAAATCACCTTATTTGACAATCAGATCAAATCTGAGTTCTGCATATTCTTCAAGATATAATACTTCTGCTGAATTGGCAATATCATTATACATGATTCCTGTACCATCATAACCCATAACCATATCCTGATAATGTCCTGAAGAGTCTATGTCACTTACAGCAACCTGTTTATCAGGCTCTGTATCTTCATCAACATTGTCAGTATAAACCTTTATATAACATCCATAATTGGTGGTTTTTGCACCTGAACTTGGCTTTATCTGCAAAGGCAGAACCTGAGAGTCTGCAGGTGGAAGAATATTTGGAACAAATGTGCTGAAAGAAATATCTCCTGTTCCTACTGGTCCTTCAAGACTTCTGTCACATTTGACCTCAATTGCTGCAACAGCAAGATCACCATTTTCATCATTTCTTATTGCATAGAAAAAATCCTCTGATTTTCCTTTCTGAACTTCAAGGGTTGAAGCAGCCATCGTGATTCTGTCAGCAGATGCCTCTAATTCTGCTTTTTCATTATCGCTTAGACCAGCCATAAGCTTATTAAGCTTGCCGGTAGCTCCTCCAAATGTACCGCTGATAAATGCAAGACCCAGCCCAAGCATAGTTATAGCCATGATTAGAACGACAATAGCGTTAATGGACAGGTTTAAAGATCCTTTTTTTGCCAATGAAATCACCTCTTTGTGGAAAATAAAAACTGTGAATAAAGTAATTTTAGAAAAACTCATATATAAAGGTTTCTCAAAGAAAAAACAGGATAATTGAACATGAATTATTAGAAAATAGTATAAAAATCAAGAAATTTATGCAAAAACAATCTTTGTTCCTATAGCTTGGCCAGGAAGTCCTCTTTCAAAAAGAACCCTTACAGCACCCTTATTTCCATGAGCTGACGCGACTTTTCCTGATATTTCTTTCTTCTCGTTACCTGACGTTACAAATTTTGTAGTCTTTCCGACAAGCTTTTCAGCATCATCTTTAGAATTTACGCCATCTATAGAAACGATTACCTGATTCTCTGTCTGATTATGTCTTCCACGTCTGAAATTAACGATTGTTCCTTCCATGACCCGAAAAGAAATTGGACTTATTTAAAAATATTTGCATTTTTTTACTGTGTTCAAAGTAGCTGCATAGTGTTATTTTTTGTTCCATCATAATTTCAAAAACTAAGGAAACAGTCTTTCATAGGTTCTTGTTATAACATTAGGACTTCTAAATTCAGTTGAAACAGGAATTCCTACCCTTGGAACAAATCTTATTTCTATATCTTCATCTTCGCCTACTGAAACTGGAGCCCTGAAGCAAAGTTCGACTATTTCTCCGCTCAAAAGATATCCATCTTTATGGTTAGAAACAGTTTTCACATAATCAAGCGTAAAAGTCCCGTTTTTTGCAGTCTCATTTGTATAATATCCGTGCGTCTGATTGTATTCACAATCACCATCAAAATATACCAAATCGACAGATGTATCTGAAAGTGAAAATTCAAGAAGAGCTGAATCAAGTCTCATGTCAGAAGAACCAGGAGCAAGTTTTATCTGGTATGTAAAATCCTCAAGCGTATTGTCTCTTCCGTCTGATGCTGTTATTGCCATAACCTGAGCATAGGTTGATATTGCCTCTTTTGTCTGTTCTCCGGTCAAAAGCGCCTTTGACTGAAGAGATGTTGCTGTCTGTATAAGTACATTTGCAGTGATAGAAGCAACTATGAGCATAGCTATGAATATGATAAGCGTTCCTATGCCGGTTTCAGCCCTTTTATTCATTTTAGCATCCACTGTGTTTTTTCAGATCTCGTCTTATTTTCCTGAAAAATATTCTTGCAGGAAGTATAATCATCATAGCGACAGCAGGAACAGTTTCTCCCGCAAGTTCTTCCATAGTAGCATTAGAAGACATATCAGGAAGTATGCTTCCTATAAATCCAGGTATCAGCCAACTAATGATTGCACCTATCCAAAGCATTATTACAAAATCAAAAGCAGCTGCATGAGGCGATCCGCCATCGATAATCTTAACAGTCAGTGCAGATATTGCTGCATGGATAATGACCATTATGCCTATATATACCATGACGATTTCCATATCTACCTGAACTGCAGGCGGCATAATAGAACTGAATACCCCCGACATGCTTCCACCTTCCTGGGCAAGTTCAAAAGGCTGTGAAAACATGAGAGATAAAGTCTGTGCAATCTTTGCTGTTATATAGCTTGCAGCAGTAAATCCCACCAAAGAACCATAAAAAGCACCCCGGAGCCCGGCAGCCAGCTGCAATCTGAGACGCCTCATAGAAAGAAGTCTCTGAAAATTGGAGCTTACGATCTCACCTATCTTTTCCGCATTACCTCCAAGATATATTGATTCTGAAAATATCAGTATGAACTGATAGATCATGTTGCTTCCGCTTTCACCTGCAAAATAAATCCACGACTGGAACTTGTCGCATCCAAGCCTCAATCGTCGGTATATGTTTATTACCATGTCATTAAGAGATCCAAAATCATGCACCCGCAAAGATGATATCGCAGAAGTCACTGCTCCTTCCTTTATCTCGATTATCGAACCCAAACTCCTTACAAATGCAGGAAATGATTTGTCTCTTCTAAACACCATCTCTTCTTCCTGCTGCCCGAAATATCCTATTATGAGAAAAGGCGTAAGACCTATTGCTATATTTACAAGAAAAGGCAGAGGATCAAGCCATACAAGAAGCCCTGTAAGCATGATTGAAAAAGGCATTACAAAATATGAATACTTGACAACTTTCCTATGTTCCTGGCTCTTTATATTAAGATTATGTATTAACGAATCAGAAGGTATAATCGATTTTATCAGAAAGAAAAGAAACAGGTCAACTATGACTATAGCAAGAAGACTGTATCTTACAACAACCTCAATCGATATCCCCATTATGAGAGGCAGAAGAAGAGCTACAGACATCATGAAACCTGCAGCAACAGTAAGCGAGATAAAAATCTCCTGAAGCATTTTCATGTTTTCCATAGATTTCTTATACTCAGTTTCAAAATCATCAAGTACAGATTTCTGTTCATCAATAAGAAAAACATCCAAGTCCTGTCCAAAATCAAGCATTGCGGCAAAACGATCGAGAAAATCAGCAAACATCTTTGAAGGATTAAACTGCGCAAGTTTTCTGCATGTCTGGGCATAACCCAGGCTCCAGGATTTTGCAAGATAAAGTATTTTCTTCGATACGTTGGAAAGTTCACCAAAACTTTTTTTCTCTGCAAGCCTTTTGAAAAGAGCTGTCCTTGTAATCTGAAGTGTAGAAAGAGTTCCTATGTATGTGATAAAATAATGCATGTTATTATTTATGTTTATCTTTTTCTTCTCAAACATTATATAAGGATAAAGAGATATGAAACCTATTCCCAGAACTATTATCAGATAAGGAAGGTATGAAGGGAAAAAAGAGAACATTTCAGATGTATTCATGAGGTATAACATAACTCCTGAAAATATTCCACAAGTTGCCACTATAGGAGCTACAAATTTAATAGTGAACTCTTTCCAGTTGAGATATCCTAAATTAGCTATTATTGCACCCATGAAAACACCGGTTTTTCATATTTAAAATCAGATCGTGAAAGGAAGGGTACTCTTTCCGCCGTAATGATAATTCTTGAGTACTTCCCAAACATCAAAATAATTAAAGATCTTATTTTCGATCATCTTTTCAAGTATTCTTTTTCTCAGATCCATCTCTGTGTATATCTCTCTTGTATCTGTATATCCCTGCATGGTAGCGATCTTTGACTCAAGAAGATAACTATTGTAAAGACCCCTGAAAAGATGCTTGTCAGTCTGAGGCTCCCATGAAAAGACCTCTCTTGTTACCATCTTATTCTCAGGCTCATAATAACGTTCAATCTCTGTTATGCTAAGGACTCTTCTTACAGAATGACCATGATGAAGGACTGCCTGCTGTATAAGACTGAAATTAAGATTGTTCATGAAAGCAAGAGGAATATTTATCGGATCTCCATTAAGACGCTGTATCATAGTTGTAACATTACCTGCGTGAAACGTCGAAAGTACAGGGTGGCCGGTCTGCATAGCCTGAAATGCAACACTTCCTTCCTGCCCTCTTATCTCTCCTACTATGATGTAATTAGGACGGCTTCTAAGAGCTGCGATAAGAAGAGTAAACATTGTAACGTCAGTTGATTTTCCTGCATCCCTTGTAACTAAGTGCTGCCAGGTATCATGAGGCATGGTTACTTCTGGCGTGTTTTCTACTGTATAGACCTTATCGTCAGGCTTTATGAAAGCGCAAAGAGCGTTAAGAGATGTTGTCTTTCCTGAAGCTGTTTCCCCGCATACAAATCCATTCATTCCATTTTCAAGACACAGCCAAAGATAAGCAGCCATTTCTGAACTCATCGTCTTCCAGTTTATGACCTGGGTTACGCTTACAGGAACTTCTGCGAACTTTCTTATTGTGAACGAAGATCCTTCGAGAGAGATCTCTCTTCCATAGATGAAGTTTACTCTCGATCCATCCGGCATCATCGCATCAACTACAGGATGGGCATCTGAAGTAGGCCTTTCCACTCTTTCTGAAACCTCAATTATGTATCTGTTAAGCTCATAATCAGTAGGAAAAACTATATTCGTATGCACCATCTCAAATATCTTATGGATCATATTTATAGCGCCTACGCCTGTACAATGTATATCCTCTAAGTACTGGTCATAGAACAAGGGTTCAAGCTTTGCATATCCAACCCTGTTTCTTATAAGATAATATTTTACAGTTTCATAGAGTTCTTTTGTAACCTTGATTTTTGAATTTAAGAATTTATCCCAGGGCTTTTCTTTCCCATCATCTACAGCCACAACCTCATCATAAAGCTTAAGAAGTACAGGACCTATCTCAGTAACATCATCAGGCACAGGATACTTGTGTGCAAGTTCTATAAGCTTATCAAGCACAGTATCAAACAATTTCTGCTCTTCTTCTTTAACACGCGGTTCAACAACATGGTAGATAATCCCTTTTCCTTTCTCCTTGTATATATGAATAAACATAGGATCATTTACTCCATATATGATATTAGGGTTCTCTATCTTTCCAAGACTCTTATCAAGCTGTACATAATAATCTGGCATTCCAATAGTCTTTACGATGCTATTTACATATCTCCTTAAATGAGGAAATTTCGACATTGCCTCTGTAAGTGTTGGTGATATATGCCTTTCTCTTTTTACCATACTGAAAACCTTTTTTGCAGTCTTACTTTATTCTAAACATAACTCAAATCCAAGGCTATTATCCGAGCTGCTCGAAGAGTACCCTTGCAGCGCAAAGGAAGGAGTGCCTCGTGTGGGTACGCCATTCGTGCATTATGCCTTTGGTTTTAGGGATTGAAAATTTCGCCATGCTCAAAGAGCATGCCCCTGGGGCATACTCCATAAAAACACAAGAAACTTTTAAATTTCTGTGCATAGTGAAACCAAATTCCAATTGTGTTTCTTGCGAAATTTCCAATAATCATGCAAACCTCAGCTATGAGAAGCTTGCAATCTCTATTGCGAACCCTTTTCCGGGCTCAATCTTAAACGGCAAACCTGGAAGTATCTTGTCTCCTACTCTTTTAAACCTGTGAAATTTTATTACCCTTACAAGCTGTCCTGCCGACATCTGTGTTTCAACAGTCCAGTAAAGATCACAAATAGATTTAAGGAGAGTTGTAAATTTGGGATCTACAAGATGAGATTTATCAACTGTAAAGAGCATTGTCTTTCCTAATGAATTCACTTTTTTAAGGAAACTCATGAACTGGAAAAGCTTCTTTTCATCCATCTGAGAATGCATAAGAAGAAACGAAAAGGTGTCAAAAACTATGAAATCTTTATCAAAAAGCACCTTTGATCTCATAAACTGATCGACAAAATTAGGAGCAAGACCTCTTTTTCCAAGATAAGGAAACATAGGCATGAAAAGCACTTTTTCAAAAAGAAGATAATCAGTCACGCCATAATCCAAAGACGCCATCTGCTCGACAAATCCCATGGTATTAAGCTCTGTGCTTATATAACAAACAGTATATTCATTTTTCAAAAGGCCATACACAATCCTTTGCGTGATCGCACTTTTTCCGGCACCTTCCTGCCCTTCAAGAAGTATGAGAGAGTTCGGAGGTATTCCTCCTCCGATCGTCCTTCCTAATTCATCTCTTGTCAGGTCAATACTCATCAATTTTGCCATTTTCTCTCATACACCTTGGTATTTCTCATGCCTTACTTTCTCAATCACACAAACACACGAAAAGTAAATATTAATTTTCTGAGTGGATTTATGAATTATCATAAACCATATAATCTGATGAACTAAACTCATTAACTGCTCTTATGATAATTTTTGACTCACTAAAATTATACGGAAATGTAATTTTTAGTATCTCTTCCGGATCCCACATATCAGGATTCATTATTTCTGAAGATGATACAACCTCTGAAGACAAGCCAGCGTAATCTCTTGGAATTCTTTCATTGCCAATAAAAATATCAAGAAAGGCAGGATCAAGTTTTATCTTGCCTGAGTTTTCTATATTGATCTCAACATCATTATATGTATAGCTATAAATTATGCTTACGTCTTCAAGCTCAGGGCTTATAGAAGTATTGGAGGTGTTTAGATAGACCCTGAGCTGAAAAACTTCGTGATCATGATGGAAATTACCCAGTTCCTGAGATGACTCGTAATAGGATCCTGTTGTTCCGTCAGGACCCAAAAATTCGCCTATCAGCAGGCTTGCATTCTCTGCACTTCTTATCTGGATGCCAAGCCATGCAGATCCAGTCATATCATAGTTGAAAGCTATTGCAGATAAATTTGCCCTATGACCCAGATTAATTATAGGAGAACTCCAGTTTCCAATGCTTGAATAGTTTGTACCATTCCATTCAAGATTAAGAGAACCAGGATTTATCGTATCATTTGTCCCTTCAAATATTCCTTCAGAAAAATCCTGCATAGTCGTTATATTATGTGTTCTTGAGGAAGGGGGAAAATAAGAAACATTTATGAAATCAAGTCCAGAATTCCCTTTGCTTTCAAGTATGTCCTGTCTTGATTCTAAAGAACTGGTTGTCTTTACAAGATAATCCTTATAGAAAAAAGCTATCCCGACTGCAGCACTTATGCCTAAAGAAAACAAAATTACATAAGCCACAATCGAATCAAAAGCCATTTTTTAACACTCTGTTTATTTTATTTTTTTGGGGGAAACTATTTTCATATCGAAAATTCCTCGATATCACTTACCTCATACTCAGCTGCTATTATCACTTTATGGCTGTATGAGGAATTAAGCCTCTGATAAACTTTAATCAGCACCTGCTCTTTAGGATCCCATGTTCCTGGATTTATCGAATCAGTGTCAGACAAGACTTCTATAGTCCTGTTAGTCTCATTTCTTGGAACCCTAAGTCCGTTAAGATAAACATCAGTTTCATTAGTCCTAAGGGCGATCTTACCTGTATTTTTCACATATACAAGCGTAGTATCTGTTGATGAATCATAAGACACAACATCAATTGATATATCGGATTTCAGTTGCTTCACAAGGTAATCGTTCTTTATGGTTATTGAATTGGAGGTGTCTGTGATGTAACCATTAAATACCACGACAAGTATCGAGGTCACGCTTATTACGGCTATAAACATGATCACCTGTGAAGCCATACCTGAAAAACCCATTGTTAATCACCTATAAGATATGTGATACCTTAAAATCACCATACCTTGTTTAACTCTAATAAACAACCTCATCTCTTTTGTTGAAAATTTCGTCCATTTCTGTAAATTTTCCGATAACTTCCAAAAAATCATATTCCTTAGAAGCATTGCGCCTGCTCATCGCTGTAATCTGGTCATAAGTGATCTTCTGAATTTGTTTCATATACGCTGAATTCAAGTTAAACACCTCTTTTTTAACATATATTTTGAAGCGATATTAATATACGTTTTAGTATATTGATATATTAGAATGGAACTGGTTTAAATAGTTTTTGGTTTTTTCGGTAGAGCCGTAATACATTTATTCGGAAATACCGAATAAATCAATAGATTTATATATGATAAGATAATTAGAAATGGTATCAAATGAAACAGGTATGCGTATATTATGACCAGAAGACCAAACAGATAATAGATTTTCTGCCAAACATGGTCGACACTGAGTTCAAAGGAAAGATCAGAGAATTATGGTCGCAGGAGATTCCCAGAAAAATCCTTAAGCTTCTTTCTACTGAGCAGAAGATAACTGCACCTAAGATAAAGGAGAAGATAGGACACTCCATGTCTACTCTCCACGAGAATATAAAGAAGCTTGAGGATTCGGGTCTCATCGAGACAAAGATGATCTATGTAGGAAACAAGCAAAAGATCATAGAGCCAAAAGCAATTTTCGTAACAAAAAATCCAAAATTCAAGTCAATAATACAAAATTTCCTCAACAGAGGATTTTGGATCGACTCAAACAAGCTAAACAAGATAATTGATTATCTTCAGAAAAACCCTGATAAACCACACACTGCTGAAGAATTATCAACAAAACTAAAGATTCCTGTAGATGAGATACATTCTCTTCTAAGTTCATGGGATTCTCAGGTAACACGTGCATTCTCCAC
>JBKHIF010000031.1:0-15922 GCA_046538795.1 Candidatus Woesearchaeota archaeon | reverse complement strand
TCATCTCTTAAGCATCTTGCAAGCTGGAAATATCTGTCACATCCAGAAACCATCAGAATCTGCTTGTATAATTGTGGTGATTGTGGAAGAGCGTATGCTTCTCCTGGATGAACCCTGCTTGGAACAACATAATCTCTTGCTCCTTCGGGTGTGCTTCTTACAAGAATTGGTGTTTCAACCTCAATGAAATCTTGTGATGATAAAAATTCTCTCGCAGCTTGTGCAACCTTGTGTCTTGTTAAAAGATTTTTTTGCATCTCAGGTCTTCTTAAGTCAAGATACCTGTATTTTAATCTTAATTCTTCATTTGCAACTTTTCTGTCATCAATCTCGATAGGAGGAGTATCTGCCTTGCTTAGAACTTCAAGTTCATCGATAAGAACTTCAACATCTCCTGTAGGAAGTTTAGGATTGATCATTCCTTCAGGTCTGCTTCTTACTTTTCCGGTAACTTCTATTACATCTTCTCGTCGCAAATTTTCAGCTTCAGAGAAGATCTTTTTGCTGTGAGTTGGTTCAAATACGACTTGTGAAAGCCCGTATCTGTCTCTAAGATCAATAAAAATAAGTCCGCCGTGGTCTCTTCTTGTATTGACCCAGCCTGAAAGTGTAACTGTGTTTCCAATATTTTCCTTTCTTAAATCTCCGCAGGTATGTGTTCGTTTCATTATACAAGATGAATTATATTTAATTTAAAAAGGTTTCTTAGATTTTTTATATGTTGAGTTGATTGCTTATGTGTATTATTTATACGGAGTTGTAATTATTTTGAAATTAAGCAAAATTGTAGAAATCATAAACAATAGAGAAGATATGCATTATAGGGCTGCAGATGATTTTTTTCAACTTGTACCTATGTTTGAATCTGGCAAGGTATCTGGTTATGAGATTATTCTTCGTATAACCAACAAATGTAACATGTTTTGCAATTACTGTTTTATAGACAGAGAGAAAAAAAGCCTGAGCGAAAATGATATCTTGAAAATAATCAAGGGGTTATCAAGAGCTAATTTTTCAGGCATCTATATTCAGTTCACAATTTCAGGAGGAGAACCTGTCTTGCATAAGCATTTTTTTGAAATCATTGATTTTTTATTAAAAAAAGGTGTAGGTAAAATTGTTGTGCAGACAAATGCAAGCCTTTTTTCAAACCCGGAAATGGTCTCAAAACTACCTGATGACAGAAATAAGATTTCTTTTTTCTCTTCATTTTGTTCTCATAAAAAGGATGTTTTTAATTCAATAACAAGTTCAGATAAATATGATGATGCGGTTATGGGAATAAAAAACCTTTCAGAAAAATATAATGTTGCCTTGAATTTTGTTGTTGTAAAAGAAAACTATGTTTATCTTGATACGATGGTTGATTTTTTCATAAAAAATTTTAATACAGACAATCTCTCATTTTCCTTATCTAACATAGGTATTGTATCAAAAAGGAATTTGCATCTTTATCTTGAAAAATACCGAAAAATTCAGCCGCATGTCTTAAGAACATTGATTTTTGCAGAGGAAAATAAGATTCCTGCAAATTTCACATTTTCAGGAGGATGCGGTTTTCCCTTGTGCGTGATAAGGTCTTTTTCAGAAAGGTTTTTCAGAAAACAGACCAACGGAGTATTGTTTAAGGCAGATAAAAATATAATTTCTATAGGTAATTTCAAAAGCCAATTTTATAAATTAGAAAAATGTTCTTTATGTGTCTTGAATGATTACTGCCAGGGTTTTACTTCTGCATATGTTTCTATGTTTGGTGATTGCGAAATTGATCCTATTCTTGATTCACAATAATCAATTTAAATGAATAAATTATTCTGTTTTTGTGAGATATGTAAATACTTTATATCCCAAAGCTTTGGAGATACTAAAGCAAAGTGGTCTTGAAGATAGAATAAATAATCTGGATTCTTATGATGTATCTAACTATATGATTTTTTCTGAAAAAGATTATCATAACATAATAGAACTGCTTGAAAATGATGGTTATTTTGAGAATCTTCCGAGAAGTGTTCTTGCAGATTATAATGAAAAGATCTCTGAATTTATTGAAACTAAACTTGATCCAGAAAAACAAAGTCCAAGATGGACTCTATTAAGTGATGAAAAAGAAGATCCAAATGATCTTTTTTATGACAAAATATCTGAAATAATAAGAACAGAAAATGCAGATAGTGATGATTTTGATATCTTATCAGGATTTGTTTCTTCAGAAGTATTGGAACCTGAAGATTTTGCCAGATTTCAGGAATATGGCTTTGAAAACATATTTGACATGTTTGGTGTTGTTGGAACTTATCTGTATGAATCTCAAAAAATGCATTTCAGAGAAGGACAATACTGGATAAGTGATGTTGGAAAAAGTACTTTTAGAACAGTGATTTTTGGATCTCATGATGGTGATTTCAGGCTTGAAAGAAGAGATATAACTCCTTATAAGACGCTTGATCCGATGGGAAATATTGTCAACTATCGACCATGTCTTGATTCAGATACTTCTTTAATTGCAGGTTCTCATTCAGTAGAACCCTTTTTCCTTGTATCATTATTAAAATATGCAGATCAGGTTAATATTGATTCAGAACTTCTCAAAAAATACAGTATTAAGTCTTATATCAATGAAATTTCTAAAAAAGGAATGTTTGCAGGTCCCTTTGCTGATTTTGGTGATGGTCTAAGTATTGAATGGCATTTCATTAATTATGATGTTCCTATTCCTTTGATTGATGAAAATGATTTTTGTGATGAAAGAACAGTAGATGGTTTTAATCTTTATGCTTCACAGGATTTTTATGGGCTTTATGTTGATGAGGATGAAAATTTAGTTTTTGCTTATGAAAAAGAGCATATTCCTGAAAAAAATATTGTTGCAAGAATTCCTAAAACTGAGTTTGATGATATGCTGAAATCACTTCTTGTCCAGACTCAGCAGGGTCTTGGAAGAACATCTTTGAAACAGATGTATGATGTTGTTGATTTTATGTTCTCAAACAGATTTAAAAAATCTGTGAATGAATTAAGAAAATCATAATTTTTCCATTATTTTTACCTGACACTTACATAAGCTTTTGAATCTTTCTGCATCTGATACAGATCCAACAATTGCATTGTAGTGCATCGGAACTGCAATCTTTGGTCTTATCATGTTTGCAGCAGATGCTGCTTCTTCTGCATTCATTACATATTCTCCTGATACAGGAAGAAGCGCATAATCTATATTTTGCAGGTTTTTCATCTCTGGTATTGCATCAGTATCTCCTGCATGATATAGTTTTTCTCCGTTATGTTCTATGACATAACCGACCCATCCGTTTTCTTTTGGATGAAACATCTTGTTTGTATTATATGCAGGAATCGTCCTTATGACCATATCTCCCAATTTGTAGCCACCATTTGGTTCAACAACAAGAACTTTTCCAGGATAATTTGAAAGCTTGCTTTGGGAATCAGCTGTTACGAATATCAGAGTATTGTTTGTTGCAATCTTCATTATATCTTCGACAGAACAATGATCATAATGATCATGGGTGATGAGTATCAGATCAGCAGGTTCTGCTGTATTTATCTTGAAAGGATCTATGTATATAGTCTTTCCTGAAATCTTAAGTTTAAATCCTGAATGTCCCAGCCATTCTAGTGCTTCCATTTTATCACCTTTTAACACAGAAATATTGTAATGGTTTTTTTATCTTTCGTTTAAGAATTAGATAATTTTTCCAATAATTCCATTGCAGAAAACATTAAGTCTTCTCTGAATTCAGGTGCAAGGATCTGTATTCCGACAGGGATTCCATTGATTTTTCCTGCGTTTACAACTCCGCCGCAGATTCCGGCAAGATTTGCAGGTATTGTGAATGCGTCTTGTGCATAACCTTCTTCAGGATTTTCTGCCATGAGATTATCGCCTAGCTTGTGAGGCAAATTTGGAGTTACAGGAGATAGTATTACATCAACCTTTTTGAATGCTTTTTCAAAATCGTTCTTCACCAATGATTTCACTGCAAGTGCTTTTTTGTAATAAGAACCATGATATTCTGATTTGGATATTTCTTTACCGCCAAGTATTCTTCTTAATGCTTCTTTACCGCATGTTTCTTCGATAACATGACCATATTTTCTTCCATCGAACTTTCTTGTTCCTGAAAAAAATTCAACATAAACAATAGGATAATACGTTTGTACAGCAAGTTTTGTATATTCTAGATCAACGGGAATCAATTTTAAATTAAGATTAGAACAAAGCTTTTCTGCCTTTTTCTTAATTATTTCTAAAAGTTCTTTGTTTTTAGATAATTTTTCTGATTCTACTGAAAAACCGACTCTTAATTTAGTTTCTTTTTTTCCTGTATATTTTTGCACAGGCTCATCTTTTGTGATCGCATCGTTTTCTGAATAACCTGAAATTACTTCAAGTAAAATTTCTGCTCCGTAAACATCTGGAGATAATACACCGATCTGATCAAAACTCATTGATAAATCTATAAGACCAAATCGTGAAACTCGACCATAAGATGGTTTTACTCCCACAATACCGCAGTGTGATGCAGGACTTCTTACGCTTCCACCTGTATCTGTTCCAAGAGCAAGATCACACATCTGAGCAGCAACTGCAGCTCCAGAACCAGAACTGCTTCCACCTGGAACAACATCCAAGCAAGCAGGATTTTTAGTAGGACCATAATAAGATGTTTCACCAGAATTTCCTGATGCAAACTCATCCATATTGACCATGCCGATTATGATTCCGTCTTCTTTCTTTATTTTTTTGATGGCATCAGAATCATATGTACCTATATAATTTTCAAGAGTCTTAGAAGCACAGGTTATAGGAAGACCTTTGACATTGATGCATGACTTGACAGCGATTGCCAAACCTGCGAGCTTTCCTGCTTTTTTTTCTTTGATCTTCTTGTCAATTTCTTTGGCTTGTTTTAATGCATCTTTATTTACATGAAGAAAAATATTGTAGTCATTGTTATCCTTATCGATCTTTTTCAAAAATCCCTTTATGTTTTCTTCGGCTGAAATAACACCTTCTCTAAGTTTTTTCAGCTTTTCCTTTATCGATAAAGAATCCATACTATCACGCTTATTCTACCAATGCTTTTTCTCTGCTAAGATGCAGTTGTCTTTAGTTTTAGGAGCATTATTAAGTATATTTTCCCTGAAATCGTCTTCAAAGGAAGATTCCTTTGGCTCTCTTACAGATATTTCTCTTTTTGTTCCAAACTCTTTTATCTCAGGGATCTTGTCAAGCTCTTTCATGAAATTATCCATTATGCGTTTTGCATCTTTTTTTATGGCTTCATGATTGATCTTATCCTGTTTTTGAGACATCATACATCAGCTCTTCTATCTTTTTCAGGTTCCATTTGATGGCATCTGATTTTTTTCTTAATTCTGAAGTGCCTCTTGGATTAAGCTTTATTATCTCACCATATATCTCATCGACAAGCTCTCTTACTTCGTCAACATAATCAAAGTCTGAATATGTCGCATAGATGACTGCTTTTCTTGCAAGCTCTCCGGTTAGGTCGCACATCCCCAGGAGATAGTTTTCTGATGAAACTCCAAGAGCGCTATGTGTTGGAATTTTCTCATTATTAATAAATTTATAGAAACATATGGCTTCTACATATTCCTGCTCTGCAATCCTGAATGTGCCCTCTTTTACAAGTGTCTTATCTTTTTTTATTATGGTTCTTACTGTCTTCAGGCTTTTTTCAAGCGCTGTCATGTTTTTCTTTGCATCTGTTATTTCATCTCTTTGAAGAGAGTATATGACAAGCTTTGAGTTTTTTAAGACATCTCTTGACTTTTTTATGATTTCTTCTCTTAGCGAATCATATTTTTCGATTTCTTTTTTCATCTGGCTGAAATCGCTTTTGTTCAGCATAGACATATATACCACCCTTTTTTGTAAATTGATACTTATGAATAGATCAATCCCATATCTCTTTTATGAGTTCAATGAATGTTGCAGAGCTCCATGCCTGCTGCCAGGCTCCTTTTGATTCCATCTTTCCTGCAGAGCTCACTTCAGCACTTGCTCCGATGATTCCTGAATACAATATTTCGTTCATGCTTGCTTTTATTATGGCATTTATCTTGTCCATGTATTTTGCCTTGTCCAGGCGGTACATGGAGATTGCTGCTATGTGGTTTACAAAGAACCATGAATCTCCTCTGTGATAGCTTAAGTTGTTCTCTCCTGTATAATATTTCTGAAATAGCGGGCTATCCTTATCTATTGATGAAAGCCCTCCCCATTTGAGCCATAGTTTTGACAATGCCTGATCAAATGCTTTTGTCCATTCTTCCTTAGAGAATAGTTCTGGATATATGTAGTATGCAAGGAATATGTTTGGTCGTGATGTCATGTCTGGATTTCCATTTAGTAATCCGTCTGCAATATTTTCATCTACAAGGAATCTTTCTTTTACTATTTCTTTCATCTCATATTCCATGTCATCATATTTTTCTTCTTCATCTGATGCAAGTATAGATGAAATCTTTTTTGCAAACCTGTACATCGCAAGCCTTAATGCCTGTATCTCGATCCTTGCTCCTTCCCTATTGTCACAATCATTTGGAGATGTGTCTATCCAGGTTTCTTTTTTTCCTGATACTGCAAGTTTGTCTTCCGTGTGCTTATGGTTTAGAAGGTCTATTGATTTTACAAGATTATCTCTTATTTTTCGTAGTTCAGTGTCCTTGAAAAAAGTATAAAGTATTTGCTTTGAATTAAGGTGTGTTATTAGCTGATATAATCTTAAGAAGCACCAGCCGACCCCATCTGCAGATCCCAGATCAGAATGTGGAAACCTATTTGGTATCCTTCCATCTTCAAGTATATTTTCTGAATTTCTCAAAAGGATGTCTTTTGCAAGAGCATATTTTTCAAGTTTTATCGTGGCTATTGTTGAGATTGCCTCATCCCTTGACCAAAACTGGAAGAACCAATACAATCCTGCGTATATTCCTATGGTCTCATCGATCTTTACAACAAGGTCATCAAATGATCTGATCGAGTTTATGTATGATATGTAAATGTCTTCAGGAACCTCTTTTTTCAGTTCTCTTAGTCCGTAGAATTCCTCAAGATATCTTTTGTTTGCATCTGTCTTTTCCTGAAGATTTTCTTCAGTTTCTTTGAGTCTTTTTACAGCTTCCTTGATATCTTTTCCTGCAGATAGAAGCAGTCTTGTAGAATAATTGCTCTTTATGTTTATCTTAAGGGCCTGATAGATCCAGAATTCTTTTGATTCTGATCTTGAATCATCATAAGAATATCTTTTAGCAAGCCAACTGTCTGTCTTTTCAATCTCAATATTGTTGTCAAGCGATTTTATCGCAAGAGCAAGAGTGTAGTCTTTTTCATTTAAACTTGAATCTTTGAATTTTGTATATCTTATCTTGATTATCTTATCTTCGTCATCTTCTTCAATCTCATATATTCTTCCTTCTGTGTTGAAATCATATATCTTCCTGCAGTCAAGCTCGAGAATGATTGGCGAAAGAGAATCTTTTACCTGATAAAGGACTGTTTTTTCAAAAGGCATTGAAAACTCTTCAAAACTAGTACCTATTCTTTCTATATTTGAAAGATTATTTTTGATCTCACTTATTCTTGAATTTTTCAGATAGATGGATTCTATAATTTTATGCATTTCCCAGCCATCATCATTAGTTATAGGAAACAACATTCCCTGATAGTAGCTTACATTCTTTTTTGATCCTAGAGAAAAATAGCATCCTAATTTATCTGAAAGAACAAAAGAAGGTTCCTGCCCTTTTTTCGTATCTGAAGAAATAATATTATTTCTGAAATTATGACTTATCTTCAAAAATTCCCACCCAGGAATTTCAGATGGATTTCTCTTTTAATTACTTTGTGTTAATTAGATAGTGATAAGTGATATATTGGTGTGGATTATTTGTTTTTTGAAAGCAGTTTTTCTGCCAGTTCAAGTGCTTCTTTGCATGCAGCATCCATGTTAAGATATTTGTATTTTCCAAGCCGTCCTAAGAAATAAACATTTTCTTCTTTTTCTGCAAGTTCTAAGTATTTTGCATAATCTTCTTTTGCATCTTTTTTTGGAAGCGGATAATAAGGATCTCCTTTCCAAACAGGTATCTCTTTGATTATCACTGTTTTTGGATTTTCTTCAAAATAGAATTTCTTAAATTCAGTTATCCTTGTGTAAGGCACATCAGGTTCAGAGTAGTTTACTACTGAATTTTCCTGATATGATTCAGTGCCATGCGTTTCATAAATGAACTCAAGCGATCTATATTTTAGTTTTCCAAGACTATAATCAAAATACTCATCGATAGGTGCTGTGCAAATCAATACATCATGATCGATTTCTTTTATTGCATCTTTATAGTTTGTATTTAACATTAGGGTAATATTTTCAGAATCAAGCATGTTTTCAAACATCGCATGAAATCCTTTTTCAGGTATTCCCTGAAATTGTCCTGAGAAGTAAAGATCATCAGTATCATAGCGTATAGGAATCCTTTCAAGAACTTCCTTGTCAAGGTCTTCTGGGAAACAGTCCCATTGTTTTTTCGTGTAATATTTTATGAAAGCTTCATAGAGTTCTGTACCCATCTTTGATAGTACAACATCTCTTGAATTATTTATCTGTTCTTTAGGTATATTTTCTTTGATTTCATCAAGTTTTTTTTTCATCTCTTCAGATGTGCAATCTGTATTATAGAACCTGTTGAATGTCGTAAGGTTTATTGGTATGGGATAGAGTTTTCCTTTATAACTTGAAATTACCTTGTGTTTGTAATCATTGAATTTAGTGAATCCAGAAAGATAATCATATACCTCTTTTAATTTTGTGTGGAAGATGTGCGGTCCTCCTGTTTGTATGGTAATTCCATTTTCATCCTTTTTGTCATCACAGTTTCCGCCAATGCGATCTCTTTTTTCAATGACAAGGACTTTTTTTCCTGCTTCAGACAGTTTTTGGGCTACTGTGCAACCTGAAATGCCCGCTCCTGCAATAACATAGTTATATTTCATATTATCATTCTTTTGTCATTCTTTTTTGATCATGTTGTAAAGAAAATTCGCTATATCTTCGCTTCCGTTTCTTATGTTAAGTTTTTCTATATTTTTTTTATATCTTCTGAAAACATCCATGTTTTCAAGCAAGTACATGACTCTTCTAAATGCCTTTCTTGGCGTCTGCTCGTACCAGGCAGTCTCTTTTTCTACGAAGTATCTGAGTGCTGCAGTTTCGTTTGGAAGAGTCTGGGTGAATATTATCGGCTTGTTGTATATCAGGGATTCGAATGTGAAAGATATTCCTGATTTTCCCATCATGAGATCAGATGCTTCCATGAATTCCTGCATGTTTGTAACAAACCCTTTTGCGTGCAGGATGAAATTATTCACACTCCCTTTTTTCTTTTCTTCTTTATAGATGTTTTCAATCTTATTTCGTATCTCTTCATTTCTTCCGCAAATAACGACCATCTGGATCTTGAGATCCCTTTCCATGAAAGGCCTTATGAACCTGTCGAGCTTTCCGATACCTTCTCCTCCTGAAAGAAATGTTATTGTAAATATGTCTTTTTCAAGGCCTAATGACTTTCTGAGATTTTCTTTATTATGTCTTTTTTCAGTGAATTCTTTTCTTAGAGGAAAATTGAATTCTTTTATCTGCATATCATTAAGTCCGATATCTTTGAATGTTTTCCTGTCGCCTGCATCATAAATTATGAGATAGTTGTTGTTCTTGTTGATCCAGTCTCTGTGCGGTTCGATTGCATCTGTAACCAGGACTGCTGATGGAATGTTTATTATTCCCTCTTCTTTTAGTTCGCCTACGATTCTTGCAGATGTGAAATGTGTGCAGAAAATAAGATCCGGATCGCTTTTTTTGATGTATGATTCAAGCTTTTCTTTTAGCTTTTTTGTTATGAGGCTTTCAATCATTGGACCTGCATCAGTCTTTAGCAAAGGATATGAAAGCTTGAATGAAAGAGGTCTTGCAAGCACTTTTTTCCAAAGCCCTTTATAGAATTCATCAAATTCTTTACATCCCACGTCCTTTGCTACATCAATGATCTCGATTTCGGTTTCTTTATTTATCTTCTCAATTTTTTCTTTGATAGCTATTGCAGGCACCTTATGGCCAGAACCTGCTTCCATCATGATCATTAGTATTTTTTTCTTCATATATATTATCTCTTTTCAGTTATTTTTTATATATTTGATATGTTCTTTGAAACCAAGTTGCGCGTCCTGGTTTTTCATGGCAAGTATTGTCTGAGGCGTCGTGACAGGAGATTTCCAGTTCTTTATGTGAGTTAACTCTTTTCTTTTAACAAATTGTGTTTTTACAAGGAAATTTATATCACCCTGGACAGGAGCGAAATATATGAAATCATCTTTCACTGCAATAGGCATCGGAAGCCCTTTTTCTTTAAGCTTGCTCCACGCGATGTATGGATCAGGGAAATGATTGAAATTCTTGTTCATGAATTTCATGTCTTCTGGTTTCATGCCGCCAAGCTGATGGGTTTCTATCATGACATTCTTTCCAATCACCGGATCATAATATACTGAAGCGCCTTTGTGAGGCTTAATAGGGTTGTTTAAGACAAGCTCCATCATCATGTTGTATCCTTCTTCTTTCATCTTAAGGGCAGTTGCAAGGCTTGCATAATCAAGTGATGATGTAAGATATCCTATATCTTCTATGTTGTATGATATCTTGTCTTCGCAGCCTTTAAGCACCTCTCCGAACTCTTGGCTTTTAAGATATTTTTTCTCGTAGTTGTTTTCAGGATCAAGGAAAAATATCTCATCATCCATTGTTTCCTGCATGACCATCTGGCCATGATTATGAAGTCTTTTAGGGGAATTCTCATCGTAGAAAAAATCATTGTTTTTATCTATATTTATACCATGGAAGCTTTTCTGCACCATGAAAAATATATTTTTAGGATCAAATCCGAAGAAATTATTTTCCCTAAAATCAGCTGTTATTGCTTCATATGATTTTTCGTTAAGTATCAGTATCATCTTTTGGATCGAAAGCACTTCTTTTGGATCTTTTTTGTTTTTTTTTGCAAGATTGCTTATGTCAAAGGATAGCTGCATCATATGCCTTGTTCCTAACGAAAGAGATAAGAGTTCTTCTGGTCTGCATCCTGATTGTTCTATGACTTTTTCAGAAGTTGTTTCTTCGCTTGTTTCTTCTGTAATCAGTTCTGCGATCTTTTCAGAAGTTAGTTCTTTTTTTATGTTTATGAGGTATTTTGTACCAAGACCAAGTCTTGTAGCTTCTCCTGCGCACGCGTGCTCGAAAAAAAGCTTTCCTTTAAGTATTATATTTTTTGCTTTTTTTATTTCTTCTTCAGGCATAGATTTGTCGTCAAAAGTATAGATATCTTTAGGATCTTTTGTCTTGTCAAGGTTTAGATATTTATTTATCTCGTCTATTTTTTCTATTATTTTTTTTATATCTCTTTCTTCAGGTATATTTTGTTTAAGCACTTCCAGAGATGAACTTTTATATGATTCAACATCGCTTAGTTCTAGTTTTGTGTCGAGTCTGATTGCCACTGTATTCACCTTTTGTTTTTGTTTCTTTTTTTCTTTCTGGTTTGTTCTGATTTTATTTACTGTTTTTGGTTTCTTATTCTCTATAAAATTTTGCAGCATCTTTAGGAAGGACTGAATTTACTATGATCCCTGAGCCTATCTCGAAACCACCCCATTTTCCTAGGCGAGGAGCTATTTCTATATGGAATCTCATTTTTTCTATGCCGTAATGTAGGTAAAAATTATAAGATGCATTAAGGTCATTTAGCTTTTTCAAAAGCTTTGACATTATTTCTGTGAGATCGTCAAGTTCGTTTTCTTCAAAGTCAATTATATTTTTTTTGAATGTTTTAGGCACTACTAAAACCTCAAAAGGAAATCTTGATGCATATGGCGCAATAGCCATCATGGTATTGTTCTCAAAACATAATCTTTCAGAATCTTTTTCTTTTTCGATTATATCTTCAAATGGGTCTTTTCCATATTTTTTTATGGCGTCTTCCTTTAGCTTTACTGATTCAGGAACAATTTCCAATGCTGCAATCTGGCTGTGAGTATGGCGTATGCTTGTCCCTGCATCTTTTCCTGAATTTTTAAAGACAAGCACATAGCTTATTCCCTGCCTTGAAGAAAGTTCTTTGATTCTTTTGCTGTATGTCCTGAATACCAGTTTAAGTTCATCATGTTTTAGATCAGATAGATTTTTATTGATATCAGGTGTCTCTACAAGCACTTCATGATAACCATATCCTTTGCTATGGATAAAATTATTTTCAGAAGAATCTATCCCTTTTTCAGCATCAGGATCAAGAAATGCGAATTTATTTGGAAATACTCTTATCTGCCAGTCTTTTCCTGTGCTGTTTTCCGGATACCTATATGACTCGTCTGGTGTAAGGTGTTCGTTTCCCGGCGCAAAATAATCTATATCTTCTTTATTTTCTTCTTTCTTGTGATAAAACTGGTGAGGCCTTTTTGACCTTTCATTTGCGATTATTACAAACTTATCCAGAAAATAATGTTTTCTCATCTCCATGCATTTTTCGACGGTTGTTTTGATTTAAATATGTTGCGAAATAAATCTGGCTTTTTTTTAACATAGTTTATTTTTACAGATTTTTTAGTCATGTTTAGCCATGAATTGTTTTTTCAATCATTCAAATATATTGTAATTCGCAATCAACGAAAAAATCAAAACCTTTATATAGTAACAAACTCAAAAATAGTCTTTGTATATGAATCTGTTTCAGAGAACATTAAGGAGCCTTTCCAAAAATAAGCAGGCGATGATGGGAGTTTCTACTTTAATTATTTTTATCTCTGCAATCCTTACCTCGGCTGTTGCGGCTGCTGTTATCGTAAGGACGGTTGGCATTTTGCAGGAAAGGAGCTTTACTGTTACGACCGAGATAAGGGACAGGCTTGTAACAGCTCTTGACATTATTTCTGTAAGCGGATATGCAAACGTTACCTCTCAGAAAATGTATGGTGTTGATGCACTTGTAAGGACAAGGGCTGGATCTTATTCGTACAGCCTTGAATCGGCGGGTTTTACATTTGTCAATGAGAAGATATCTGTTTCAGCAGGGCTTCAGCATTCAATAAATGAAGATTATGATCTGGATATAAACAATATCACAAGCGATTGGTACACCCTTCCAGACATGGATCGGGACAAGCAGGCAGATCGCGTAAGGGTTTCTCCAAACTATGGAGGGGGAACTGATGAATTTCTTGAGTTTGAATTTACACGAGGAGATACAGCGTATTTTGATCTTGATGCAGACTTTGATGCAGGAACAGACGGAGTTAATTTTACTGATGAGCCTATTATAGGAGATAATGGTAAATGGTATGGTTTTATGCAGATCAGAGCAACAGGAGATACAGGTAATTTAGGAGTTGCTGAACAAAACAGCACCCATTATATGAGACTTACTCATTTTCCTGAACTTGACTGGTGTGATTTTTCAAAACTAATACCAGAAGATGCTTTTTGCTATGAGACCAGACTTGGAGATGGCGATCCTGCTGTATCTAAAGGAGAAATATATGTCTTAAGATTCAAGCTAAGACCTCAGAATTACATGACTCCTGATGAATCTTTTCAGATAAAACTGATACCTAAGAAAGGAGACTTCACAGAGATTACAGGAACGACCCCTGATTCGTTCGTAAGAGATGTCGGGGAAATATGGCCTACTGGTTCATAAAGCAGGCTAAATGCCGAATATAAAAATATTATTTACTGAATACAGAACTTACAAAATTATGTTATTACTATTCATGTTATAACTATAATACAATGTTTTATCATTTTACTATATTCATCATTTTTGATGATGAATTTTCCTGTTTGAGGGGATTTTAAAAAAGAGGTGTATGCATGTTAAAAGATCTGATTAATAAGGTCAAGGCAAATGATGCTGGCTCAGATAAATCCGGCCAGCCACAGCAGCAGCCTGCTCCTCAGCAAAATAACGAAAATCAGAATACAAACCCAAATCCTGCGCCTCCACAGGAACAGCCAGCTCAGGCAAATAAAACTAATCAGGCTTCTCAACAAGCCGAAGGTTCTCAAACACAACCGCAGAATCAGAATTCTCAAAATAATCAAAATGCCCAGCAGAATCAGGCATCTCAGCAAGATGATTCTTCTCAATCTGCAGACAGTAATTCTCAACAGACCGATAACAGCCAGCCTCAGGAAGGAGCAACCATGAAATCAGGGGTTGTTGATATATCTGCAATAAAAGAACAGCAGAGCCAGAAGTCCCCTGAATCAGGAGGGCAGGATAATCAGGCTGCGCAGGCTCAGGGACAGACTGGCCAGTCTGGTTCTCAAACCCAACCAAATTCTCAGGGCAAAGAGCAAGGATCTTCTCCTCAGGGAAATTCAAATCAGACCCCTGCACAACCTCAGGAAGCGCCTGCCGGGCAAGAAGAAGACGCCAAAAATTCTGTTCGCGATTCATCAACCATGAAAAATATTTCGAGAGAAAGCGCAAGCATGCTTAATCTCCTTATGGAGCAGATAAAGGCGCTGGTTGAAATAGGGAACAATCTTAATGAAAGGACAAAAGAGTCTGAAAAAAGAATAAATGAGCTTTCTGTAGAAGGAGAAAAAACAAAAGAAGAGCTTAAGCAATTTGCAGCAAAAATGGATGTCATGGAAAAAAACATGGAGAAATTTATAGGATTGTATGAGGTTGTCACAAACCAGTATAATCCTTTCCTTGAGGCAGGAAATGGTGAAGAAGATGAGAATCCTGATTTTTCAGAGGATGATTCAAATGAAGCGCCTGCACAACAGGAACCTGCTTCCCCTGAAAAGAAAATAACTGTGGAAGACAGCATAAGCGGCCAGACTTCAACTGTCGAACCTGCTTCTGAAAGTACATCTATACCAGAACAGAAAACAGAAACGCCTGCACAAGAAACAGAACAAAATGCTCAGCCTCAGCAACCATCTCAAGCTCAGCAGCCATCTCAACCGGCAGCTCAACAGCCTCAGCTAGAATCATCTCAGCCTCAGCAGCCAACAGAGTCAAAGCCTGTTTCTGCTGAAACAAGCGTGCCAACAGGAAAACCTCCTTCTAATGGAGTGGCAAGCTCAGGTCTTGTAGATATTTCTGCTATAAAGAAGCAGATGCAGGAAAATAATGGGGGAAGTGCTGATTCAGGTAGCCAGCCTCAGGAAACTCAGCCTCAGCAGTCAGGAAATGCAGCTGTACAGGAACATGAAAAGCCTGTAAGCCAGCCTCTTTCGTTGAGCAACGGAAAATCAGTAAAAACCGTCCAGGATCTTTTTGAGGAGCTTGTATATATGGATGATAATACTTTTAGAAATCATGTTTCTGATACAAAACATGAGATTGCTGACTGGGTTAAAAACTCATTGGGCAATCTCCAGCTTTCAGAAAAACTTAGGACACTTAAGACAAGATCAGGGATTATAAGCGAGATTTCCAGTTTCATACATTCCCAGCCTCAGGAACCTCCTACATCAAACGATTTTAAGATAGGTGAAAAAACTGTTAATGATCTTGAAGGTCTTCTTGATGAAATAATATATGTTGATGACAATGCACTTTCTCAGATTGTAACTGCGCAGGCAAATCCTATTGCAGACTGGATACAAAACACAGTCAAGAACCAGGCTCTTGCTGATGAACTGCGTCCATTATCCAAGAAAGGAGACATGGTTAAAGCCATAAGCAAACATCTTCATGAAAAAAATGGATGATTTTTTTCTTATCTTTTTCTCTATATTGTTTTCTATTATTTCTAAATTTTGGGTTTGCCCTGAAAGGGTACTCTTCGAGCAGGTAGGGGAATAGCCATCGGTTTGAG
>JBKHIF010000030.1:0-15968 GCA_046538795.1 Candidatus Woesearchaeota archaeon | reverse complement strand
AAGAAATTTTTTAAATTTCTGCGCACATTGAAACAAGGTTTCAATCGTGTTTCATACGAAATTTTCAATAACTAATTCAACCCAGAAATTTTGCTTCAATCCGTTTTACTGCTTCAGATATTATTGAAGAAAATAACACAAACAATAAAATAACTGATGCGGTTTTAGTAAGCCACTCGGTCTGAAGAAAAGTTGACAATATAAAAAGTGCAACAGCAGGCGCTGCCATGCTTATTTCAGGACAGAGTGTAAGATAAAGCTTCTTTCCAAAATCAAGCCTCTTTTTTTTTAATATCAATGAAATTGAAAAATATCTCAGGACAAGAAACAAAAAAAAGATAAAAGATGATTTTAGGATAAAACTAAAGTTTAAATATGATCTTATATAAATACCGGCAAAAAGAGGAAGAGCAAATTCAAATATTTTTGATACAAAATCAGAGTGATCATAAAAATACTTCTTATCTTTAATATGGGCATTTGCAAAAAACAATCCGAATACTGCAATTCCAATAACATAATTTCCGCCTAAAAAAAAGCTTACTATAAATATTGCAACTGCAAGAAAAAAAAGGATGACAGGTGGAAAAGCGTTATGCTCTATCTTCCTAATAAACCTAAATGAGATGACTGCAATTATAAATCCTATTCCTGCACCTACAAGAATAGATCTTAAGAATGGAACAGAAGCCAACAAAAAATCCTGGAACATTTCTGAATAATCAACATTGATAACAAAATCTATGAATATGAACGAAACCACAAAAGCAATAATAGTACTTAGGACAGCTTCATGATCAAGTATTTTTACAATCCTTTTCTTTTCAACATGATCCATCTGTTCTTTTATCTGTCTTGTAAGAAATGTCCCTGAAACAGCAGATGCAAATATCAGGCAAAGCATTACAGACCTTATCCCGAAGATAAAATAAGCAAGTGCCGAAAGAAAAACAAGGCTTGTTCCAAGAAAAATAAAAGACATCCTGAATGATTCAGGAAAATGGATTTCAAATTGTTTTATGTTTATACGTGTAGCAAAATTAAATAGATATATCACAACAGAAAGAACCGCAATTGAATATAATAGATTATCAGGTATGTTTATCAGGAAATCATTTCCAAAACGTATGCTTCCCATAACGATTCCTGTAATCATCAGGACTAAAGTTTGGGAGTAATTCAATCGTTTCCTTAATAAGAAATAAGCTCCAAAGGAAAGAACAAAAATTACAAGCAACAATGCATAATATGTATAATCAATCATCTAAGTACGCCTCTTTTATCAATGAACTTTAACAAAGAAACTTTATTAAGTTTTCTAAAAAATATAGAATGGATAATTATTTCATTAACTAATTGCCTGCTCCAATTTAGTACCAACAGGGCATAAGTACCCAAAGGGCATAAATACCCAAAGGGCATAAATACCCACAGGGCATAAATACCCACAGGGCATAAATACCCAAAGGGCATAAATATAACACAGACTGTCTTTTGCACAGGGAAATATTTTCTCCAACTAACTATCTAAACAAAATTCAAAAGGCTTTTAAACATATCTTGTCTATAAAAATCAGATGGTTGATGAAAAAACAATCAATGAAAATCTGGGGGAAAAAATCAATTTCAAAAAAATAATCAGTAAAAATACATTCTCTGCGAAAGAAAAAGAAAGCATAATGTCTTGTGTTGATAAGACTATTAAAAAAATAGATGAACTTCTAAAAAAAAGAAACATATCTGCAAAGGCGATGCTTGGAGGTTCATCAGCCAAAGGAACTTTTCTTAAAGGACAATTTGACTGCGATGTTTTTGTAAGATTCAGCGAAGAATACAGGGCAAACAATGAAAGCTTACCTGATTTGCTGGAACCTATCATCAAAAAACTTACTGAAGGAAAATATCAAAGAGTACATGGTTCAAGGGACTATTTCCAGTTTAGTTCGAAAACAAGAATCAAAAATGCAAATGAAATTGAATTTGAGATAATACCTGTATTGCACATTGAAGATCCTAAAAATGCTTTGAACATTACAGATTCTTCTCCTTTACATGTCAACTGGATAAAAAACAAGATTAAACAAAAATCAGAGCTCAAAGATCAGATCATACTTACAAAGCTTTTCATGAAATCACAAGAGCTTTATGGAGCAGAATCATACATAAGAGGTTTCTCGGGTCATGTAGTTGATATATTGACTGCTTATTATGGTTCTTTTGAAAATCTTGTAAAAAACTCTTTGGAATGGAAAAAAAAACAGATAATAGATGTAGAAAATCATTACAAAAACGAAAAAGAAGCCTTATCAAAGCTTAACAAGGCAAAAATATCTCCGCTCATTGTTATAGATCCTGTTGAAAAAACAAGAAATGCAGCTGCGTCATTATCTCTTGAAAAATTCAGCCTGATGAAAGAATCGTCCAAAGCCTTTCTTGAAAATCCACATGAAAGTTTCTTTGAAAAACAAGAACTTGATATAGATAAGCTGTTTAAAAATGCAAAAAAAGAAAACAGAAATATACATGCAATAAAAGTGCTCCCTAGACCCGGAAAAAAAGATGTTCAGGGGGCAAAACTTCTCAAGGTATTCAATCACATCACAAAAAAACTAAAAGAAAATGATTTCGACATAGAAGATAAATTCTGGAAATGGGATAAAAAAAAGTGCTATATGATATTTTACTTAAAACAAGAAAAGCTTTGTGAAGATAAAATACAGGAAGGTCCGCCGCTTTCTAAAAAAATAAATGTAAATATGTTTAAGATCAAATACAAAGAGACTTTTGAAAAAGACGGAAGGATCTTAGCACTCGTAAAAAGAAGATATACAAAACCAAAAGAGCTTATAGAAGAACTGCTAAAAGAAAACTACGTAAAAGAAAAAATTGCAGCAGCAAAGATAATATCATAAATCCAATATTTATTTAAAAGAATATAAATCAAAATATAAAATGAAGATACATTTCAAAAAAATAATCATATCATTTATTCTACTTCTATGTTTTCCTATAATCACAAATGCATCCTGCGAATCAGGTTCTGACACATCCATAACACAGCATGCAATAACCTGGACATTTGACCAGGCATATCAATGCGGACAATTTGTAACTGGAGATTATTGGGTTGTAGGACCTGTGACAATAACATCAATAGATCCTGAACCCATCTATGATATTTCTTATACAACAGATTATTGCAGGCACCATGGAGGAGCTGAACAGCTTGTATATTGTGAAAATCATCCTACAGATTATCTTGGAGAATACGCCTATGCTGATTACTGCATTGATTATGAGTGCGTATATGTTACAGCAAGAAATGGTTTTATGATAAATCCAGTTACTGCAGACGGGCATAATTTTGATTCCAGGGCAAGACAACATACTTATGATGTTTCATTAGATTTACCCTTGTCTGTCCCTGTACAAAGCTCTCTCATATCAACAAAAAGTAAACCAGACCCTACAGAATGTACTGATGATGCAGGAAGAGACGGATGGTATGATTTTTTTGGAGACTGCATACATGAAGATTTTCCCATAGAAGATGTTGCGATACTCACTGTACTTTCATCATCTCCTCTTGATAATTCCTTCAGACCTGCCTATTCGGGTAATGATAAAACAATGTATTCTACAGAAAACCTTGATTATTCTTTGCTTGGAAATTTAGGGCATACAGCAGACACCCCCTCTATGCAAACCGCACTTGCGCCTTTTTCAAGACCTTGGCTTGATTTTCTGTGGGAATGGGATGGTGCACAAATCCACCATTCATACATGGAAACATATGGGAGAGATATTTCTGCAGATTCAAGCATTGCAGCAATGATGCTAAACATGGATTTTGCAGATGCTGAAAAACAAGAACTTCTCTACAAATATATTCAACTTGGCATAGATAATTATGCAATAATAGAAAATGGCGGAGGCTGGCCCAATAATGGAGGTCATTCTTCAGGAAGAAAATTCCCTATAATACTTGCAGGAATTATGCTTGATAATGATGATATGAAAAACATAGGAAGCTGGGATACTACCGGAGCAAGATTTGGAGAAGATGACCAGACTTATTATGTCTCTCAGGAAGAAGTTGAAAGGACAAGCGGAGATTCTTTTCCGTATCAAACATCAGATATAGGGTTGGCTGAGTGGGGAATAAGACATGCAGACAGTCCTGAACATGATGCTAAAAGCTGGGATTCAAGATACAGGCAATGCTGTAATGCTGTTTCGTGGTATGGATTTATCCTTTCTGCACATATAATGGATGCAAAAGATTTATGGAACCATGATGCTTTGTTTGATTACCAAGATAGATATTCTCAAGTGACAACTACAGGGGGTGCTAATCCAGGACATCACTCAAATCATTTTGCATCATCTCTATGGGATATCCACAGGGATAATTATGGCTGCACATGGAAAATGGATGATCCTACAGATACATATTCACAGGGACACTATGATTGTGATGGCGAGAATGTAAGATGTGCATGGGCAAATTCAGACACAGGAATTATCGCACAAACCTGTGATGATTATCCAAATCAAAGAGCATGCGATTATGATCCATGCAATCTTGGATGCAACAAAAATTGCAATCTGGCTTCTCCGGTCTGTGGAAATAGTATCGCTGAATCAGGTGAAACCTGTGACGGAACCGATCTTAACGGAAACACATGCATATCTCAAGGTTATGATACCGGATCATTATCATGTCTTTCAGATTGTTCTGGTTTTGATACAGAAAATTGTGAAGACATTCCTGAATCTGGAAGTACATATCACATAAGATCAGATGCTTCTGGAAATAATGATGGATCTGACTGGAATAACGCCTACACCGAACTTCCAGATAATCTGGAAAGAGGAGCAACACATTATATTGCAGACGGAACATATCCTTCTTATGATTTTGATGATTCTCCATCAGGAACAAATTTGATAAAAATAAAAAAAGCCACCATGTCTGACCACGGCTCATCAACAGGATGGCAAGATAGTTTTGGTGATGGAAAAACAGTTTTTTCTCCAATAAGTTTTTCTCAACCATATTACTATGTTGATGGAAACGGACTGAATCTGGAAATTCGCGGAGAATTAAGAGGAAATGCAGTTAATATAGGAAGCGAGCACGTAACGCTTAAAAGCATTGATATGAACGGCAATTTTCAGGAATCAGGAGGAACACAGACCATGGGAAGCTGTTCCTGTCTTCTAATATCGGCTTCTTATGCCTGCTGCTGATGACGGACTTGGGATGCATTCAGGAAGCTATCTTAAATTCAAGAACAATACCATAAGCAATCTTCATTCATGCGGAACAGATAACGGATGCGGCCAATGCTACAACGGCCACAGCGATGGAATTGAAATCTTCGGAATAGAAAATAGCAATTTCACAGAAAATCTTGTATATGAAGTTGGAAGTACAGCAGCTGTATTCATGGGAAATCTGGATGGTATCGCTTCAAATCTTCTTTTTGAAAACAATATATTCTACACGCCTGAAACAGGATTCATATTCTACCTTCAGGAAGTTAATAACATAAAATTATACAACAATATATTATGGGGAAAAGTGCAGGGGTCTTACGGAGGTCTTGCAATAGGACCAAACGTAAACAATCTTGATATGTACAACAACATCATACTTTCTATAAATTATGCCCATATGGGAGCCTCATACATTCCATCAGAGCATAGAGGCAATTATAATATGTTTGGATATTCAACCGGGCAATATACTGAAAATACTAATGATATAGTAAATTCAGATCCATTGTTTTCAGGGATACCAGATGCATACGGAAATCAGGTTTTCGATCCTGTAAAGAATGATTTCATGATAGATGAAGAAAGTCAGGCAACAAACTCAGGCTATCAGGGAAATTCAGAAATAAAAATCCCAGAAACAGATATATTTGGAAATTCCAGAGATTCCTTCCCTGACATAGGAGCAATTGAATATCAGGGAACTATAAGCGCATGTTCTGATCAGGAAGGGACATGCTGTTCTCAGGGACAAACCTGTGAAGGAGGATCATTTTCTTCTTCAGGAGATTGTGCAAACAGGTGTTGCATCGGCGGTACTTGCTCTGATACTGAACCAACATGCCTAAACCAAGGATACTACTGCTGTGATGAATGCGCTTCAGGACACATATCTCAATTTGATTCAACTTGCAGCAATTTCTGCTGTGAAGAATGCAGGACAATATGCTTTACAAGTACAAGTGCATGGAATAATTTTCCTCTTCAATTTCCAATGTCTGAATCATTTATATTAAGTTTTAATACAACCATTCACAACATGGGTTCTGACGGATTGATTTCTTTTGCAGATTCGCAGGGATCAACATGGAGCGATTATGCAATTACAGTAAGATTCAATACTAACAATAATGTAGATGCAAGAAATGGTGGATCATACCAATATGAGACACTACTAAATTATACCACAAATCTGAATTATGATGTACGCTTTGAAGTTGATATGGAAACAAAAACATATTCAGCATATGTAACTCCTGAAGGAGGTCAGGAATATACAATCGCTTCAGACTATGCATTCAGAACAGGTCAACAGGATGTGACAGAACTTTCTTATTGGGCTCTTTCTGCAACTCACGGATCACATACTACATGTATCAAATATCAAGAATATCATGAAGCAGATTCTAATCAAAATAATATTATTGATTTCACAGAAATAAATACATTTATACAAAGATGGAAAAAAACATCTGAAATATCTCTCAGACTATTGGTCGAAGCTATTGATATCTGGAAAAACAATTAAGAATAAAAATGATTTCCAGGGACAACATAAAATGATTGGTCTAAAAAAACAGATCACAAAAAGAGATAATCTTGAAGCAAGACGACAGACATTTCATCTGGCTTATGGCTTTATAGTTATTGCATCACTCTATGTAATCAAACAAGAGATTATGGCAGCCATTCTTGGATTTCTCATAATTTTTGGAATACTTATTTCTTTGATCTGTAAAAAAAGGCAAATACCTTTTATAAGCTATATGCTGGAATTATTTGGACGAGAAAAAGAAACAAATATTATGCCAGGCAAAGGAGCCATAACAACAACAACAGGATTTTTCATATCAGTCCTTATCTTTTCAAAAGATATTGCTTTAGCTTCGATAGCAATACTTACTTTCGGGGATGCAATATCAACCATCATAGGAAAAAAATTAGGAACTACAAAAATCTGTAATAAGAGCCTTGAAGGAACAGTATCAGGAATCATAGTATCAGCAATCGCCTGTTCTTTTATAACTCCTTTATTTCCTGCAATCATTGCATCAACAATAGGGATGCTTTCTGAATTGATTGACCTGAAATTTATCGATGATAACATACTAATACCTATGCTTTCTGGAATAACACTCACGCTTATCATGGTTTGAAAAAAAGCAGACAGGAAAACAAAATCTTTTTAAACATATAAATTTATTTGGCAATTTACAATGGAACTCAAAGAGCTTAAAAAAATATTTCTCAAAGAAAACATGTTCAATGACATTATCGGACTTGAAGATGTCAAAAAACAGATAAGATCAGCGCTTCTTACAGGAAGGCATATAATACTTGTTGGTCCTCCTGGAATTGGAAAGACGACCCTTGCAAAAAACATCTCTGCAATGCTACCTGAAATCCAGGTCTATGATGATGAGTTTAGGACAAGCATTGAAAAAACTCCAAAAACAATCCAGGGAAAAAAACCGAAAAAAATAACCCTTTCAGGAGACGAGAGATTCATAAGAGTCCAGGGTTCTCCTGACCTTACAGTAGAAGATCTCATTGGAGATATAGATCCTATAAAAGCCATGAAATTCGGACCGCTTTCTTTAGAGGCATTTACACCAGGAAAGATTTTCAAGGCAAATAACGGCATACTGTTTTTTGACGAAGTAAACAGATGTTCAGAAAAACTGCAGAACTCTCTTTTGCAAGTCCTTGAAGAAGGAAAAGCTACAATAGGATCTTTTGAAGTTGATTTTGACATAGATCTTCTTTTCATAGGCACAATGAATCCAAAAGATTTTTCGACAGAGAACCTTTCAGATGTTTTTCTTGATAGGTTTGATTTGATCCAAATGGGCTATCCTGACAATCTTGATAATGAGGTTACTATAGTTTCCAAAAGAGGAAAAAAGCTGCTTGATATGAGCGAAAATATCAAGAAAACGATAATAGCGTTCGTGCGCTCCTTAAGAAATTCATCAAAACTTGAGAAATTTCCTTCGGTAAGAGCAAGTATCGGACTTTATGAAAGAGTACAAAGTAACGCTCTTTTGGAAGGAAGGAACAATCCAAATTTCAAGGACATAAAGGAAGCCATGGATTCTGTACTTGCCCACAGAATAAAGCTTAAGCCATCAATAAGATATCTTCAGTCGCCTTCTGAAGTCCTTGAAGAAGAATTCAAAGCATTTGCTAAAGCAAATAACATTGATCTGAATAATCTTGATTCTGAATCTGGTTCTACTGAAAAAGAGAGTGAGGTTCCCTAGGAAGAATAAAGCAGAGAAAGAAAAAGGGGAAATTGATAAGAAAAAAGGCTCTCTAAAAAAGACTGAAGAAGAAAAACTTATGCATTCTGTAATGGAAGATGACGGCCAGAAAAAAAAAGGGAAAGCCCTTAATGAAGCTGTTAATAAAGGTGTTTCCTTTTCTCCTGATGTCATTTTTGATAAGCTCACAAAAGATTATCGTTCTGCAAAAGAACTTCTGGGAGAAACAATTATCCAGGAGCTAAGTGGTTTTGATGAAAGTTTTGTAAAGCGAAATGCAAAAATTCCTGAGTTTCAAAGAGAACTTAAAAATAATATATTCCAAAAGATTGAAGAATTAAGAAAACAAAAGCTTATCGATAAGGAAGGAAACATCACTGAAAAAGGATTCAAGCTTGCGTCTCTTACTCTCTGTATGCAGGAACTTGACAAGATTACTCCAAAAGATATGTTTGGTGAAAAAATATCAGATAAAAAATCCATCTATGGTGAAAAAGAAGATGTCGATTCTTACAATAAGAACTACAGATACAGAGACATCGCAATGAAAAGGACCATAAAAACAGCGCTTAGAAGAGGCCACAAAGAAGTCGCTCCAGAGGATCTCAAGATTTTCACAAGAAAAAATAAAGGCAACATCTATCTGATATATGCCATGGATTCTTCAGGAAGCATGAAAGGAAAAAAGATGGAAGTTGCAAAAAAGGCTGGTATTGGTCTTGCTCATAAAGCAATTTCGTCACATGACAAAGTAGGTCTTGTTGTTTTCAGTTCAAACGTAGAAGAATATCTTATGCCTACTGATGATTTTTTCAGAGTAATAGATAAGATGACAAGAATAAAGGCAGGCAAAGAGACAAACATGGTTTTTGCAATAGATAAAGCGATAGAGATGTTTCCTCCAGGAGATGTAACAAAACATCTTATCATGATAACAGATGCTGTTCCAACAGTAGGTGATAAAGAAGATATCCTTGAAGCTGTAATGAAGGCAAGATCACATAACATAACGATTTCTGTCATCGGAATAAATCTTATAGATGGAAGAAATATGGCACAACAAATTACAGAATACGGCAATGGAAAACTCTATATACTCAAAAATCTCGAAAATATGGACCAAATAGTTCTTCAGGATTATTATTCCTTATAATTTTGTTAGTATTTCTTTAGAAGTCCAGGTATGGCCGAACCTATAGAACACGCCATCCAGAGAAGAATAATAACCTTGAAAGTATTGAACAATCCTCCGGCCTGTATATTTACTGCAAGCATGAAAACAAGCACCAAAGTAACTATCAGCGCAACACCTGTTATCGTGATCATCCTCTTAAAAAGAAATTGACCAAAACTTCTTTCTTCCTTGTTTTTTACTCTCTGGTAGCTTATGAAATATATCTGGATAAACAAGATTACAAACGTAAACACAACTACTGCCAAAATATGCCAAGATGTAAGAGATAAAGCAGTTCTAACCAAAGCTCCTTTCAGTATAAAAGTAAGACCTATCAAAAGAGCGGCAAAAAAAGCATCAACAACATTCTGCAAAGAAAAATGAGTCGGAACCTTCTCTATAAGCCTTTCTTTGATAAGCTTGATGTTATAATCAATATCATCAATTTCGTCCTTTTGTTCAAGCATGTCTCTGGAACCAAAAGTATGTTTTTTCATCCTCACCAAGATAAATCATTTCGCATATTATATTAACTTTTGTCATTATCTGAAAGTCAAGAATATGTCAAATAAAGAAAATCACTGCTCAAGCCGATCCCCACACTGCTCGAAGAGTGCTCCTGTGGGGCAAAGTGTGGGACATTATGGTTTTCACCAAGACGTGATTTTCTAATTTCAAAATTCGCATTGCTCCAAAGGAGTACCCTTTCAGGGCAACCCAAAATTTTGAAATAAAAATAAAAATTAATTCAGTATTCAATTATTCTTATTCCATTGTTTGTCTTATCTTCTTTTCTTTCCTGAGACGGCTGGCTGGTCTGATCGCTGCCCACATCATGATTTTGTGAAGACTCGAAAACATCTTTCAGAGGAGTTGAATCACCAGAACCAAAAAGATTCATGAAACCATCTCCCTGATTCTGAGAAGAAGAAGATTTTTCATCAGATTGATTATATGAAGCCTGAGAACTTTGCTGACTGTAAGAGCTTCCTGAAGAAGAGTTCTCATTCAGCGAAATATTATGTCCGACCATATGACTTAATAGATTTATAACTTTTTTGATCTCATCCTTTGAATCAACCGATGTATCTATAGTAATTTTCATGTGGATCACCTGATCTTTTTCACAATCACTCTATAATAGTCCAGTAATAGAGTTTAAATATTTTTGGATTATAGTAAGTATAATTTCCAGATATAACAACATTATAAACATCTATCTTAGTATCAGGAAGATTCAGATTGCCTTGATCCAACGGATCTGAAACAACTGCATAAGTATAATTATAAAATCCCAAAAGGCTTTCTGATAGTTTTTGTTCTATGCAGGATGTATTTTCCTGTATAACACATTTCCTGAAAACATCATCTCTGTCAAGATTATCCAAAAGTGAATTTGAAAGATCTGAATCATAGTTATATTTGGGTGGAAGTATTATTATCACAAAAGTAAAAGTAATTATGGCTGCAATAAATACTTCAACTGTTTTCATCAACCCTTTTTTTTTAATATTTATATTTACCAATCTGAAAACCCAAATTTACCATGTCTTGACATTTACAAAGACAGGTGTTTTAGTTCCATAATTATCCATCAGATAATCTCTGTACTGCAAAGCATATACATCTCTTGAACCAGAATCTGCGGTTGCAATATCAAAAATCTTGTGTCTGGACATATTATATATTTCGACTCCAAAATCAACATCTCGTGATATGTTCAAGCTGCGTTTAAGAACAACACCATCATAATCATCAAGTAAAAAAAGCTTGTCCAAAGATATACCTTCTTCTTTTTTGGAAAGACCAATCTTTGTCCTGTTATCCCAGATGCATTCACCCTGAAACAGATCTTCTGATCCTGAATATGAACTTATTGCATATTCTATATGAGAATCTTTTGATAATTGTGCTGATATAGATAATTCTACTCTGCTTTGGTAGCTGCATAGAGCATAAGACATTGTTTCAGTACATGAAAATCCTATGCTTTGAGTGCCATTGCTAATCTCTACTCGATTTCCTTCCAAATTCACACATCCGTTCAAAACAGAACTGCCAGAACCTAAATCATAGTTGATAAATGTACTATCCAGATCAAGGTCAATCTCAAACAAATAATCCTGTGTTATTGTCTTATGTGGAATTATTTTTCCATATACAAAACTGTTATCTCTAAAAACTACTTGTTCTGAATAAAAAACATTATTTGAAAAATTATATGATATATATACAGGATTTATTTCTTTCTGAGCATCTGAAACATCAAATGATTCTCCTTCCAAAAAGTAACTTGCATTTTTTATCTGGACAATATTGTTAAAAGAAATTGTCCTTAAAAGAAAATCAGAAAAATATGCAGAATAATTCATAGAATCTATTGAAATCCTGTTATTCTGCTCTCGTATAAAAGATCCTGATTTAGGATCAGAATAATTCTTATCCGATACCTTAAGAAAAATAACATCTTGTTTTGAAACAGTATCTGCAAGAAAAACAATATTTTTTTCATAATCCGCATAATCAACCCCATTTTCCACTATAATATCTTTAAGAAGAGGTTTTTGGACAAAAACAGGAACTCCCAAACCATGATGAGACATAACAGGAAAGATAGGGATTTTCTCGATAGTATGATACGTCTGCAAATTAAATTTTTCTTTAATATCCTGGATAATTACATCTTTGTTCTCTTCCTGCTGTGTAAATGGTCTTATTATAAGAAAAAACCAAACTACAAAAAGAAGAAATATCGCAAGGCTCATTGCCCAGTCAACTTGTTCAGCAGTTCCTCTTTTATTTTTCATCTGGACATATTTATGATCATCAATTATTAAAAACTTACTGAATATTGATAGGACGATATTCAGATGATCAAAGAAAAAGTCTCTGAAAATTCCAATATATCTGATTAGAAACCTCTTCTGCAGTCATCTTTTTAATCTCTGCAATTTTTTTCACATTCTCTACGATGAATGCAGGTTCATTTATCTGGTCTTTGAAAGGAGATAGATAAGGGGCATCTGTTTCTGTAAAAATCTGGGATAAAGGTGTTTCATCAACAATTCTCTGGAATTGCTGGCTTCTGACAACATTGCTTGGTATAGAAAAATTCCAGCCATTATCCCTTATCGTTGCAGCAAGTTTTTTCTTGCCTGAAAAACAATGCATAACAGGATTTTTAAGTTTTGATGAGAGAAGCATTTCAACAACATCACTTTCTGCTTTTCTTGAATGTATTATCAGAGGTTTTTTTGTCTTTTCAGAAAGTTCTATGAATCTCTGGAAGATTTTTTTCTGAAGGTCTTTATCTGGCTCTGGAAAATTATAATCAAGTCCGACCTCTCCTATCGCAAGAACATTCCTATTTGTCTTTATCTTATCTTTTATCCAGTTGATGTGTTCATTCCAGTCAAAACTATTCTTTGTGACAGGATAACCGCCTTCAACGTCTTTTGCTTCATTCTGAAGAGCATCAATAGGATATATTCCCAGAGCAGAATACACATTTTCATATTTTTTTGATAGATTTAAAGAAATATTATTAGTTTCAGGATTTATGCCATTTGTTATCATTGCCTTAACAGAAGCATTTTTCGCATTCGCAATAACATCATCAATCCTTGAAGAGATGGCAGGATGATCAAGGTGGCAATGCACATCTGAAAGTATCATGATAAATCAGAAAAAGAACTATCTTTTATTATTTGCTTTTTTTAGGTGTCTTTTTATTCACCTTGGATGTATTATTTGTTTTGGATCTTTTTCCGGAATTTTTTTTCACGTCAATTCTTGAGCGCTTATTTTTTGAATGTGATTTTTTTTTTGAGTTACTATTATGATTCTTATTATCTTTTCTTGCATCTGCAAGATTCTCATAACCTGTTAAGTGCTTGACCTTTTTTTTCAATCCATGAAGCATATTTTTTCTGGTAATCCTCTTTGGAGCATCTATTGATATTGATCCATCTGTTGAACCTTGGATGTTTTTGTCAGAAATTGAAACAAAATTATCAGCAGAAGTATTCTGATAATCAGGAATTTTTTTGGATTTTTCTCTTGATTTGGCATCTTTATCTATACTTAAAAGCTGATCATCATTTTTTTTCTTTTCAAGCTTTGGAACAAATTCAATTTTGCTAGGATACTGTTTCCTAAAGATAGAATCATAGATTATATCTATAATATCAAGAGCCTTGGTATCTTTAGGATAACGATCAAATATCTCTGTGCATCTTGGGCAGTAAGTGCAGATATGAGATGCCTTTGAGTCGTGGAATTGTTTTATTATCTTTTCATTTTGCTTGTCCACAAGCCTGCTATCATATGCTAAGGATATGTTCCCACAGCAATTGCTTTGATCCTTTGAATTCTGCATCTCGTTTACAGTTACGATCTTTTTGAGAAGTTTTCTTACAGGACCATCATCTTCATAGAGATAAGGCATAAGGCAGGCATCATGGATTGTAACAGAAGTTTCAAGCTTATGAAGCTTGATCTTTTTAGCTTCGACATATTCAAGTATTTTTCCTGTTGCATGCCTTACTTTGATATCTACATCCATTTCATAAATTATTCTGTCAAGAACTTCAAAACAATGCCCGCATGTAGTTATAATCTCAAAGGGATTGATCTTTTCTATGACTTTTTTGAGTTTTGAATATGATTTTTTAAAATTATCCTGTCCCCTGTAACCATCTATCCCTCCGCAACAAAAATTTTTGCCTCCAACAGAGCTAAAGCTTTCGTTTGCAAGTGTAAGGATATTTTCAAGACGCATGCATGTGTCTTTTGAAAAATTAATATAGCATCCATGATATACCATTACACGAGCAGGTTCAAGAGTATTGATGCTCTTAATCCAGTTTCTTTCTTCTTTTGTTTTTGCACTTAATCCTACAGAAGATATGCCTATCTTTATTGAAGGTATTATAGATGGAAGATTAAGAGACTGTTTCACAGGATTGGGAAGTTTCAATTTCTGGTAAAGATTTGCATCTGCTCTGTGTATCTCTTCAGGACAGACATCAAAACAACGATCGCAGACACTGCATTTATAAAGCATTTTCTTAAGCTCGTTAGATATTGGAGTTCCAAACATCACTGCACTGTTTGCCTGCCTTATTAGATAATAGCATTTCAGGTGATCCTTGGGAAAAATATCAAATGGGCAGTACTGAAAACATCTTCCGCATTCAATGCATTTCTCTGCAACATGAATAGCCTTTTTTCTCTGTGTTTTTAAGAAAGACATTACTTAACACTAAAAGAAAAACGATATTTAAATCTTTGCTAAATGAAAGATAAAAAAAATAAAAATTATTTTTTAAAAATTCCTTTGATTAAGTCGCGCAATGCCTTTTCAGGATCCTTTGCTTTTGTAATTCCTGAGGCGATAAGAACACCATTTGCTCCAAGTTTTATTGATTTTTTAAAATCCTTATTTGTCTTTATGCCTGCACCTACCAAAACTGTTTTCTTTTTTGATTTTCCTGAAATCCGTTTTACGGATTCTTTTATAACAGAAGGTTTTGCATCGCTAACAGAAATATCTCCCCCTATAAGTTCAGGAGGTTCAACTGCAATATAATCAGGTTCAAGAGAATTAACAGCTTGTCCGATTATTGCATCATTTGCACATATCACGGTCTTTATACCTATATTTTTTGCTGCAATTACACAGGCCTGAAGTATGTCAATTCTCAACCTATTTTCTGAATGATTAAGAAGTGTTCCTGCTGCTCCAGCCTGTTTTACAGACTCAGGTGTAACATGACCTGTAAAAGAACCATAAGTAACAGGATCAATGTGCTGTGAATAGACAGGGATAGAAACTGTCTCTGCAATCATCCTAATATCAGTAGGCTGAACAGCAACAATAATGTTCGCACCTGTATCAAGAGCAACTTTTTCACATATCAAAGCAAGCTCAAGCGCATTATCACCTGTTGCCTGTTCATATGTTTTGAAATTTATAAGGACAAGCGGCTTTTCATAACTGGATCTTATCCTTTTTTTTGCAGAAGTCTTTTTTTTAGAAACAACTGAAGATTTTTTGTTTTTTTCTTTTGTTTTCACAACCATATTCTTATTTGGGGGTGCACCCATTTATATTTGTTTTCGTTATAACTCAAACCGATGGCTATTCCCCGACCTACTCGAAAAGTACCCTTGCAGGGCAAATCTCACAAAAACGAAAAGAAATTTTTTAAATTTCTGCGCACATTTAAACAAAGTTTCAATCGTGTTTC